>CALBUZ010000209.1 GCA_937969105.1 uncultured Collinsella sp. | reverse complement strand
GGCGCCGTCACCTTGCTACGGCTCACGCCGGCATCCATCGCCAAGATCACCAGCTCGCGCGCACGCGTCATGGCAACGTAGAGCAAGCGGGCCCGCTCCTCGAGCGAAAGCCGCAGGTCGTCGTTGCGCAGGCGAGCAAATGCCTCGGCGGGAGAACCCGTCGCACAGGCGTCCTCCATGAGCTCCGGCGGCAACCACAGCGACGTGCCCTTACCCTTAAACGCATGCTCAAACTGCTTTTTGACGTCATCGCCCTTTACGAACGTGCCGTCGGCGAGCTTAACGCCGTCGAAGCGTGCCGGCAGTGCCACGACCTGCGCTCCGCCCTCGACGCGACCCATCTGTGCCGCACCCGAGGACTTACGCACGCCAAAGCACTCGGCGACCGCCACGACCGGATATTCCAGACCCTTGGAGGCATGCACCGTCATGATGCGAACCGCGCCGTCGCCCTCCTCGTTGAGGGCACCCGGGGCTTCCTTGCCCGCCAAGAAACGGTCGAAGGCCAGCGCGATGGAACGCGGCGAGTTACCGAACTCGGCCTCCGCCTCGGCCACGGCGTCGAGCGCCTTGAGCACGTTGGCGGCAACGGCCTTGCCCTCGGGACCACGCTGCGCCAGACGCACAAACCAGCCGGAGGCGTTGACCACGTCGCGCGCGATGGCGGCGAACGAATCGCGGCCCACGCGACGAAGCGCATACCGCAGCACCTCGCGGGCGCGCGTCACGAGCGGCAGATCTTGCAGACCCGGCACGTCGAAATCACTCATGATGCCCGCGTCGATATTCCGGCGCGAGGTCTCCCCTGTCTCGCTATCGAGCTTGGTCGCCAGCGCCAGGAACTCCTGGGCGCCGAGTGCAAACATCGGCGAGGACAGCAGTGGCATAAGACCCTGCGCCGTATCGGCCGGATTGGCGAGCGCGCAAACCAGGGCGCGCACCGTCTGCACCTCGGCTGCTTGGGCAAAGACCGAGCCGCCCGCGATGACGCAGTCGAGCCCCTGGTCGCGGAAGGCCTGGGCGTAGACGTCGGCGTTGGTCATGCGGCCCAGCAGCAGCACCATGCCGCCCTGGGGCTGGCCAGCATCGGCAAGTGCGCGGAAGCGCTCGGCGATCGCACGGGCCTTGGCCTGTGTGCGCTCCTGCGTACTGCCGCCGGCAACAAAGAGAGCCTGGCGACGCGAGGCATCTGCCACCAGCGTGTCCTTGCGGCCGTCGCTTGCCTCAAGATCCAAAAAGCCCTGCATCAGGCCGCCGTCATCGCCGTCGAAAACACGTGCCACGTAACGCAGCACCTCGTCATGGCTGCGGAAGTTGCGCACGAGCTTGACGAGCTCGCCAGCAGGGGCGTCGGCCACGGCAGTCGCCTCGGGCGCGGCAGACGAGCCCACCTTGCGCTCCTGGCGACGGAACACCTCGACCTCGGCGCCACGGAAGCGATAGATGGACTGCTGCGCATCGCCCACGGTGCACAGCGCGCGCTCCCCCGCACCCGTCAGGTAACGGATCAGATCGACCTGCATCTGGTCGGTATCCTGGAACTCGTCGATCATGACCATCTTAAAGCGGCCCTCGTACGCAGCACGGATGGCAGGGTAATCGCGCAGGGCCTCGTAGGCCATGCGCAGCAGGTCGTTATTATCGAGGGCGGACTGGGCAGCTTTCAGCGCGCGATACTCGGCCTCCACGGAACGGGCCAGGCCCATCAGCGCATCGAGCGCCGGGCCACCGCAGGCCAGCACGATATTGATAAACGCATCGGCAGCCTCCGCCTTGAGTAGCTCGACCTGCTCCTTAGGGAATGCCTTGCTCGCGCGCGGCATGGCGCACGACATCATGAGTCGCGCCGCATCGACCATGGTCTTGCCGCTCGCCTCGAACGCGTCGATGGCATCGAGCGCCGTCTGTGCCTTCTCGGTCGCGGCCTTGCTTGCGCCCAGCGCCGCGCGATAGGCATCGGCGAGTGCCGAGGTATCGGCCTGGCCGCGCGCCACGCGCACGTCGTCCATACCGCCCGGCAACTGGCTCGACAACTCCAGCAGCTCGCGCACCAGACCCTTGATGGTCGTGCCGGCGCCAAAGGAACCGCCCTCGCCCGCCATGGGATACCAGGCATAGAGGGCCTTGAGCGACGCCGCGAGCTCGGGGGCGGCATCGGGTGCCGTCGCGCGACCCAGCACATGCTCAACAGCCTGATCCATGAGCTCATCGGTATCGGTGAGCACCGTGAACTCGGGGTCGATGCCCAGCTCCAGCGCGTGCGCGCGCAGGATACGCGAGCACATGCCGTGAATGGTCGAGATCCACGCGTCGTCGACGGTCAGTGCCTCCTCGTCCATGCCCTCGTCGATAAGCGCACGACGCACGCGGTCGCGAATCTCGGCCGCGGCGTCCTTGGTAAAGGTGATGGCGAGCACCTGATCCAGATGCTCAACGAACGGACCGGATTCGGGCGAGAGCGCGTAGACAATGCGGCGCGTGAGGGTAAAGGTCTTGCCCGAACCGGCGCCCGCCGAG
This sequence comes from uncultured Collinsella sp., assembly GCA_937969105.1. Lineage (GTDB taxonomy): Bacteria > Actinomycetota > Coriobacteriia > Coriobacteriales > Coriobacteriaceae > Collinsella. Next base: position 12,329 of record CALBUZ010000209.1, on the reverse strand, counting down.
ACAAACAGCGGACGGTCGAGCGTCTTGACGATCTGCAGCTGTTGCGGCATCAAGGTCGAAAGATCCATGGTCTACACGTCCCTCCTTACAAACGTTCCTTCGTGGTTATACGAGCAGCGGGCATGCGCGGCCTGCGTCGACGCCGGGTCGACAGCAGCGACGTTGCCTGCCTCGAGCTCGCGCAGGCGCTCGGCGATGCCGGCCTCCACGCGATCGAGCAGCGCATCGAAGTCCATGTTGCCGCCCTCACCGGGAAAGCCCTTCTTAAGCCCCGGGATGCGGCCGTCACCACGCTCCTCCTCGAGCAGCTCGGCACTCGCGGCGCCTCGCAGCGCCGGTTTGCCGCCCTTGGTCGAAAAATAGAGCGCCGCGCGGGTATCCAGATCCAGCGCCCGGCGCATGGCCTGCGCATAGATAAGTGTCTGGGTATGTGGCGGCAACCAGCGCGGATCGTCGATGAGCGCCGTGCCCGATTCCTTGTCGCGCACCGTGGGGTCGGCGAGTTTAAACTCCTCAACGCCCGTGCGATGCTTGTAGTCGATCACCACGGCACGATTCTCGGCGTCCACGTCCACGCGGTCGATGCGTCCGCCAAGCGGCCAACCGGCATACTCGACCTTGAGCTCGTTGAAGGCAAACTCCAGGTAGCGCGGGGCAAAGGGGGCAAGTGCCTCGGACTCGTAGGCAAGCACGCCCTCCAGCTGCGGCAGAATCTCGGCCACCTGGCGCTCCTCCACCGCAGAGAGCGGCACCAGCGGGCCCTCCGTGCCTCGCTTGCCGGCGTGCTCGGCCAACGTCTCGTCAAAGACCTCGCGCAGCAGCTCCTGAGCGCGCGGCAGATTCTCGGGCGTCACGCGCTCCATGCCCTCCTGGGGCAGGCGGGCATGCAGACGCTCCAGCACGTCGTGGACAAAGTTGCCCTTCTCCATGTTTCCAAAGCCCGCGTCGATGGACTGGGGCTTCACGCGATACGACACGAACCAGCACAGCGGGCACGTCGAGTACGCCTCAATCTGCGAGGCGGACGTCAGGCGCGGCACGAGCGGCGCGTTCTCGCCCTCGCCATCGCGGCGGCGCAGGACCAGGTACGGCACAGCCGCCTCGCTCAAATGCTGAGGAGCCTCGCACGCAACACGCTTGCACTCGATGCCCTCGCCGGCCGCTGGATCAAAATCGGCGACGATACCGCCCTCGCCCACGCACGCAACCTTGGCGGCGCCAGCGGCCTCGGCGTGCGCTCGCAGCTCGGTCCAAACGGCTGCCGGGTAGCACTCGCGCGCCTGGCGATCGTGCGTCACGCGGGCGAGCACAACGGGGCCGTGCGCCGCCTGCATCGCGCGGCCAAAGCGTACGCGCAGCAGGGCCGCGGGCTCAAGCGTCGCACCGCTGCGATCTAACTCTGCCGTCAGCGTAGCCAGCGGTCCCTCTTCGTGCGAAAGCGGATAACTGTCCAGGTCGACGTCGGCAAACAGCACAGCATCGTAGCTGTCGGGGCGCAGGGCTGCCGCATCGGCAAGCGACGCAAAGCGCACCTGGGCGCGCGGCGCGCGGTCGACCTCGTAGGTCTCGTAATCGTATGCGGTGCTGCGCGTGTCCACCTTGGTACGAACGCCGTCAAGAACCGGCACGGTCGCGGCCTGCGACACGTCGAGCGCGCGGGCGTCGTTCATAAGGATGTCGATGGCATGTCGCAGCAGGGTGGTCTCCGCCTGGCGACGAGCCTGACCGTCAAGGCCTCCAAGGGCGCGATCGGGCAACGCCTCGGCGACGGCGAGCATGGCCTTGAGCGCCGTCACGGGTTTGTCGCGCCACAGCGCTTGGAACACGTCCGAGACCACGCACGGCACGTTCTTAAACCAGTTCTCATCACTGGCAGCTTTGCGCGTACACCTCACCTGGCCCTGTACGCTCTGCAGCAGGCTCTTGACGGCCGTGGTGGTCTTGCCACGCGACAGACGCATGTTCTTGTCAAAGGTGCGCGCGCTGGCAGCATCGGCACCCGAAAGCGGACTGTAAATCCAGTCGGTAAGCTCCGGCGCGGGCCACCACTCGGTCTTGGAGGCGGTGCCCTCGTCGGCGGCCTTCATGCGCTCGATCAGGTTGGCGAGCGCCGTAAACTGCCCGCCCGCGATGGACTGGGAAAACGCCGTGAACTCGGTTGTCTCGGCCGCAATATGACGTGCCGCCAAACGGGCAGCGAGTTCACCGAACAGCTGAGGAGCCCGGGCAGACACCACGAGCACGCGCACGGGGTCCGCGGACGCCGTGACACCGCCGTCGACCGCGGCGTCCTCACACGTTTTTACCAGCCCATCGATTGCATCCACATAGGCGTGGGCGCGGGCGTGAGGGCCGGCAACCTCTACAAAAGTAGGCTGAGCGGCGGACTTGGAGGCAGTCTGGAGCGCAGCGGCACCCTCCCCCAGCGGCGCAGCCTCAAACAGCACACCGCGGGCATCAAAAGCGGCAGCAAGTTCCTCGCGCATTGCCGCCTGCTCGCAGGCAAGCAGCACAACGACCTCTCCCCCATTGTTAGCCACGGCCGACAGCAGCTCGAGCAGGCCGTGCGTAAACGATGTGACGCCGCGCACACATACCGCGCGGGCGCACGCCGGAAGGTTGTCGGCCAGCACCTCGGCCATAAGGTCAGCCGCCTCGCAGGGCTCGACCATGTCTCGACGGTCAAGGCCGCTCGCATAGGCACTCAACAGCTCGAACACGCGAGCCTCGGCGTCGCTTTTGGGATCGGGCTGGCAAACGTCGCCGCAGCGGCGCTCGGCACCCGTTCCCGCTGCGCCCGGCAGCACATCGCGGGCCATGCGCGCGAGCATGCGCACCGTGCCCTGACTGCGCGAAAGCGGCTGCAGGTCGGCATCGTCGCGATGGACGATCATGTCCGAGAACAGCATCTGGCGTTGCATGTTGTCGACGAAGCTGCGGCCATCGCCCATAAGCTCCCACAGCGAACGAAGCCACGACGCGGGGGTTTTGTAGTCAACGCCCAGCGAGGCGCCAGCAACCGCAGCATCGTGACGGCACAGGTCGAGCTCGGCAAACGAGGGCGCCAGCAAAACGGCGCGCCCGTGGCGGGCAACCAGGTCGGCGAGCAACGCCGCCTCGGCATCGCTCAAGTCCGTACCGGTATTGGTGGTATAGATTCGAACAGGCATGGTCCTCCACTCAAACCGTTCGCAATAATCAATGCATCCATCCTACCCGCCCACGCGGACAGATTTGCCCCACGCCAACAGATTTGATCCCTTGGGGACGGAGGAAAACGGATCACAGAGGGGGTTAGTCTAACCCGGTGATCCGTTTTCCTCCGTCCCCAAGGGATCAAAAAACCGCCCCCGAAGGGACGGTTCTGCGCAATTCGTTTTTGCCGCCGGCCTACTCGCCGTCCTCCAGTTTGATGAGGATCTTGCGATAGCCACCGTACTCGCCATTAAGCGCCTTGGATACACGGCTCACCGTGGTGGACGATGCGCCGGTGCGGGCCTGAACCTCAACATAGGGCTCGCCCTCATCCAGATAGCGCGCGACCTGCAGGCGCTGAGAAAGATCGCAAATCTCGCGCGGCGTGCAGATATCGGTTAAAAACGCCTGGATATCGTTCTCGTCATCCAAAAGACTAAATGCGTGGACCAGCTGCTTGACATCAGGCTTGTCAAACATGTTCTCGATATTCATCGATCACCGCCAAACCCGCCATAAGGCATCGAAGTTGATACTGACATCGGGCATCGTTCGCCCGTAATATGCAATAAAACTATGCATGGGCTATTTGCCCGTAGCAGTGTAGCACACCACCAAACTAAAGTGACAAGACTCTCTGTCAGCGGCACGTTTTTCAGGACGAACGCCGTTTAGAAACCGAATGCGCACGTAAGCTCCACGAATATTTGAGACAATGGGCGCCCAAACACCGCGGCGCGCCCGCGCAACCATCCAAGTCGCCGCCGCAAGCCGCTTCACGCGACGCCAGCATCCCCGGCGCAAGAAAGGATTCACGCCATGCGCTTTATGCTTAACTGGCTCTTCACCTCGATCGCCATCGCGATCGCCACGTTCCTCGTCCCCGGTATCCAACCCTTCGGCTTTGCCGAGGCCTGGGTCTGCTTTGCCTTTGTGGGACTGTTCCTCAACATCGTCGATTCGTTCGTCAAACCGTTCCTCACGGTCATCTCGCTGCCGCTCACGATCATTACGCTCGGCATTTTCCAGCTCGTGCTCAACAGCTTTATGCTGGAGCTTGCCAGCTACCTGTCGGTCAACCTGTTGGGCGTCGGCATCTCCATCGCCGGCTTTGGCTCGGCCTTTATGGGCAGCATCCTAGTGTCCATCATGCGCAGCATCCTCGATAGTCTTGCCGAGGACTAAAACGGCCATTCCAACCGTGTCCGTCTCAACAGCCCAAAACGAAGGCCGCCCATCGCAAAAATGGGCGGCCTTCTTATTTGCCAAGTCTCAGAGGGCAAGAAAATCTACCATTTCCACCCCGTCCCCAAATGGCAGGTGGGCTAGATGACGTAGTCGTAGCCTTCGCTGGGGGCGACGAGCTGGTCGAGCGTCACGCCGTCAAGGTAGTCGTTGATGAGCTTGTCCAGGTTCTTCCACACGTCGAGCGTGGGGCACTCATCAGATCGCGAGCAACCCTTGCAGTCGCCATCCAGGCAGGCGACCGGCGCCAGGCTGCCCTCGGTCAGGCGCAGGATCTCGCCCACCGTGTACTGCTCGGGCGGGCGCGTGAGCACATAGCCGCCGCCCTTGCCACGCATGCCCGAAAGCATGTTGGCGCGCACGAGCGTAGCCAAGATGTTCTCGAGATATTTCTCGGAAATCCCCTGTCGCGCCGCGATCTCTTTGAGCGGGATGCGGCCGGCCGCCTGGTGCTCGGCCAGATCGACCATAACGCGCAGGGCGTACCTGCCCTTAGTAGAAACCAACATATATAGTGCTGCCTTTCGGTCTTTTAGTCCGTTGAAATTCTAGCCGAAAAAATGGGTTTGAAAATACCCGTTCCGGTCAAGATGGTTAATCGACTCGTAATAATCTTCTATTTCCTATTGCATTACTAGGCTTTAGTGTCTACTATGCTTGCCAACAGCTAAACGAACAACCTATAAGGTTTATGGGTTTAGCTGCTAGACACACCGTGAAACCACACGGCAACCAGCAACTTGAACACTTTGGAGGTTCACCATGAGCAAGGTTTACACGTCCATCGATCAGCTTATCGGCCACACCCCGCTTCTGGAGCTCACCCACTTTGAGGCCGACGAGGACCTCAAGGCTCGTGTGCTCGTCAAACTGGAATACTTCAACCCCGCTGGGTCCGTTAAAGACCGCGTCGCCAAGAACATGATTGACGAGGCCGAGAAGGCAGGCAAGCTCGTGCGCGGCGGCGACTATACCATCATCGAGCCCACGAGCGGCAACACCGGCGTCGGCATCGCCTCGGTGGCGGCCGCCCGCGGCTACAAGGTGATCATCACCATGCCCGAAACCATGTCCGTCGAGCGCCGCAAGCTTATGCAGGCATATGGCGCACAGCTCGTACTCACCGACGGTTCCAAGGGCATGAAGGGCGCTATCGCCAAGGCCGAGGAGCTGCAGAAGGAGACTCCCAACAGCATCATCGCCGGCCAGTTTGTGAACCCCGCCAACCCCGCCATTCACAAGGCCACGACCGGCCCCGAGATCTGGGACGACACCGACGGCAAGGTCGACATCTTCGTCGCCGGCGTGGGCACCGGTGGTACCGTGACCGGCGTGGGCGAGTTCCTCAAGGAGCAGAACCCCGAGATTAAGGTCGTCGCCGTCGAGCCCGCCACCTCCCCGGTGCTCTCCAAGGGCCAGGCCGGCCCGCACAAGATCCAGGGCATCGGCGCCGGCTTTGTGCCCGACGTCCTCGACACCCGGGTCTACGACGAGATTATCCCCGTCGAGAACGACGACGCCTTTGCGACCGGCCGCGCCGTGGGCCACAAGGAGGGCGTGCTCGTGGGCATTTCGTCCGGCGCCGCCGTATGGGCCGCGCTGCAGCTGGCCAAGCGTCCCGAGAACGAGGGCAAGACCATCGTGGCCCTGCTTGCCGACACCGGCGAGCGCTACCTGTCCACGGCACTGTTCCAGGACTAAGGGCCCGTCACTTGTCGATAGGCCCAAGGCACGCCGGTCTCCTCTCTCTTCTGGCCGCCTGAGCTCATCCCAACCGGGTGTCCCACGAGACGTCCGAACTTGCTACAATGTCTGCGGCGCGGAACCAGCCTCCCGCGCCGCTTTTCTTTTTTGGCCACATGCCACCAAGGAGAACCTCCCCATGCACAATAAGCGCGTGTTCGTCGCCATGAGCGGCGGTGTCGATTCCAGCGTGACCGCGTACCTGCTCAAAAGCCAGGGCTACGAATGCGTCGGTGCCACCATGCGCCTCACCTGCCCCGCACCCGACCCCGCCACGGGCATGAGTAAGGTCGACCGCGACATCGCCGACGCGAAGGCGGTCGCCGAGCGCATAGGCATTCCGCACCATGTGCTCGACTTGCAGCAAACCTTCGACCGCAACGTGATCGAGCGCTTTGTGAACGCCTACCAGGAGGGACTGACGCCCAACCCGTGCATTATCTGCAACCGCCACATTAAGTTTGGCGCGCTGCTCGATGCGGCGCTGGACATGGGCTGCGACTACATCGCAACGGGACATTACGCCAAAACAAGCCAGGCGGCAGACGGCACCTGGCAGCTACATCGCGGCGAAGATTCCAAAAGGGACCAGAGCTACTTTTTGTATTCACTTACGCAGGAGCGCCTGGCGCGCACGATCTTTCCGCTGGCTGGCCTGGACAAAGAGCGCGACGTGCGCCGCATAGCCGCCGAGCAGGGCTTTACCAACGCCCAGAAGGCCGAAAGCGAGGATATCTGCTTTATTCCAGACGGTGACTACGCGGGCTATATCGAGCGCCGCTGCGGACATCCCGCTGCACCGGGCGACATTGTGTGGCGCGACGGCAGCGTGGTCGGGCGCCACAACGGCGCACTGCGCTACACCATCGGCCAGCGCAAGGGCCTGGGCGTCGCGATGGCGCATCCCGTGTATGTGACGGGCATCGACGCCGCCAACAACACCGTGCATCTGGGCGAGGCCGAGGACCTGACCGCCGCTGCCCTCACGGCCGATGAGTGGATCTGGAGCGCGCCGGACGCATGCATGGAGGCGGAGCTCGACGCCGGCGGCATTCGCGTAGGTGCCAAGTACCGCTACCGTCAGAAAGACCAGGCAGCGACCCTTACGCGTGACGAAGACGGGCAAATGCTGCTAACTTTTGACGAGCCGCAACGAGCCATCGCCCCCGGCCAAGCCGTCGTAGTCTACCGCGGCGACATCGTCCTGGGCGGCGGCACGGTGACCGGCGCACTTAAGTAGCCGCGGGTTTATCGCTGCACGTGTCGAAGTACCTCAACAGCGGCACTAACCTCGATTACGCGACGCTCGAGGCCGCGGTAAATGGCCTCGAGTCGACTCTCCGCCGTCGCCCATTCGCTCTGCGAAAGAATCTCGATCGCCTCATCAACAAATCCGTTGAGCCGCGATGGATCGAACCAATCGAGCGAGTCCGCAAGCGCCAGCTGGACGGAAGGGTCGGGCCCAAACGGCTTAGCGGAAAACCCAAACTCCCCAGCTGCGAGCACGGCAGTTGGCACGTTATACCACAGGCAGTTGCCGCTATCGAACAGCGGAGCAGGCCTTATCTCCAGGGTATCGACATTGCGGATGATGCCGAAGTTTCGCCAATGGCGGTCGCTGTTGGCCAAAAGGGCATCGCAGACAATCATCTGCGACATAGACCTTCTCACAGCGGCCTCATCGACACCATGCTTGCCGAGGTAGCGGCAGTACCGGTCGTACGTCGAGCTTCCTCGCTGGCCGCCAAGGGCGTTCTTAACGTAAACAGCCGGAACATATTCCTCGCGGCCGTCTAGAAAGTCGTCGCACAGACACACAGGGCCATCGAACATCCGCTCAACCGTATAAGGAACAAACTCGCCCTCCGACAGCAAGCGACGATGCAGAACCGTTGCAACCGCCTCGTTAAAGGGACGTTGATCGTCCATGCCGCACCCTTTAGCCAAAACGCGAATGCCGTTTCGGATCATCCACGATTTAGGGAGCTCGCCCTCGGACGTGTTATCCGGATTTTTAAGACCGATGCCTTCCAGCCAACCCGAACGCTCTTCGGGCGCCGATCGCTCAAAATCATTCTCGAAGTAATTGAGGTTTCGCCATTCGAGCCCGTCGCATTCTGCCGGTCGCAGCCAATAACAATCCGAAAGTGATAGGCCCAGGCACCGAACCGGAACCTCGATGCCACTGGCAATTCCCAGTTCACGATAGCGCGAGACGAGCCCGGGGCGGACGTCAGGCACCGACCGATGGCTCCACCACACGTTGAGCTCCCGTTTATTCACCGTAAGAGAAGAGCTCGAGCATGTGCCAAACGGCATTCGTTGCGCATCGAGGACCCCGGCGATTTCGAAGGGAAACTCGCGCGTCGGATCAAATGAGACATGCGCGACCTCATGGTCGGCGGACATCAGCGTAAACTTGCGCCCCACATCGGCCGCAGGACGGCGTCCACGTTTGCGGACCTTTTGATAAGCGACCGCGGAATTGTACTCGACCATCTTCCGTCCGCCCACAATATCGCACGCGAGCGTTCCCGATGCGGCAAGTTGAGATATGCGGGCTTTCGTAACGCCCAGCAGGCAGGCAGCATCACCCATAGATAAGTACTCAGATGCATTCATATGCCGCATCACCTCGTTAAGTATTCCAAACGTTAAGTTAATTAGTTACATACAGTATAATACTAAACAGAATGAAGCGAAAAAAGGCCCGAGAAATCGGGCCTTAGCGATTGGTCAGCCGAGTCGCAAGCTGCTCCCCTAGCGCTGAACGTAGGCGCGAACCAGCTCAAAGGTATTACGCACGCCGTCGATGTGGCTGCGCTCGTAGTTGTGGCTCGCGTACACGCCGGGGCCGATCAGACCATGGCGAATGTCGTAGCCGGCCGAGAGCGTGGCCTCGACGTCGGAGCCGTAGTGCGGGTACACATCGATGGCGTAATCGAGCTCCAGCTCGCGCGCGATGTTGGACAGCGTGGTCACCAGATCGTAGTTGTAGGGGCCACCCGAATCCTTGGCGCAAATCGACACCATGCGCTCGGTGCAGCCCAGGTCGTCGCCCACGCAGCCCATGTCCACGCTGATCATCTCGCGCGTGTCGGCCGGCACAAAGGCTCCGCCGTGGCCGACTTCCTCGTACACGGTAAAGAGCAGCGACACCTTGCGCGAAAGCGTCACCTCGCCAGCGGCGACGGCACGCGCCAAGCCCAGCAGAATCGCCGCGGACAGCTTGTCGTCAAGGAAGCGACTCTTGATGTAGCCGCTCTCCGTCACCGTGGTGCGCGGGTCCATAGCGATGATGTCGCCCGTCTGAATGCCCAGCTCAAGCACGTCATCCTTGCTGTCAACGTTCTCGTCGAGCAGGATTTCCATGTTCTTCTCGATGGTCTTGACCGGCTCATCGGCCACATGCGCCGAAGGCTCAGTATTGAGGACCACACCCGTGTAGACATTACCGTCACGCGTGTAGACGGTGCAGTTCTCGCCATCGGCCGTAGACCACTGGTGCCCACCAAGCGTCGTGGGACGCAGGCGGCCATTGTCCTTAATGGAACGCACCATGGCGCCCAGGGTATCGACATGGCTCGCCAACACGAGCGGCTCACCCTCACCACCAAGCTCAACGAGCACGTTGCCTTTATTGGAGCGCTCGGGCCCAAAGCCCATATCGCGCAACGTTTCCATCAGATAATCAGTCGCCGCACGGGTATAGCCCGTCGGCGAAGCAATCGAGGTAAGCGCCTTCAGCTGGTCAGTAATATAGGAGAGCGTAGAATCCATCTTGGACACCAAAGTCACCCTTTCATATCGAATTAAACCCACAACAACGATACCACCGCGAACCATCTTTTACCTAGCGAGACAACCCATCGAGCTCCCCAGAACCGTGCCCGCCGCAACATCCAGCCGGCGGGCCCCTGCCCGTTAGCCCCAGAATCTTTCCGCAGGACAGAAGGAGGCCCCGCCGCACGAAGTGCGCAGCGGGGCCTCCGACATGTCCGAGGACGATTCTGGGGCTAACGGGCAGGGGCCCGCCGAACCAAGTTAGGCAGCCGGGCAGATCTTCTTGAAGAGCTCGATGACGTCGTCGAGCGTCGCCTCGCGCGGGTTACCCGGGAAGCAGGCGTCGGCCATGGCGTCCTTGGCCAGGACCTCAATCTCGTCAGCCTTCATGGCCTCGCAGACGTGCGGGATGTTCACGTCGGCGGAGAGCTGCTTGACGGCGGCGATGGCGGCATCGGCGGCCTCGTCGGTGCTCATGCCCGTGGTGTCAACGCCCATGGCGACGGCGACCTTGGCCAGGCGCTCGGCGCAGACCGGCTTGTTGAACTCCATGGCAATCGGCAGCAGCATGGCGCAGGCGACACCGTGCGGGGTGTCGTAGTGAGCGGACAGGGTGTGAGCCATGGCGTGGTCGATGCCCAGGCCAACGTTGGAGAAGCCCATGCCGGCGACATACTGGCCAAGAGCCATGCCCTCGCGGCCGGAGCCGGGCTGACCGGACTTGGCCTCGGCAACGGAGTCGCGCAGGTTCTCGCTGATCAGCTTAATAGCCTCAAAGTGGAACATGTCGGAAAGCTCCCAAGCGCCCTTGGTGGTGTAGCCCTCGATGGCGTGGGTCAGAGCGTCCATGCCAGTGGAAGCGGTCAGGCCGGCGGGCATGGAAGCCATCATGTCGGGATCGACGACAGCAACCTCGGGGGCATCGTTGGTGTCGACGCACACGAACTTGCGGACCTTCTCGGGGTCGGTGATGACGTAGTTGATGGTCACCTCGGCAGCAGTACCGGCGGTCGTCGGCACGGCGATAGTGAACACGGCGTGGTTCTTAGTGGGAGCAACGCCCTCGAGGCTACGGACATCGGCGAACTCGGGGTTGTTGATAATAATGCCAATGGCCTTGGCGGTGTCCATGGAGGAGCCGCCACCGATGGTCACGATAGCGTCAGCCTCGGCGGCCTTGAAGGCCTCGACGCCGTCCTTGACGTTCTGGATGGTGGGGTTGGGCTTGATCTCGGAGTAGAGGCTCCAAGCGATGCCGGCGGCGTCGAGCTCGTCGGTCACCTTAGCGGTAACGCCAAACTTGACCAGATCGGGGTCGGAGCAGACGAAGATCTTCTTGTAGCCGCGACGCTGGAGCTCGCCGGGGATCTCCTTGATGGCGCCCGCGCCGTGGTAGGAAATGTTGTTCAGGACAAAGCGATTGACGGCCATGTTCCCTCCAAAGGGTTTCTCGCGCGACAGCCCCTGCCGCACTCGTTCGGCTCGGCAGACGCCGGGCACATTCCAGGTTTCAGGATACCCATTGCGCTGCGAACGGCTTCGATTAATCGGGTCAACGGTAGCAAATTGGAACATAGTTCGTGATTACGAACACTTCTAGGCCTTTTCCGCGTTGGGCCACGCTTCCAGCCTCGTGAGCTCCCTAGAACGGGGCCTTCGTCACGCGGTGGAGGCGAATCTCGTCGCACACGGCGTCCGTGCGGTGGCACAACAGGTACTCCACGGCGTCGGCCATGTCATCGGGCACGATCATGGGCGTCCCCGTGAGGTCGGGGCGGGCGATGGCCACCATGTCGGTGAGCACGCCGCCCGGCGAGATGACGTGTACCCGCACGCCCTCGTCGTACACCTCGGCCGCGAACGACTTGGACATGCCGTAGAGCGCGTGCTTGCTCGCGACGTAGGCGCTCTGGTTGGGGTAGCCCTCATGGGCGACAACCGAGCAGATGTTCACGATCTCCGCCGCCCTCGAGGCGCGCAGCAACGGCAGCGTCTCACGCATGAGGATGAACGGAGCGCGGACGTTCGTGGCCATGACGGCGTCAAACTCGTCCGTGGCGACGCCCTCGAGCGGGCCTGCCTGGACGACGGCGGCGTTGTTCACGAGAATGTCGAGGCCGCCCTGCTCCTTGAGCGCTTCGACGAGGGTGAGGATGGAGGCCTCGTCCCTGAGGTCACAGGCGTGGACGACGGCGTGGGTGTCGAAGCCCGCCTCAGCCGCGGCCTCGTCGCAGGCCTTCGCCGTCTCGACCAGGCGCGCCTCGGTGCGGCCCACGACCGTGACGGTGCAGCCGAGTGCCGCCAGCCTCTTGGCGATCGCGGCACCAATGCCCGTGCCCGCCCCCGTGACCAGCGCCCTCTCG
>CALBUZ010000208.1 GCA_937969105.1 uncultured Collinsella sp. | reverse complement strand
ACCTGCACGGTCAAGCTCCGCCTCCACACGCGCCAAATAGCCGTTTGCCTTAACCGATTTTCCGCCCGTCGTGACGATGAGTGCACGCTTGCCCGGAAGTGCCTGGTCGCCCAAATCGCTCAGTCGACCCGCACCGAACAGCACACGCGTAGGCGCAAAATAAGTGTAATCGTTCATGAATCTCTCCTCATTTTCGTTCGAGCGAGCGGTGCGGCCAACCATCTACATCCGAGCGAGCCGCTCGGCTGGCGCATCGGTTTCGAGCAACAAGCGGTTGAGTGGAATCTGTCGTGCGTATTCACGCCCGCGTTTGGTCGCAAGCATGCGTTCATTGATGGAAAAGAAGCTGCCTGCGTGGCGCGCACGGACGAGCTCATCCGAGGTACCGCTAAACCAGTGGAAGATGATGGTGGGGGAGTTGGGATCGTTCTTTAGAAGGCCGCTCGACTCCAAAATGTCCAAGGTTGTCCCCGCTGCGCGAACGGCGTGAATGGACAGGACGCGCCCAGCGAGTGGGTGCTGCGATAGAGCTTGGCAAAGCCGTTCAAATGCCTGCGTCTGGACTCCCTCGGTGCCCGCAAAGCGTGATGAAAAATCGAGTCCGATCTCGCCGATAAAGCGCTCTCGGCTAGCGAGCTCGCAAAGTAGGTTGACCTCGGCGGCTCCGCACCGGCCGTCGGCGATCCACCAGGGATGGAGGCCGGCGCCCGCGATAATGTTTGGGTAGCGGCTGGCACGCTCGTTTGCGGCCGAAAAGTCGCGTGGATCGATGCCGCAATCAAATAGGCCCAAGCCCAGTGCCGTCGCCTCATCGGCAACGGCGTCCGGGTGAGCCATTAAATCAAGATGGCAGTGTGCATCAATTAACTGGGGCCCCATCTCGGCACGCTCCACTAGTCCAGGCGCTGGCCATCGGCGCGCACGCGCTCGGTGCCGCGCCCACTGATCTGGCGGATAACCTCGCCGGCGATCATCTGACCCATGATAGGCGGCATAAAGCTGGCGGTTCCGAGCTCGGTACGCTCGTGGATGTTGGAAGGGTCGCGGGGCTGTGTCTTAACCGATTCCTCGCAGCTAAACAGTACATGCAGGCTCTTGATTCCGCGCTTCTTGCATTCTTTGCGCATGATGCGGCTCATGGGGTCACGTACCGTATCGAAAATGTCGGCAAAGCGGAGGCACTCGGGATGGAGCTTGTTGGCCCCGCCCATGGAACTAACCAAACGAATGTCGTGGTCCTGAGCATATTTGGCAATGGTGAGCTTGGCCGAGATGGTGTCGATGGCGTCGACGACGTAGTCGATCTTGCCCTCCGTCTGCTCCAAAACGCTCGCGAAGAAATCATCGATGTTGTCGCTCAGCAGGTATTCGGTGCGTTTGATGACGGTAGCGGTAGGGTTGATGTCGTGAATCATAGCCTCCATGACGTCAACCTTGCGCTTGCCGACGGTGCTGTGAAAGGCGATGGCCTGACGGTTGATATTGCTGGGCGCGACGACGTCCTTATCCAGAATGACGAAATGTCCGATGCCGCCGCGGGCGAGTGCCTCGCAGCAGTTGGAGCCCACACCTCCGCAGCCGAGCACCAGTACCGTGGCGGCGGCGAGCTTGTCGAGTGCCTCGCGGCCCATGATGATCTCGAGCTTGGTGTCGCGTGTCTCGATGGGGGCTGCGGCTGCAGTTTCGGTCATAGATATCCTCCGATGGGGAGTCGGTCGTGTTTTAGCTATCGCCATTATAGGTATTATTGCGATTCCATTTGAGCCCTTGGAGCTTGTTGAAATGGGATCGGGATTCGCATAAGATTGAAGCAGATGGCACCCGTTGCAGCGGGTTGGCCAGCTCCCAAACACGTTTGTAGCGTGAGAAGTGGCCGTCTTCGCTTACGCGGGGGCGGCTATTTCATTCGGCCGATAAACAGGCCGAGTTCGATAGCCGCGATTAACAACGCCAGTAACGAAATAACATCGCTTACGTTCATACCAATTCCCTTCTAAAGGGAGTTGGCCCATCCGCACCCCATAGCAGTAGTCTAACGTAAATGACAGGTAATAGGAACACTTGTTCGTATTACCTGTCATTTCCTAATGCACAAACATGCGCACGAATTTGTGCTTCCAGCTTGCGTAGGGCGCATACCGAAACGGCACGTCCAGCCAGGTTGCCTTGTTCACGATGCTCTTCTTGTGGCTAAACGTATCGAAGCTCTCGCGGCCATGGTACTGACCCATACCGCTCGCGCCCATGCCACCAAAGCCCATATGGCTCGTAGCTAAGTGCATGATGGTGTCGTTAACGCAGCCGCCGCCAAAGGGCACGTAGCCCACAAAGCGCTGCTGAACCGCGCGATCCTGACTAAAAATATACAGGGCCAGCGGCGTCGGACGATCCGTAATAAACGTCTCGGCCTCGTCTAGGCTCTCAAACGTCAGCACCGGTAAGATGGGGCCGAAAATCTCCTCCTGCATCACGGCGTCCTCAGGCGCCACACCGTCTAAGATCGTCGGCTCAATCTTGAGCGACGACTCGCGCGCCGTGCCTCCCAGCACAACCTTATCGGGGTCGATCAGCCCGCGTACGCGCGCAAAATGCTTGGCATTGACAATATGACCGTAGTCCTCGTTGTCGAGCGGATGCTCGCCAAACATGCGGCGGGCCTCTTCCCTGATGAGGTCCAACAGCTCGTCGTGCACGCGCGTATCGACCAGCAGATAGTCGGGCGCTACACAGGTCTGGCCCGCGTTGAGCCATTTACCAAATGCGATGCGGCGTGCCGCGACCTTCAAGTTTGCCGTCGCATCCACGATGCAGGGGCTCTTTCCGCCCAGTTCAAGCGTCACGGGCGTGAGGTTTTCACTTGCGCGCTCCATGACGAGCTTGCCGACCGGAACGCTACCGGTAAAGAAGATCTTGTCCCAGCACTCGTCGAGCAGCGCCTCATTCTCGGCACGCCCGCCTTCGACGACCGTCACCAGGCGCGGATCAAATGCTTCCTCGCAAATCTGCCTGAGCACCGCGCTCGAAGCCGGCGCATAGGCGCTCGGCTTGATGACCACGGTGTTACCTGCAGCGAGCGCGCCAGCGAGCGGCTCGAGCGTCAGCAAAAACGGATAGTTCCAGGGCGCCATGATGAGCGTGACGCCATAGGGCACGGCTTGCGTTTTGCACACGCTCACGGCGTTAGCGAGGTCACACGGACGCAGGCGCGGACGACTCCATCGAGCCACATGCGCAATCTGATGACGAATCTCGGAAAGCGAGGTGCCGATCTCGCACATATATGCCTCGTCATGCGACTTACCCAAATCGGTCTTGAGCGCATGGGCAATATCGGCCTCGTGGGCCCGCACCGCATCGCGTAAACTCGCGAGCGCGCGACGTCGAGCATCGACATCAAACGTGGCGTGTGTCTTAAAGTAGGCACGCTGATCGCCGACGATGCGCGCAATTTCCTCGGTGTTCATGGACCCTCCTAATTCTCGCCCTCAAACATACCACCTGCAACGACTTCGTACATATGCTCGAGCTCCAAACGGTCCATCAAAAGTGGAACGGGGTATAGCGGATTGGCCTCGGCATCGGCATGGGCCGCCATTTGCGGAATATCGGAGCGGCGAATGCCCAGGACATATTTGGGGATTCCCAGGGCCTCGTTCATGCGGTCGACCCAATCGATAAAGGCCTCGGCCGCAAGACTGTCCTGCGCGGTAGCCGGCGCAATGCCCGCCATGCGAGCAAGATCGGCAAGCTTGGGGGCGGCGGCGTCACCATAAGCGCGAAGCATGTGCGGCAGGATGATCGCGTTGGCCAAACCGTGCGGAATTCCGTATCGGCCGCCCAGACTGTGCGCGATGGCATGCACATATCCGACATAGGAGCGGGTAAACGCAACGCCCGCCTTATACGCCGCCGAAAGCATATTGCGGCGTGCACGCATGTCGTCGCCATGCTCATAGGCCTCTAGCAAATTGTCGCGGATGAGCTGGACCGCCTGACGCGCCATCTTGCGCGTGTAGGGCGTGGTGCTACGGCCGATAAAGGCCTCGACAGCATGCGTCAGGGCATCCATGCCCGTCTGCCCCGTAATGGAGGCGGGCAGGCCGCGCGTAAATTCAGAGTCGTGCACCGCAAAGCGCGGGATGAGCACAAAGTCATTAATGGGGTATTTGTAGTGCGTCTCGTCATCGGTGATAACCGCCGCGAGCGTGACTTCGCTTCCCGTACCGGCGGTAGTGGGAACCGCAATAAGCAGCGGCAGACGACGGTGGACGCGCAACAGGCCGCGCATCTTGTTGATGGGCTTGTTTGGCTGCGCAATGCGCGCCCCCACACCCTTGGCGCAGTCCATGGCCGAACCGCCACCAAAGCCGATAATGGCCCGGCAGTCGTTCTCGCGATACAGCGCCGCCGCTTCCTCCACATTCGAGACCGTGGGGTTCGCACGCGTTTCGGCATAGACCGTAACGCCAATCCCCTGAGCCGTAAGCGCACGCTCGAGTGATGCCGTGAGCCCTAAACGTGCAATACCAGGGTCTGTCACGATAAGGACCTTCTGGATCGAGCGCTTTTGAAGCACCGCAGGCACATCCTCGGCATGCTCCAAAATGCGTGGCTCGGTATAGGGCAGGATCGGCAATGCAATGCGGAAAACCGTCTGATATGTTCGGCACCAGGCACGACGGGCTAGATGCATAAAGGAAACTCCTTCATTTGTTGATAGGTCAACATTTGCTCGCCCGATTGTACTCAGCAGAGATTGCAGACGGCCTCCCAATCGTTAATCAATCAACATCTTCATATCTCAAAATTGTTTTATTGAAAATCATTCCTAATAGGCTTCACATTTGGTTGCATTTATGGATAATAGAACTCGTCAAGACGCACGTCCGGAGAGGGCCCTTACGGGACCGGACGAGCGCACAATCGCCATCGATCGAAAGGATCGAATCATGAAGTTTGTTTGCCCCGTTTGCGGTTATGTGGAAGAGTTCGACGGCGACCAGTTGCCCGAGGACTTCAAGTGCCCCCAGTGCGGCGTTCCCGGTTCTCGTTTCCTGAAGCAGGAGGAGGGCCAGCTCGAGTGGGCTGCCGAGCACGTCGTGGGCGTCGCCAAGATGGAGGGCGTCTCCGAGGACATCGTTGCCGACCTGCGCGCCAACTTTGAGGGCGAGTGCTCCGAGGTCGGTATGTACCTGGCCATGGCTCGCGTCGCTCATCGCGAGGGCTATCCCGAGATCGGCCTGTACTGGGAGAAGGCTGCCCACGAGGAGGCCGAGCACGCCGCCAAGTTCGCTGAGCTCCTGGGCGAGGTCGTGACCGACTCCACCAAGAAGAACCTCGAGATGCGCGTTGAGGCCGAGAACGGCGCCACCGCCGGCAAGACTGATCTTGCCAAGCGCGCCAAGGCCGCTGGCCTCGATGCCATCCACGACACCGTCCACGAGATGGCTCGCGACGAGGCCCGTCACGGCAAGGCCCTCAAGGGCTTCCTCGATCGCCTGTTCTAAGTCATGAGCGCAAAGACTTCCAAGAAGAAGCCTGGCAAGAAGGTCAAGCCCTCAAGGTCCGCGACTGCGGTGCTCTGGGGGCTTGACCCCTCTTCCGAGCGCGGGGCGGCCGTGCGGGCCGTGCTGCGCGAGATGGACGTGCGCGCCAGAACGGCGCGAGTCGAGCAGCTGGGGCTTCCCGCCGGCGTCGTAGCGGGCGGGCATGGGCATGTGGCGCCGTCCGCGCCTGGTGGCGTCGCCGCGCCCGACTGCGAGTTCGCGCTGCTCTGCGGCTTCACGAATGCCCAGGTGGACGAGTTTCTCGCGCGGAGTCGGGAAGCGGGGTGCGTCGTGGGGGCGAAGGCCCTGCTCACCTCGGCCAATCGCAACTGGCCGCTCGGCAGGCTCATCGAGGCCGTTGCCGCCGAGCACGCAGCCATGGGCGGGGCGTAGCCTCCCCTCTCGCGAGCCTGCGGCGTATGAGGTGCTCGCGTGGCCCTGTTCCCCCTTGGGGCGGACGGCTAAACTAAATGGGTTACTCGCACCACATGAAAGGCCCCAACCCATGAGCGAAGCCACTGCCGAGAAGATCGTCCTTGCCGTCGACACGTCGACGGACATGCTTGCCTGCGCCGTCGGGCGTCTGGGCGAGGAGGGCGTCGAGCTGCTGGCGAGCGGCGACCACCTGTGTCGTCGCCATGCCAACGAGGAGCTCGTGACCACGTGCCTGGACGTCCTGGGCCGCGCCGGCCTTGCGATGGCGGACGTGGACGCGGTGCTCGTGGGGCGCGGTCCCGGCTCGTTCACGGGCGTGCGCATCGGCATCGCCACGGCAAAGGGACTCGCGTGCGGCCTGGGCCGCGCGCTCTACGGCGTGTCCACGCTCGACGCCGTTGCCTGGGGCGTGTGGGCCCACGGCGTGCGCGGGCTCGTGGGCGTTGTGGGAGACGCCATGCGCCGCGAGGTCTACCCGGCCCTCTACGAGGTGGGCGAGGACGGCCCCGTGCGCCTGTTTGAGGTCGAGACCGTCGTGAAGGCGCCCGATGCCATCGAGGCTTGGGCCGCGCGCGACGACGCCGGGGAGATTGCGCTTGCGGGCGATGGCCTCAAGAAGTATCGCGCCCAGTTTGAGGCCGCGGGCTTCTCGCGCTTCGCTGACGAGGACGCCTGGCATCCCTCGGGCGAGGGCCTGCTTCGTGCCGCCGCCGCTTCTGGCGTGCTCCGAGGCGTCTCGGACAGCCCCGTTGACTCGGGCGATCCTGCCCTCGTGCTGCCCATCTACACGCGCCTCTCCGATGCCGAGGAGAACGAGCGCACTAGGCTGGGCCTCAAGGAGCCGCTGTCTGCCGCCGTCACCGGCGTGGACGACGCGCTTGCCGGCATCCACTGCCAACTGCGTCCCATGACGGTCAACGACGTCCGCGCCGTGGCCGAGCTCGAGGCGAGCGCGTTTGCGGGTGCGAGCCACGCGCCCTGGAGCGAGCAGGCGTTCAATGACGACGTGACCCAGCACGGCCACCTGTGGTGGGTCGCTCATGACCGCGGGGCGATCATAGGCTTCGCGGGCGGCACGGTGGTTGCCGACGAGCTGCAGGTCTCCGACGTGGCCGTTGCCGAGGGGCGCCGTCACGAGGGCATAGCCGGCAGGCTGCTCACGCGCGTGGCCTATGACGCCCAGATGCTTGGCGCCACGTGTGCCATTCTCGAGGTCGAGGTGGGCAACGAGCCTGCCGAGCATCTCTATGAGCGCCTGGGCTTTGCCGAGGTGGGCGTGCGGCCCAACTATTACGGCCAGGGCCATGACGCGCGCATCATGCGCGCCGGGCTGCCGCTTGCAGACCTCGCTCCCGACGCGGACCGTGACCCGGCGCCGCGCACGTCCATCCGCCCCTGGCCCATCGTGCCCGCACCGCGCGGCGACGAGGCCCGCGAGCGCATTGCCGCGGCCGGCCCGCTGATCCTCTCGGTGGAGAGCAGCTGCGACGAGACGGCCATGGCCGTGACGGACTCGCATGGCGTGGTCTGCGCGAGCGTCGTGGCCACCCAGATCGACTTCCACGCGCGCTTTGGCGGCGTGGTGCCCGAGATTGCCTCGCGCAAGCACACCGAGGCGATCGTGGGCGTGCTCGAGGAGACGCTTGCCCAGGCTGGCGCCCACTTTGGCGTGGACACGTTGGCTCCTGACGATCTTGCCGCCGTGGGCGTCACCGCGGGTCCGGGGCTCGTCGGCGCGCTTGTGGTGGGCGTGGCCTTCTCCAAGGGCCTGTGCGCCGCCACCGGCCTGCCGCTCATCGCCGTGCACCACCTCGAGGGCCACCTCATGGCGAACCTCTTCGAGACCCCCGACCTCAAGCCGCCGTTCGTGGCGAGCCTCGTCTCCGGCGGCAACACGATGCTCGTGCACGTGCGCGCCTGGGGAGACTACGAGGTCCTTGGCGCCACGATCGATGACGCGGTGGGCGAGGCGTTCGACAAGGTCGCCAAGGCGCTGGGGCTGGGATATCCCGGCGGCCCGGTCATCAGCAAGCTTGCAGAGAAGGGCAACCGCAAGGCCATCCACTTCCCGCGCGCGATGATGCACAGCGGCGACTACAGCTTCAGCCTGAGC
Organism: uncultured Collinsella sp.; assembly: GCA_937969105.1. Lineage (GTDB taxonomy): Bacteria > Actinomycetota > Coriobacteriia > Coriobacteriales > Coriobacteriaceae > Collinsella. The sequence continues at coordinate 3,426 of CALBUZ010000208.1, read as the reverse complement.
GGTCTCAAGACGAGTGTCATCACCTACATCAACAACGAGAACCGCGCAGGCAGGCCCATCAACCTGCCCGACCTCGCGGCGAGCTTCGAGGCCGCCGTGGTGGACGTGCAGGTGGCAAAGGCCGTGACGGCCGTGGAGCAGACGGGCGTGAGCGACGTGTGCATCGGCGGGGGCGTCTCTGCCAACCCGGCGCTGCGCGAGGCGTACCGGCGCCGCTTTGGCCGCATGGGCGTCCACGTGACGGTGCCGCCCCTGGCCGCCTGCGGCGACAATGCCGCGATGATCGGCATCCCGGCGCTGCGCAGCTACCTGGCCGGCGACTTTGCCCCGCTCACCCTCGACGCCGACCCGAACGCCGCGCTTGGCACCTGGTCCTCCTCGGCCGCGCCCGTCCCGCCCCACTGGGAGCGCTAGCAATGAGACAAGGGGACAGTCCCCTTGTCTCATTTTCTTTCTCTTCCGATTACGCTGCTGCCGTGGGTATAAGCCTTCTCAAGCTTTGAGGGGAGGCATCATGCCAAGGGTGGCAAGGGCAAAGTCGTCGTCCGGGTACTATCACGTCATGGCTAGGGGCTCTGGTGGTCAGCTCTTGTTTGAGTGCGGTGGGGACTATGCGGTATTCCTCGAGTCCCTGGGCTCCTGTGCCGATAAACACGGTGTGTCTCTCATCGCCTACTGCCTCATGCCAAACCACGTGCATCTCCTTGTTCGAGACGGCGATGACGAGCTTGGGGAGATGATGCGCTCCCTGTTGTCAGGCTATGCCCAGAGCTATAACAAGCGAACGGGACATGTCGGGCACGTCTTCCAGCAGCGATTCAAGAGCTGCCCCGTGGAGAGCGACGAATACCTTCTCCAGCTCGTCCGCTACATACACGAGAACCCGGCGAAGGCGGGGACCTGCAAGGCGGAAGAGTACTGGTGGAGCAGCTATCACGAGTATGTCGCAGGTTCGGGTCGTGTCGACGCGAACCTGGTGCTGAGCATGGTCGGGGGCGTCTCTGGGTTCAAGCGTTTCAGCAAGGCCGCTGTCGATCGTCGTGTTGGAGGGGTGTTCTCCCGCCTTTCTGATTCCGAGGCGCACGAAACGGCCGTGCGCGAGCTTGACGGGCTTCTCCCCTCCGAGCTCAAGGCTCTGAGCCGTGCGAGACGCAATGAGCTAATCTTGAAACTCAAGAACGCCGGCCTGACGATTCGGCAGATCGAGCGCCTGACCGGCATCGGTAGGAACATCATTGCTCGAGCTTGAGCTGGACAAGGAGAATGAGACAAGGGGACTGTCCCTTTGTCTCGCGGTCACCGGCCTTGTCGCGGGCGAGGAGGACACATGAGGGATGGATTCATCAGGGTTGCGGCGCTGACGCCGGCGGTTCGCGTGGCTGACGTGGAGCACAACGTGGCGGCGTGCGCCGAGGCAGTTCGGTCTGCCACGGGTGCCCAGGTCATCGTGCTGCCCGAGCTGGCCATCACCTCCTATACCTGCGAGGACCTTTTCTGGCAGGATGCGCTGCTCCGCGCGGCCGAGGAGGGCCTTGCGCGCTTTGCCGAGCTCACGGCAGACGTGGACGCGCTCGTGTTCGTGGGCGTGCCCGTGCGCGTGGCCTCCAAGCTCTACAACTGCGCCGCGGTGCTGTGCGCCGGTGAGCTGCTGGGCCTCGTGCCCAAGCGCAACATCCCCACCTATGGCGAGTTCTATGAGGGCAGGCGCTTCTCGGCCGGCCCCGAGGACGTGACGCCCGTGTCGTTCGCGGGCTACGGCGAGGTGCCGTTCGGCTCGTCCCAACTCTTTGAGTGCGATACCGTCCCCGGGCTTATCGTGGCGGCAGAGATCTGCGAGGACCTCTGGGTCCCCAATCCGCCAAGCACCGCCGCCGCCCTTGCCGGTGCCACGCTCGTCGTGAACCTCTCGGCCTCAAACGAGCTCGTGGGCAAGGCGGACTACCGTCGCGGCCTCGTGAGCTCCACGAGCGCCCGCCTCGTGTGCGCCTACGCCTATGCGAGCGCCGGCTGGGTCGAGTCCACCCAGGACGTGGTCTACGGTGGCCACTGCCTCGTGGCCGAGAATGGCCGCGTGCTCGGGGAAGCCGCGCCACTTGCGGACGAGCCGCTCGTGCAAGCGGGTGACAAGCCGGCCTCCACGGGCGTCACCACCGTCATCGACCTGGGGCTTCTCGCTCATGACCGCCTGCGCATGTCCACGTTCGATGTCGACCCGGCGGCGGCCGGTTTCGTGGTTTCGCCGTTCTCCCTCTGCGTGCGGCAGACGCCCCTGGCGGGTCGCTTCGTGGACCCGCACCCGTTCGTGCCGGCAGATCCGGCGCGCAGGGCGGAACGCTGCGAGTCCATCTTTGCCATTCAGGCGCACGGCCTGGCCAAGCGCCTGGCGCACACGCGCTCGCGCCGCGCCGTCATCGGCGTCTCCGGCGGCTTGGACTCCACGCTTGCGCTGCTCGTGTGCGCCCGCGCCTTTGACCTGCTGGGGCTCGAGCGCTCCGGCATTCTCGCCATCACGATGCCCGGCTTTGGTACCACGAGCCGCACCCACGGCAACGCGGCGGCCATGAGCGAGGCGCTCGGCTGCGAGCTGCGCGAGATCGGCATTGCCGCGGCCGTGCGCCAGCACTTCGCCGACATCGGCCATGACGAGGCGGACCACTCCGTGACCTACGAGAATGCGCAGGCCCGCGAGCGCACGCAGATCCTCATGGATGTGGCCAACCGCGAGGGTGGCCTCGTGGTTGGCACGGGCGACCTCTCCGAGCTCGCGCTTGGCTGGGCCACCTACAACGCCGATCACATGAGCATGTATGGCGTCAACGCCGGCGTGCCCAAGACGCTCGTGCGTCACCTCGTGCGCTACGTGGCAGACGACGCGCGTGCCCGCGGCAACGCCGCGCTCGCGGGCGTGCTGCTCGATGTGCTCGATACGCCCGTGAGCCCCGAGCTGCTGCCGGCCACGGGGGACGGCAAGATCTCCCAGAAGACCGAGGACCTCGTGGGGCCGTACGAGCTGCACGACTTCTTCCTCTACAACGTTCTGCGCTGCGGCTTTGGCCCGGCGAAGGTCTATCGCCTGGCGCTTGCGGCGTTCGGCGGCCGCTACGCGAGCGGTGCCGACGCCGACGACGCCGCGGTGGGCACCTACGATGCCGAGACGATCATGAAGTGGCTGCGCAAGTTCTACTGGCGCTTCTTCTCGCAGCAGTTCAAGCGCAGCTGTCTGCCAGACGGTCCCAAGGTGGGCAGCGTGGCCGTGAGCCCGCGCGGCGACCTGCGCATGCCGTCCGACGCCTGCGTGAACCTCTGGATTCGCGAGCTCGACGAGCTGGGGTAGTGGTGGCGCATGGAGGGTTCCCAGCGGGTGGGTCTCGGCGGCGGTTGGAGGGAAGCCCTACCGCTTCTGGGGATTTCCCTGATTCTGGGCAC
>CALBUZ010000207.1 GCA_937969105.1 uncultured Collinsella sp. | reverse complement strand
AAGTTTCCTGCTCTACAGTCCTGCTCACGACGGAGGCCACATTAAGTGGCCTCCTGTTCGTGCGGAACTCGCGATAAACTTAACCCCCGCACCCCTCACGCGGCGGGCAACCGTCGTTGGGCTTATCACTGACACGAATAAACCGCTTGTATATCGTCTGCTAGCTTGGCACGGTACAATACTTGCAGCTTTAATTCATGAATTAGTGGAGTTATTGATGGCAGAATCTCGTGCGGAGCGTAGGGCTCGTCGTGCTTTGGTGGAGGCGGCTGAGGGGTCGAAGGAGGAGAAATCTTCTACGAAATCCAAGTCTTCTAAAGCTGCAAAAAGCAAGTCGACCAAAAGCAAAGCTAAGGCCAAGCGCTCTGGCTCTCGTCAGGGCGAGGACAAAGCGTCTCACGTTCGTTCCAAGGCCTCGCGCAAGGATTCGGCTCAGCCTGCTCGTAAAACTGAGGATCCCAAGTCTCCCTGTTCGATCATGAAATCTTGCGGTGGGTGCACGGCGCTCAATCGTCCTTATAAGAAGCAGTTGGCGGCCAAGCAGGCTGCTATGGAGGAGCTTTTTGCTTCGCTTTGTGAGCGTGAGGGTATCGCCGTTGATCCTATTCGCGGTATGGGCGTCACCCTGGGCGACCCGGGTAAATATCCTGCGCCGCGTGGCTTTCGTCATAAGGCCGCCACTCCCTTTGCCCCCGGTAAGGAGGGCGCTGTCCGTTGCGGTTTCTTTGAGCGCGGCACGCACAGAATCGTTGCCGTACCCGAGTGTCCTGTCGAGGCGCCAGGTGCCCGTCAGATTCTCAACGGCATCGCACGCGAAGCTGAGCGGCTGCATATTCCCGCGTTTAATGAGGACAAGCATCTTGGTCTGCTTCGCTATGCCGTCGTCCGCTGCGGTTGGCGTACCGACCAAGTCATGGTTACGCTCGTGACCGCCCAGCGCGACTTACCGCATGCGCAGGAGTTCTTTGAGGCCGTCGCGGCGCTCGATCCGCATATCGTCACCGTTGCCCAAAATATCAATGGCCGTCCCGGTAACGCCATCTTGGGCGAGGAGACTCGTATCGTCTATGGCGCCGAGTGCATGCGCGACCAGTTGCTCGGTTGCGAATTCGATATCTCCCCTACCGCGTTCTATCAGACCAATCCGCAACAGACCGAGCTGCTCTATCAGCTCGCGATTGACGGCATGGATTTGCAGCAGGGCGACGTACTCATGGATGCCTACTGCGGCAGCGGAACCATCGGTCTGTGCGCCGCAAAAGACGCCCAGGACAGAGGTGTCGGCATTATGCTGCTCGGCGTGGAGCGCAACCCGGCGGGCATTGCCGACGCACGTCGCAATGCCGAACTCAACGGCCTCACCCGCAGCGCTTGGTTTATGGCCGACGACGCCACCGACTACATCCTAGATGCCGCCGATAACAGCGAGCGCGTCGACGTCCTTTCCATCGACCCGCCGCGCGCCGGCTCTACCCCCGAGTTCCTCGAGGCCGCCTGCGCACTTAAGCCGCGTCGCATCACTTATATCAGCTGCAACCCCGTGACCCAAGAGCGCGACCTGCACCAACTCCTCGACGGAGGCTATCGCCTGCTCAAGATCACGCCCGTCGACATGTTCCCCCATACCGACCACACCGAAACCATAGCGGTCCTCGAGCGCCGCTAACCAACCTCAGTAGATTTTTGGGACAAGAAAGGGGGCGACCCGCCTGGGCCGCCCCCTTCGCTTGGTTTATAAACTCCGCTACATCCCCTTGCGCAGATCGCACACGCCGGCTGCCGCCATTTCGCGCAGCAGCGTCTCACGATCGCGCGTCACGATCAGATCCAACGGGAAGTGAATCTCGTCGAGCATCTTGCGGGCATGGTCGAGCTTGCCAATGGCCATGCCAATGTGGGCATCGGTCGACACGCCAATGCCCACGCCCAGCTCGGCGCAACGCTCGGCAATCTTGCGGCATGCGGCCCAATGCTCGGCATCCGTGCCATGCTCAAGACTATGGTTATTGATCTCAATGATCTTGTGCTTGGCCTTGGCCGCCAGCAGCACCTCATCGATATCGAACGGCACGCCCGAACGACCCGTATGCCCAAGCATGAACACCTTGGGGTGCTCCAGGGCATTGATGTACATCTGGGTCGTTTGGGCGAGCGTCGCGCCTTCGGCAAACTGCGGGTTATGCACGCTTGCCACCAAATAATCCAAATTACGCGTCACCAAATCGAACAGCGAATGCTGGTGACTGTACGAATCGCCGGCAATATCGAGCGACACGGGAATGTCCTCGCCAAACAAGCTTCCGTCCAGCGAAACGATATCGACCTCGGCGCCGCGAAGCACCAGCACGCCGCTCCAAATGCGCGGCCAGATATCCTGGTTAATAAAGAACTGGAAACTGCGCAGGTCATTGGGGCAAGGCGTAACCATCGAGCTCAGATGGTCGGCAGATCCGAGCACCTGCAGGCCGCGCTCTGCCGCCCAATATATGTTCTCCTCGATGGTTGAATACGCATGCGCGGAGAACATCGTATGAGTATGGATATCACAAGAAAGCAGGTAGGGCATCGGGTCTCCTTATCCGGTATGGCCGTCGCGTATATTCATTGTACGCATAGCATTCGATGGTCGTAAAACCGCTCCATCCCAACGACACAACGTCCATGACAACGGGGTCCGGTTTAAAACCAAACCCCGTTTCACGTAAAACATTGTAAGCAGAGCGCTTTACTTTTGACGATACTCGTCAGCCAGCTGCTTCCAGGCGGGCAGTGAGTTGACGATAGTCTCGTAGCTCACACAGTAGCCAAGGCGGAACCAGCCCGGCATGCCAAAGCTATCCGAAGGCACCGCGAGCAGTTCGTACTTCTTCGCGCGCTCGCAGAAGGCGTTCGCATCGGGCTCCAGCGCTTTCACCCATAGGTAGAACGCGCCATCCGGCTCAACATACGTGTAGCCGTACTCCGCCAATGCACCGGTAAGCGCCGTGCGGTTGCGTGCATAGGCCTCAACGTCACTCGGCTCATCGATGCAATCGATAATCACGCGCTGGAAGAGCGCCGGTGCGCACACGAAGCCCAGCGTACGGGCAGCACCCGCAACAGCCGGCATCAGACGCGCTGCCTGAGGATTCGTATTGGGAACCAGGATCCACCCCACGCGCTCGCCCGGCAGCGAAAGCGACTTGGAATACGAGTAGCACACGATGGTGTGCTCGTAGATAGAAGGCACCCAAGGCACCTCGGCGCCATAGACAATCTCGCGATACGGCTCATCCGAGATAAGCATGATCGGGTTCTCGGGATCGCGCTTGGCGTTGACCTCGCGCAAGATATTGGCCAGTCGCGTCAGCGTATCGCGCGTATACACGGCACCGGTCGGGTTGTTGGGCGAGTCGATAATGACGGCCGCCGTCTTATCGCTGATCGCCTTGAGCACGTTGTCCACGCTCAGCTGGAATGTGTCCTCGTTGGCAAGCACCTCGACACACGTACAACCAGCCTTCTCAATCCAAACGCGATACTCCGGAAAGTACGGGGCGATAACAATAACCTCGTCGCCCGGATTCGTAACGGCATTGAGCGTACAGGTGAGCGAAGCCGCGGCGCCCACCGTCATAAAGACGTCCTTGCCCTCATAGCTCGTACCGAAGCGACGGTTGAGCGACTCAGCAACGGCGGTACGGCACTGCGGTAGGCCCGGTGCGGGAGTGTAGCCGTGCAGCTGGTCACTGGGCAGTTCAAGCGCCATTTTGATGGACTCCGCGACGGCAGCGGGTGCCGGAACGCTCGGGTTGCCCAGCGAGAAATCGAACACGTTTTCCGCGCCGATTTGCGCCTTGCGCTCAAGGCCATAGCTAAAAATCTCGCGGATGATGGAGCTCTCTGCACCGCGAGCATACATAGTTTCGTTGATCATCTGTTCCCCTTTCGCATAGGCGCTATTGTACGCTTTAGTCGGGAAAAGCGCCGCAGCAATGTTGATTGGGGACAGACTTAAATGCGTGAAAACACTCATTTAAGTCTGTCCCCAATCAACAGACGGCCCCATATCGCTCAAAAGAAAAAGCCTCCGCAGGTTTCCCCGCGGAGGCTTTCACCACAAAGACTATTTGTCGGCATCGGCATTGGCGGCACGGTCATCGCCGGCATCATCGGATGCGACTTCGGCATCCTCCTGCATAGCCGCCTGCGCAAAGGCTGCGGCATCGGCCGCCAGCTCCTCCTCGCTCATACGAGGCGCGCGCTTCTTGGTCGGCATGCCAGCCGCCTTGGCATTGCGCTCCTCCTTGGCCGCCAGGATATCGCCCTCGCGCTCAAGGTAGGCATCCCACTCGTTGTCGAGCAGGGCGTTCACGGCGTCGCCTTCGACGGTCTCGCGCTCAATCAGCACCTTGGCCATCAGGTCGAGCTGATCGCGACGGGCATCCAAAATCTCGACCGCACGGCGATGGGCCTCGCGCATAATGCGCTGGACCTCGATGTCGATGCGACGCGCCGTCTCCTCGGAGTAATCCTGGTGATCGGCGTAATCGCGTCCCAGGAATACCTGATGCTGCGCCTCGCCAAACACTTGCGTGCCGAGTTCCTCGCTCATGCCCAGGCGCGTGACCATCTCGCGCGCCATCTTGGTCGCGCGCTCTAGGTCGTTGCTCGCGCCCGACGTGATGTCGTCGCACATGAGTTCCTCGGCAACGCGACCGCCCAAGAACACGGCAAGCTCGTCGAGCATCTCGTTCTTGGTCTTGAGGAAGTGATCCTCCTGCGGAAGCTGCAACGTGTAGCCCAGAGCCTGGCCGCGGCTGACAATCGAAATCTTATGAACCGGATCGGAGTGCTCCAAGATGTGACCCACCAGGGCATGGCCGCTCTCATGGTAGGCAATCGTGGTGCGCTCGGCTTCGGTCATCACACGACCCTTGCGTTGCGGTCCGGCAATCACGCGCTCCATCGATTCCTCGACCTCGTCCATCGAGATCACGGAACGATGGCGGCGGGCAGCCAGCAGCGCAGACTCGTTGAGCAGATTTGCCAAATCGGCACCGGTGAAGCCAACGGTCATCTGGGCGAGCTTCTCAAACTTCACGTCCTCGTCCATCGGCTTGTTCTCGGCATGCACGCGCAAGATCTGCTCGCGGCCCTTCACATCCGGACGGTCGACCGTGACCTGACGGTCAAAACGACCGGGACGCAGCAATGCCGGATCCAGGATGTCGGGGCGGTTGGTGGCGGCGATCAGGATGACCGACTCGCTCTCCTCAAAACCGTCCATCTCGACCAGCAGCTGGTTGAGCGTCTGCTCGCGCTCGTCGTGACCGCCGCCCAAACCAGCTCCACGCTGACGTCCCACGGCATCGATCTCATCGATGAAGATGATCGACGGGGCCTGGGACTTGGCCTCCTTAAAGAGGTCACGCACACGGCTGGCGCCGACGCCCACGAACATCTCGACAAAGTCGGAACCCGAGATGCTAAAGAACGGCACGCCCGCCTCGCCGGCAACGGCCTTGGCCAGCAGCGTTTTACCGGTGCCCGGAGGGCCCACCAGCAACACGCCGCGCGGGATCTTGGCGCCCAGCTTGCGATAGCGATCGGGATCGCTCAAAAAGTCGCGGATCTCCTCGAGCTCCTTGACCGCCTCGTCCACGCCGGCAACGTCTTCAAACTTGACCTTGGGGCGCGTGGCCTCGTTGGTCTTGGCGTTGGTCTTGCCAAACTGCATGTTCCTGTTGTTGGCGCCCATCATCTGGCGCATAAAGTAGAACATGATGGCGATCAGGGCGATCGTCGGAAGCACGCTCATCGCCAAGTCGCCCCAAAAATCGGGGTCATTGGTGTTGACGATGTACTTGGTATCGGGGTGCTCCGCCATAAGCTCGGCAAGCGAATCGGAGCCGACATAGGTCGAGGAGAAGCTCTTGAGCTCGCTCGTATCGCCCTTGTCCTTCTTCGTCTTCCAGTAATGACCCGTCACGCTTCCGTCTTGAACCGTATAGGTCAAATCTTCGACGCGATCCTGCTTGATGGCGCTGACCATCTCGCTCGTCGCAAGCTTTACGGTATTGCTGGAATTGGCAAAACCGGAGCCCATGTTAAAGAAGGCGTAGCCCAGAAGCGCACAAGCCAAAATAAAATACAGCCAGCCCGTACGCGTGGGCTTCTTGCCTCCGGGCATCCCCGGGATCTTAGGCTCCCGGGGAGTCTGGGAATTGTTATCGTTACGGTCGTCGGGCATCTTACGAATAAACCTCCGGTTTCAAAATGCCCAGATACGGAAGGTTACGATAGCGCTCGGCATAGTCGAGGCCGTAGCCCACCACAAAGGCATCGGGGCAATGGGTTCCAACATACTTGGGCGTGACGGCCGAGGTACGGTCCTCAACGTCCTTCCACAGGAAGGCAGCGACCTCCAGAGAAGCGGGCTTGCGGCTCTCGAGGTTCTTCATCAGATACTTGAGCGTCAGGCCCGAGTCCAGAATGTCCTCGACGATCAGCACGTCGCGACCGCGGATGTCGATATCCAGGTCCTTAATGATACGCACGATACCCGAGGACTTCACACCGTTGCCATAGCTCGAAACAGCCATGAAATCGATGTTGGTCGGCAGCTCGATCTTGCGCATCAGGTCGCCCATAAAGACCACGGCGCCGCGCAGGACCGCAATCAGCACCAGATCCTTACCCGCGTAGTCGCGAGTAATCTGCTCGCCTAGGCGAGAGACGATACCGTCGATATCCTCCTGCGTAAACAGAACCTTCTCGATATCCGGATGTTGAGAAGCCATGACAACCCTTTCTTGTGCTTATCGCCCACACACCGCCGTATGGACGCGAACTTCACATTCTAGCAGCGCACGGGGTATATTTTCCAGCCCGTACGCCATCAGCGCGGGAATACCGTCAACGTCGCACAGAATAGCTGGCGTGGGACGCTATTCCGCATCGACCACACGAAGCAGATACGCCACGCGCGTTGCGGCCGTGCATTTAAAACGCTCGTCCGTGCGAACGCCTGCGACCCATACCACGGCACCTCCCGGAGCCGTTCTCACCACGGGAACGCTTGCGCGCTCAGAAACAGGAATACGAGCCTCGTTGAGCAGATCGGATACCTTCTTACTTCGCCCACTCATGCCCAACGGACACATCACATCCCCCGGCGCGGGACCGTCTACCCACAGACGCGCCAAACGCGCCTCGGCGGGAATCTCCCCGCGCGAGCCGGCGAGCATCCGTTCGCTATCGCGATCGGCAAAGCCCAGCATCGCGGCATCCACCATAGCGGTCACCCCTCCGGCGCCCGCGAGCTCACGAGCACGGCGCACAATATCACACCCCGGCTCCACAGCCATCGGCTCTGCCACCAGGATGCGGCCCGCCCCCAGCGGCAATCGACCGGGAATGGTGACCCAATCGGCAACTAACCCCTCGCGCGCCGCCGGGGCCTTAAATGACAGCATGCCAAACTCCACGCGCGCATCGATTCCCGCCGGCAGCGTGACCGAACCCGAACCTTCGGCGACACAGGCGAGCACGCGCTCCACATGCCGCATCTCCGGGCGAGCGTCGGGGTCGATACGCTTAATTGCCAGTCGCACCATGCGCCGAGCAATCACCACCTCGGCCGCGGCAAGACGGCGCGCATCGAGCACCAGTGCACTCACCGCCTCCTTACGCAGGCAGCTTCGAAACGCCTGTGCGGAAAGCTGGGAAAGAAAGGCGTCCTCATCGCCTAAGATCTCGCAGGCGGCACCAATCGTCTTACAGACGCTCGCGTTGCGCTGCGCCACCACCGGCATCACTCGATGGCGTACGTAGTTACGCAAGTACGACACGTCCTCGTTGCTCTCGTCCTCTCGCCACGGCTGACCATGCACCTGCAGATAGCCCACGAGCTCATCATGAGTCAGGTCGAGCAAGGGACGCACCACGATATTCCTCCGGCGAGGAATGCTCGATAGGCCGGCGGGCCCCGAACCCTTAATCGCGTTCATCAAAAACGTTTCCGCGCGATCCGAAGACGTGTGCGCGGTGCAGATACGAGCCGCCGTTCGCGGTGCCCCCGTCTGGGCGCAGAGCTCGCGAACATACCTCCGCGCCGCGGCATAGCGCACCTCGCGGGCAGCCGCCTCGATATTGCCCGATTCATCATCAAAATAGGCATGCTCAACACACAGCGGCAAGCCATATTGTGCGCATAGGCCGCGCACAAAGGCCTCGTCGCCATCGGATGCCTCACCGCGCAGATGATGGTTCACATGCAGCACGTGCAGTCGCTCGCGCGCGATGGGAGCTACACCACGCCCATCCTGAATATCCAACTTTGATGTGCACGCCATAAGGAGCAAAGCCGTCGAGTCCGCACCACCTGATACCATGAGCACCACGGGGGCAGCCGTCTGCCGCGTTGCCAGAGCTTTATCATCAGCCCACGATGCAGCATGGTGTCCATAATGCTGAGATACCGTTGGCATTTGCTTCCTCCTCTATTCGTTCGCACCCATTGTATCCTTTGGAATCTTATGTCTCGTCTGCACCTTCATATCCTTGGCAGCGGCTCAAAAGGCAACTGCGCGCTCATCGAAGGCCCCCGGGGGCTCATCATGATTGACGACGGTCTTTCTCGCCGCGAGACATTAAAGCGCATGACAGAACTGGGACTCTCGGCAGACAACGTCTCGGCTCTTCTCATTACTCATGAGCATACCGATCACATCAAGGGCCTCGATGTCTGGTGCAAGCACTGGCACGGCCCCCTCTTTGCCAGCAGGGGCACACTTTCGAGCAAAGAAAATCTTTCGCATCTGTCTGTCGAGGAATTCGATCCCGGTGACACCCTATCCATTGCCGGCATTCAGGTGCAAACCTACTCAACATCACACGATGTCATAAATCCAGTCGGCTATCGATTCGACGCCCTCGATGATTCCATCGGCTTTGCCACCGACACCGGAGAGCTATCGAGCCAGGCCATGAACACCCTCAAAGATTGTCGAGTCCTCGCGCTCGAAAGCAACCACGATGTGACCATGCTGCGCGAGGGAGAATATCCCCGCTTTCTTCAGGAGCGCATCCTATCTACAAAAGGGCATCTGTCCAACGATCAGGCCGCCGAAGCCGCACGCGAGCTTGTTACCGATCGCACCGAACAGCTCATTGCCATGCATATCAGCCAAGATAACAATCGCCCGAGTCTTACCGTCAAAAGCTATGCCAAAGCTCTAGCCGCAACCCTGGATGACGAGGTCGGCAGCTCCGCCACCCTTCTCCAAGGATCGCGAAATCTCTCGATACGCCCCGCAAGCCAGTATCGGCCAGCAACCATTCAATAGACTGTCCTAAACAGCAAAAGGGGCCGGGAATCGCTTCCCAGCCCCTTTTGTTGTCATTTAATAGCGAAGAACACCAACGAAGCTAGTCGATGGAGATCTTCGTAACGTTCTTCTTCTCGACGATCTTGGGAACCGTAACGGTCAGGATGCCGTCAGCGTACTTAGCCGAGAGACCCTCGCTCGAAGCGTCCTTAAGATACACGCCACGCGTCGCGCTGTACGAGCTGAACTCCTTCTGCAGGAAGTTCTTGCCCTCGTTCTCCTCGTCTTCCTCGACATTCACGCTAATGGAGAGACGGCCCTCGTTAAGCTCGACATCGATATCGTCCTTGGCGACGCCGGTAAGATAAGCCTTGACCTCATAGCCATCGCCCTTATCCTCAACGTCAACGGGGAACGCCTTAGAGGCAATCGAGCCGTTCGCTAGGTCACTCATATCATCAAACAGATCGAACAGCGAGCTTGCAGAGGGACGAACGCCAAAAACCGAACGATAAGGAACCATGCTTGCCATGTTTACCACTCCTTTATAGGACTGCCGAGTCATCTTCCAGGTGACTGGGACTTCTTTTGACGGGCAAACGAATCCGAGAGCGGAGTGAGCCTGTAGAGCTTCTGCATGAGCTTGTCGGGGTCTG
>CALBUZ010000206.1 GCA_937969105.1 uncultured Collinsella sp. | reverse complement strand
CTGTTTTTTGTCGTTAAGCATATCGTGGGTTACCAGGAACACATCGAAACCCATGCTCTGGAGCGCAGTCATGCGCTCTGCATCGTGGTCAAGCACCGCGCCTGATCCATGGATGACTTCACCTTGGATCTCGATAATTACTGCCTTCATTAGGATTGGGTTTACAATCACGATGTCGCCGTAGCAAACCTTTTGACCTGCGATGCTTTGGGCTGCCACGGATAGAGGGGTTAAATCGTTGAGGTACACGTATCTGAATCCTGCACCACCTTGACGTCGAGAACGACTTAGAAGCAGGACCCCAGCGACCTCGAGTGGGGACGCAGCAATGCCGATAATCTGCTGAGTGGCATCATAAAACTGCTTTCCCCACATTTGACTTTTGACCTTGTCGGCGAATCGATGCAGATCGCTTAGCTCGATGAGCGGCTTTCTCATCCAAAGAGAAGTACCTTTGAGTTTCGTAACCTCTCTTCCATCCTCGCGATTGTTCGTTTGGCCTTCATTTGCTGGGACCTTTACGGTTGTGCGGGCATAAACTCGTTTCCAAGGAATCTCGTCTTCGCCTTCTCCAAGTTCGAACAGATCCTGCGTGCTGGAATTGCGATTCTCCTTTAACGCGATTTTTAACTGCATTTCGACAGCGGGGGTCGGCTCGAAAACAGAAAACCTGCCGCAAAGTTCGTACATAGCCAGTACGAGATCTATTTGGGACACAAAGCGTGTCATAGTAAATAACGTGTTAAGCGGATTGGTGACGCTAAAGCCTAAATGAGTGTCGGTTGTTGTGCCGGTATCCGAAGCCCCTTCCCAGCGAATAGTGGAGCGCAATCCCGAGTGGTGATTACAACAACCTGGCGATGCAACAGCGATAATCGGGGTCTTGAGGACATCGGTTACGAAAGGGGCTTGGGATAGGGCCCGCCAGCCGTCATCGGAGCTGGGTAGGCGCGGGTAGATGTCACGCACCTGCGGTGGGCAGCGCCAGTAGCGGAATGCGGTGTTTGCGCAGACGATCTCGTCCATATGGCCTCCCCTGGTTTCGACCGTAGGCCGTGCGGATTGCGGGCATGGCCGATTATCTACCGGGGCATCATGCGGGTAAGTACGGGAAGCAAACCAGATGCTGACAAAAGCATGCCGAGTTCCGCCGAAAAACCGTCGTGTGATAGAAAACCGCTGGAAGGAGCTTTGGGCATGTGGTCCCTGTCTCCACATTTGCGCGCGGATCACATGGGGAATTCAATGAAAATACGCATGCGTTTTATACAAAACATGCAATGGCGTCAGCAAAAAGGGTGCGAAAAAAATGACGCCTTATACGACTACGATTCGTTTTGGAATCACCCTTGGTGTCAAAAAGAAAAAGGCCAGAGGCTTAACACCTCTGACCTGCGCTTTTGATGGTGGGCGATACAAGATTCGAACTTGTGACCCCATCCGTGTGAAGGATATGCTCTACCCCTGAGCCAATCGCCCGTCGCCTTTCGGCAAAAGAGATACTATCATAGCCGCGCGTGGTTTACCAAGAACTTTTTGCCCTCGATTTCAAATTCGTGAGTGCTAGTCAAGCCAAAGCAACCAAAGCAATAAATGAAACGGCAGCTAAACCATCATTTATCGCTTTATCCACGATGTCTCGGGGCGGCAGATCAATCGCGCGTTGTTGTAAGCCATGTCGAGTGTGAGGCAGGTGCGCGCGGCGTAGAAACCGTCCTCGCGCTGGATGGTCAGCGCCAGTTCGGGCTTGTCGCCGGTCAGGCACAGCGGCAAGAGCAGCTGGATCCGGCCGCCGTAGAACTGCGGCACCGCGAGCGTGTAGTTGGCTGCGGCGCGGCGGGCGGCCTCGACGACGGCTCCCTCAAAGGCGCGGCGCAGCAGCAGCGAGTTGCCCTCCCCCATCAGGCTGGCGGGAATACGCGTAAGGTTCTCCTCATCGCCCAGAATGTGGTCGATGTTGGAGCGGATGGGTAGGCGGTAGTCAAAGACCAGCTCGGAGGGGTCCTCGGCAAAGCGCACGCGGCACGGCAGGTACTCAAACGAGACCAGCATGGGGTCGCTCTCCTTAAAGAAGCCCTTCAAAAACCAGCGCTGGCGCGCGCCGGGCTTGGTAATGGGCTCAAACAGGCCGTAGATGGTCTCGTAGCGGCGCGTGTACAGGCCGGTGTTGAATAGGCAGCGATCGTCGTCGAACACCAACGGCAGGTTGGACGGCGCGGTCTGGTCCACGTCGCGCTCGGTCAGGAACACCGCGCGGCTAAACGAAAACGACAGGTAGTTTTTGAGGATGCGGTTGCCGGGACCCCAGTCCTCGGGGTCGGCGAGGTCGGCCAGGCGGTCGTAGCAGGGCTCGGGGCAAAACGCGAAGTCGTACACATTGCTGCACAGGGTGCTTGGGATCTCCATGTGGCGTCCATTCCATTCCATTTCATAGTTAGAGTTTGGATGCTTAGTTTTTATACGTGCGACGCTCCGTCGAAACACACAACGCAATTGCGGCGCAGCTCGTCGGCGAGTTCTGCTCGCGTGCGGTTTCCGGAAACAAGGTCCTGGATTC
>CALBUZ010000205.1 GCA_937969105.1 uncultured Collinsella sp. | reverse complement strand
GATTTAGTTGAGGTTGATGTGTCGGTTGGGTTTAGACGACAGAGGGTGTTTTCTCAGATATTTATGCGTGGGGTCGGTGTAGACGATGGTGGTAAAGATGTTCGCTATTTTTGGTTCGAATTGGTAAATAGTGGACGTTTGTATCGTATTTAGGCTTGCTGTGCGATAATTTGCGCAGCAATACTTAAGGAGCCTCATATGAGTGATTTTGTCCTGACCTGTGAATCCGCCGCCGACCGAACCCGTGAGTTCTTTGCGTCGCGCAATATCCCTGTCATGTGTTTTCATTACGAGATCGACGATGTTGTCTATACGGACGATCTGTATCAGTCGATTACGCCGGACGAGTTTTTTGCCCAGATTGCCGCGGGCGCCATGCCCAAGACGTCTCAGGTGAGCGTGGGTGAGTACGAGGAGTTTTGGGAGCCGTTTGTTGCCGAGGGTAAAGACGTGCTGCACCTGGCGTTGTCGTCGGGTATTTCGGGCACGTATGGATCGGCCTGCGTTGCGGCACAGATGCTCGCGGATCGCTATCCTCAGGGCGGCAAGGTGCGCGTCATCGATTCGCTGGCGGCGTCTTCGGGCTTTGGCCTGCTGGCGGAATATGCCGCCGACGTGCGCGATAGCGGGGCTTCACTCGACGAGACGGCCGCTTGGATTGAGGAGCATAAACTCAACCTTCACCACTGGTTCTTCTCGACCGATCTGTCGAGCTACCTGCGCGGCGGTCGCATTTCGGCTGCGAGCGCGATCATCGGCACGGCGCTTAAGATTTGCCCGCTTATGACGGTCGATTGCGAAGGCAAGCTGTCGCCACGTGAGAAGATCCGCACCAAGAAGCGCGCGATTTCCGAGATGGCTAAGACCATGATGGCGCACGTGCAGGACGGTGCGGATTATTCGGGTAAGTGTATCTTGTCCCATTCGGCGTGCCGCGAGGATGCCGAGGCCGTTGCGGCACTGATTGAGGAACAAGTTCCGCAGCTCAAAGGCAAGATTGAGATCAACAATATCGGTGCTCTGATCGGTTCGCACACCGGGCCTGGTACGGTGGCGCTCTTCTTTATGGGTGACAAACGCGTGGATTAACTTGACCCATCACGTCGCGCACGATTGCTCAAACGAAAACGGCCCGCCTCACGTTTGTGAGGCGGGCCTTGCTGTTGCGGCTAGCGTTTCTTTCCGCGGAAAAAGAAACCGTGCAGCGAGGGTTTGAGTCCGCGGTTGGCGCGACGCTCCTCGATATGATCATGGATCGAAGCGACGCGTTCGATGACTTCGTCGGGGATCGGCACATCGGGATTCATGTTCTCGACCTGGCTAACCTCGGCGGCGGCGACCTGGTCGATAATGGGCACATCGTCGCGCGAGATGACGGGCGTGGCGTCTTCCTTCATCTTGCGGTAGCGCTGCATCATGTCGGTCTGCAGCTGCTGGGCCGAAGGCGGTGTCCAGATGATGGCGTTGGCGCCGGCGGCGATGGTCTCGCGGATGCTCTCGGGTGTTTTGCCGCCCGGTGCGATGAGCGGCAGGTTGGGATAGTGCTCGCGCAGTTCACGCAGGACCTGCGGCGTGTTCTTGCCGGCCGCGATGTTGAGGATCTTGGCTCCGGCGCGCACTTTGGCATGCGCATCATCGTCGCAACGTACGACCGTGGCGATGACGGGGATGTCGGCGATGTTGGTGATGTGCTCGACCATCTCGGCAGTGGCGGGGGAGTTGACCACGCAGCCCGCCGCGCCCTGCATCTCGGAGACGGCTGCCATCTGTACGGAGCGCTTGCCGGTCGTAGTTCCGCCGCCCACGCCTACAAAGACCGGGCACTCGGCGACGGTCAACAGCGCCTGCGTAATGGCCGGCTGTGGCGTGAAGGGGTAAACGGCAAAGACGGCATCGGCGTTGGAGTTGCGGATGACCGCGACGTCGGTTGTGTAGATAAGCGACTTGATGCGACGGCCGAAGAGTGTAAAGCCGCTGGCCTCCTCGATCTCGTCGGGCATGCGGAGGGCCGCCTTGCGTAGGCGCCCGTCGATGGGCAGCGGCTCCATGGGGAGCAGTCCGTTGGGGGTCACGGCTACCTGGGGCTCGGTGAACTCGTCTGCGAGCTCGACCTCAGAAAAATCGACTGAGGCGACGATGTCCTCGTGAACCTCGGCGGGCACATCGATGGGGGCTTGGTCGTTAGTCGCGGCAGGCGCGTCGAAGGAGCTGGTGCCGACAAAGGCGTCGACGCGCTCGTTCAAATCGTTGAGAGTATCCATGGAGGCTCGATTCTATGCGATGGTGGCCGGCAGGGTGCCGGCAGCGTTGTGCTTGCTAAATCGTTTGACGAGATGATTTTTCCCCGCCGCGCCATCCGTTAGACCGAAGGGCCGGCGAACGTGAAGGAGCTGTGGTGGCGGGTATTGAGGTGCTATCTTGAATGTCCCGTTTAAAAGAGAGGTGACGCGGTATGGAATTCACAGCAATGTTGGGCTCGATTGGCCTGTGTGTGGGCGCAATCGTTGCCGCCGCGGTCATCTACTTGGTGGTCACGGCCATTAAGGGCAAAAGAGCCGAGCGCAAGGAACGCGAGGCACTTAAGCAGCACCGTGACCAGCAGGACAAGCGCGCACGGAGATAGTTTGTTGAGTTTTGAATCCGTGCGCTAGCTGCGTTTTCGGATCAGGGCGATGTAGAAGCCCTCAAAGTCGCGGCTGGGCGGAATGGTCAGCGTGCCGGGCATACCGTTGGCGATGGACGAAACGTGGCCGGCGGCGATGGCCTCGGTGAGGGGGTTGGACTCGATACGCGGCTCTTCGCCAGCTTCCTGAGCGCGGCGTGCTTCGCTTTCGCTCGGCGTGCCATCGAGGGGGATAAGCTCGCAGTCCATGTGCTTGTCGAGGGCCTCTTGCAGGGCGTCCTCGTTTTCCTGCGGCATAATCGAACAAGTGGAATAGACGAGTGTGCCGCCCGGTTTGAGGGCTCCCATGGCGCGGTCTAGAAGTGCTCGCTGCGAGCGGGCGCACTTGCCGAGCAACTGCTCGGTGAGGCCGCGCAGACTCTTCTCGTTGCCGCTGATGACGGTGCCCGTGCCGGTGCAGGGAGCGTCGAGCAGGATGCGGTCAAAGCGGAAGAACTCGTCGAGCTCGCGTGCGTCGATGCGCATGACGGGCACGTTTTTGGCGCCTTGGCGGTGGAGGTTAGCTTCGAGCTTTTCGGCGCGGGGAATGCTCATCTCGCAGGCCGTGAGGTGTGCCTGGCCCTGGGTGAGGGCGGCGATCTGCGTCGTCTTGCCACCGGGGGCCGCGCACATGTCCAGGATGTCCTCGCCTGCCTGGGCGCCCAGGACCAAAGGCGGCATCATGGATGACAGGCTTTGCAAGTAGATCTTGCCGTCGCGGTAGATGTCGAGGTCCCACAGGTCGGATACCTGGGCCTCGGGCAGGATGAAAGCGTCTGGGTACCAGGCAACGGTTTGGTGTGCGATGCCGGCCTCGTCGAGTGCGGCAGCGATGTCTTCGGCGGTCGCCTTGAGCGTGTTGGCGCGCAGCGTGACCGGGCGCGTGGCGGCGGCGCCGAAGCCCTCGATCATGAGCTCGGCATCGGTGGGGGCATAGGCGCCGGCGACCGTGTCGACCATAAAGCGCGGCAGGTCGGCGGCGGAGTGTTGGGCGGCAAGCTGGTCGGAAAGCTCGGTAGCAGCAAACTGCCTGAGCTTGAGCTCGGCCTTGACCTGCTTTTTCTGCTTACGACGACGCGGCTTGGACATCCGTCTTTCCTTCCCGTCCCAAATTGACTACTCTGCCTTGGCGTTGGCCTAGTACTGGCTCTCGTGCTTGCTGAAGAAGTCGAAGCGCGGGGGCAGCGGCTTCACGCGGTGCTCGCCGGGCTTCTCGCCCAGGCTCTCCACAAACTCGTCCGTGGAGGCAAAGATGTTGTCCCAGCTAAAGAAGGCGACCGGGTCAACGTCGAAGTACTCGCAGATGAGCTCGCAGCCGGCCGGGACGATGCCGTGCATGAGCACGGTCGCCACGCGCAGCTCGGTAAAGGCGTCGACGAGGGCCTGCGTCATTGCGGCGTTTGCCTCGCTATCCTCGAGCTTGTTGGCGGCCTTGGAGGCGTCGCTCCAGCGCTTGTTGGCGGCACGCAGGTAGTCGTCGCACACGGCGAGCGCGCGGTGCGTCTCGAACTTGTACATGGCCTGCTCAAAGGCGAGAGCTGCCTGCTCGGCGGCGTCGACCACGGTGGCGGAGGCGGCACCGGCGGGGATGCAACCGTTGCGATAGGGGCTCTCGTCGCCCTCCTTGACGGCGACGCCGTAGAAGCAGCTGCGGGCCAGGCGGTTGAAGACGCCGGTCAAAAGGGCGCTCTCCTTAAGGGCCGGGTCGATAACGCGCTTGTCGTCGCAGGCACGCACCTCGTTGCCGTCCTTGTCCTTGCCGGTCACGCGGGTGTCGTATGCCTTGGGGCTAAAACTCACCGGCTTCTCGGACAGGCCGAGCGACAGCCAATGCGCACGCATCTGCTCGCAGGTGTAGTGGTTGAGCAGGTCGTCTGCCGGCGGGGGAGGCGTCTGCGAGGACGAGCTCGCCTTTTTGCCCATGTAGAGCAGGTGGTAGCAGGCGCTGACGGTGCTCTGCGTGAGGTCCCAACCCAGGGCCTCCCACATGGCGGTCTGCGCGATGCAGTAGAAATAAATGTTGTCCTGACCGATGAACTGGTAGATCTGAGCGTCGTCAGAGCACCACCAGTCGCGCCAGTCGAGCGAGCTGTGCTGGTAGGTGGGCGCGGGGACCTGCGTGGAATCGGCGGCGGGCTCGCCCATGAGTGCGGCGTCCTGGGCGGCGACGCCCTCAGTCACGCCGGAGGCCTTGGCATCGCGTGCGAGCACGGTTCGGGTGTAGCTGATGGGCGCCCACAGACTCTCGGGCCAGCACCAGCATGTGACGTCGTTCACGCCGTCGACCTCGGGCACCGGAACGCCCCAGTCGATGTTGCCGGTGATGCGGAAGGGCACGAGCGCCTTGCCGCTGCGGAAGCGCACGCCGCCGTTGGCGAGCACCGCGTGGGCGTCGTCGCGTTCCTTCCAGCTGGGGAAGGTGACGGTAAAGCTGCTCTTGTTGCCCTCGGGCTCCAGCACGGTGTGCTCCGGGAGCTGGTCCTCGACGGCATCGAAGGCCTCGCGGAACTTGTTCTGGATGTAGAGCTGAGCCGGCAGCAGCCACTCCTCCATAGTCTTGGAGACCACGGAGCGAACCTGCGGGTTCTGGGCGAGCTTGGCGGTGTAGGTCTTCATAAAGTCGAGATAGGCGGGCAGGTCGAAGTAGAGGTTGTCGACCGGGCGCAGCTCGGGCACCTCGCCGGTGAGCTGGCTCTTGGGCGCGATGAGCTCCTCGGGCTCAAACTGGTGACCCAGGTCGCACTCGTCGGCATAGGCCTTCTCGGACTTGCAGCCCTGGATGGGGCAGCGGCCGATCACCTGGCGGCCGTTGAGGAACGTGCCGGCCTTGGCGTCGTAGAACTGCAGCGTGGAGCGTTTGGAGATGGTGCCCTGCTCGTGCAGGCGCTCGATAATCTCGGCGGTAACCTCGTTGTGAATCTGGGCCGCTGGCTCAAGGCCCGAGCCGCCGTAGATGTCGCAGCTGATGTTGTAGTTGTTGAGGGTCGCGGCCTGGCGGGAGTGGTTGGACTCGACGTACTCGCTAATGGACTTGTCGTAGCCCTCGTTCTCCTTGAGCTTGCGGTAGCTCTCCATGATGGGCGAGCCGTAGCAGTCGGTGCCCGAGGTGAAGATGACGTTCTCGCGGCCCAGGCGGTCGCGCAGGAAGCGGGCGAAGAAGTCGGCCGGGACAAAGACGCCGCCAACGTGGCCAAAGTGAAGGCCCTTGTTACCGTAGGGCTCGCCGGCGGTAACGATGGCGCGGCGAGGCCAGCTGGGACGGTCGTTCATGGAGTATTTGGATGCCATGGGACTCCTTCGCATACGGTGAGGGCGCAGCCGGGCGCAAGGCCTGGCGGCGCGGTGGTCAATTCGTGCATATCGTTCGACATTATCGCACATGCGGACGGGTACGTGGCAGGGGCGCTATCCTAAGATGCTATGAATGAGATTTCCAACATACATGCGTTTGAGGACGAGGATTTTCTGCACACCTGCTTTGTGTGGGGGATGGCCGTGCTCGGCGCATTTGCCGTATGCCTGGTGCCGGTGTTTATGCTGATGGGCGGGCCCGCGGATCTGGATGCGGCTGACGCGGGCGGTTGGACGGCCGTCTTGGGCTGGATAGTCGGCTTGGCTGCGGTTTCGGCGGCGTCATTTGCCGTGCACGAGTTGGTACACGCGGTGTTCTTTAAGCTGTTTGCGCCCGCCGGTGCGCGGGTGACCTTTGGGGCAAATCTCGAAACCTGCATGATTTATGCCTGCGCCGAGGGCGTTGTGTATTCGCGCCGGCGGTACATGGCGGTTTGCCTGGCGCCGACGGTTGTTGTGACGGCGGCGTTCGCCCTGGGGTTTGCATGCTCGGGCTATCCGCTGCTGTGCTACCTGGCGGCTGGTCTGCACTTGTCGGGCTGTGTGGGCGATTGGTATTACGTGCGGACCATTTTGCGCGACCGCCGCATTGTCGCCTGCGAGGACACGTCCTTTGGCGTGCGCTTTTTTGGGTGAGGAGATGTCGATGAAATCGTTGTTGCTGCATGCGTGCTGTGCACCATGCTCGCTTGAGCCGGTTCGCCTGCTGCGCGAGGAGGGGTTTGAGCCCACGATTTGCTGGACCAACCCCAATATTCAGCCGCGCGATGAATGGCAGCGGCGCTTGGACGAGCTGCGCCGGTGGTGTGCCGACGGCGGCATCGAGCTTATCGAGGCAGGGGAGGACCGCGAGCGCTGGGAGACCGGCGTGGCACCGCTGGGTGCCGATCGACCCCGTCGCTGTCGCGCGTGCTATGCCCTGCGCTTGGCCGAGGCGTGCCGCGTGGCCCAGGAGCGCGGGTTTGAATATGTGGGCACGACGCTCGCCGTCTCGCCGTATCAGCTGTTCGAAACCTGCAATGATGTGTTGGAGCGTCTGGCTGCCGCCCGCGGTCTCACTCCGGTGATTCGCGATTTTCGCCCGTATTATCCCGAGGCCACGCGTCGTTCGCGCGAGCTGGGCATGTATCGACAGAATTATTGCGGCTGCCGATTCTCGGCCGTCGAGGCGGCCATGGACCGCGCCCGCATTCGCGACGAGCGCAAGGCTGCCAAAAAGTAGTTCATTTGGGACGTCAGCCTGCTAGGATGTAGAGCGGACTTTAGCAATATAAGGAGTATCCGACGTGTCTATGCGTACCGATGATTTTGATTACAACCTTCCTGAGGAACTGATTGCCCAGACTCCTGCCGAGCCGCGCGACTCCTGCCGCCTGCTGGTGGTGGATCGCAAGGGCTCCGAGGCGGGAACGCCGCTGGAGCATGGCGGCACCGTCGAGCATCGCATCTTCCGCGACATCATCGACTATATCGAGCCGGGCGACGTACTCGTCATCAACCAGACGCGCGTGATGCCGGCCCGTCTTATCGGTCGTAAGACAGGCTCGGGCGGCGTGGTCGAGACGCTGCTGCTCAAGCGTCGCGAGGATGTTGACCCGCTGGGTCACGTTTGGGAGTGTCTGGTCAAGCCGGGCAAGCGCCTGAAGCCCGGTGCTCAGATTGAGTATCGTGCCGGTGGCGCTCATGCGCCCGAGGGGGCTCCCGTGGTGCTGACGGCCGAGGTTGTCGACTTTGTCACCGACAGTCGCGGCGGCCGCCTGGTGCGTTTTGAGCCGGCCGGTTGCAATGCTGCCGGCGACCCGCGCACGCTCGATGAGGCTATTCACGCCGCCGGCCACGTGCCGCTGCCGCCCTACATTACCGACTACGAGGGCGACCCCGAGAAGTACCAGACCGTCTACGCCATGAAGGAGGAGCACTCGGCTGCCGCTCCCACGGCGGGCCTGCACTTTACCCCCGAGCTCATGGCCGCTATCGAGGCCAAGGGTGCGAAGTTTGCCGCTGTCGAGCTCGAGGTCGGCATCGATACCTTCCGTCTGGTGGAGGAGGACGATCCCACACAGCATGTGATGCACACCGAGCGCTACCACGTATCGCAGGAGGTGGTCGACGCCGTGCATAAGGCGAAGGCCGAGGGGCACCGCGTGATCGCCGTCGGCACCACCGCAGTGCGCTCGCTCGAGAGCGCGTTTGACGCGGACGCGCCGGTGTCCGATCCGGCCGTGACGGCGCGCTATTTTGAGGGCCGTGAGGACGGCGCCGACACGCTCGGCCGCGGTGACATCGTGGTGCGCGAGAACGCGACGACGCAGCTCTACCTCATGCCCGGCTCGACCTATCACGTGGTCGATGCGCTGATCACAAACTTCCACGTGCCGCGCTCCACGCTCATGATGCTCGTGAGCGCGCTTGCCTCCCGCGATCAGATCATGGATGCCTACGCCGCTGCCATCGAGGAGCGCTACCGCTTCTTCAGCTTTGGCGATGCAATGCTCATTTTGTAGGTTACGCGGTTCTACGAACCGCGTAACCACTTGACGCTGCAAACCCGCCAGAGCGGCAATCTGCCTTTCAACTTCGGCGGCATGACCAAGAGGTCAATGCCGCCTTGTTTCAAGGCACCTTGCTCGCTCTGGCGGGTTTTCGCTGACTTCGCCAAAACATTGGCGTTGCCGTGGTTCAACCTGCCAACAAGGGACAGGTTTATTTTGGCAGGTTTTATCTGGGCAAACGTTGTTGGTGCAATGGGGACAGGTTTATATGCACCAAGTTGGTGCAAAGTAGCCTGACCCCTTTGCACCAATCAAATAGTTGCGGTGAGATAGTTCTTGAATTGGCTTTTTTGAGGGCTCAACAGGAACTATCTCACCGCAACTGCGTTGGGGCGTTTTTGGCAACTGGCTTACTTGCTCGCGAACAGCCAGATCAGGATGATCACCAGGATTGTGGCGATGATGCAGGCGATGGCTCCGGTGAATTTGACGCGTGAGTCGCGGGTTCGCTTGCGCACGTCGTCTTCGGCGGCCTCGAGTTGGGCAACTTCGCGCTCGGTCTCGGTATGCTCGGCCTTGTCGCGTGCCAAGGACCCGGCGAGCGATTCGGTGATCTCGGGATGGTCGTGCACCTCGGTCGCCTGCTCGATAATCGACTGCGCATGCGCGGCATCTGCCCGGGCGTTTGCGATGGCCTGCTCTTGCTCGCGGCGCGCCTTGTCCTGCGTGGCGATCTTTTCGCGTAGCTCGCGCTGGCGCGTCGCGGCGGCAGTTTTTGCGGACTGCAGCTCGTCGCGCGCGGCATCTGCCTCAGCCGTTACGGCCTGGTGCGCTCGTTTAGCGTCGGCGATGGGGGCCTGTGCCTGCTCGACGGCCTGCTCGGCGGCGGCAAGTGAATGCTCAAGATCGGCGGTCACGCGCGGAATGTCTTCCTCGGCCTTGCGGAGGGCGTCGGCAGCGTCGGAGATTTGCATAGACAACTCGCTGGTGCGCACGGTGTAATTGGCGGGATTTGCCGAAGGGTTGCGCTGCAGCTCGGCATACTCGCGACGCAAAGTCTCGAGCTGTGCGCGCGTAGCATCGGCGGTTTGTCGTGCGGCGGCGACACCGGCATCGCGCTCAGCCTTCACTTTGTCGCGGATGCGCTTGGAATCTTCGAGTCGACGAACGAGGCGGTTGCCGGTCTCGCGCGAGCTCGCCTCGCGGGCTTCCACGGCGTCGAGTGCAGCCTTCAGGCGGAGCTCGGTCGCATCGTCCTCTGCCTTCATTTGCTCGAACTGCCCCTTGAGCTCAGTCGCTTTGGCGGCATGGGCGTCGCGGTCAATCTCGGCGGCCGCAGCGGTCTTTTGTGCCGTGGCGATTGCCTGGCGCTGGTCGGCGATGATCTGATCATAGCGGCCTGCGATGTCCTGGCGCGTCTCGAGCTCCTCTGCCTGGTCGGCGATGCGCTGCTCAAGTTCGGACAAGTGGGCGCGGGCATCGGCGAGTGCCTTCTTGGCGGCGTTCATCTCGCGCATGGCCGACGCGCCCTGGGCGATAAAAGTGCCCACGGCGTTAGCGGTGTTTGAGACGGCGCTCCCCAGGTCGCGGCTCGTGGCGGGGGCGTGCGAGGTGGTCGGGTGTACGGCCTCGGCGGCATTCGTGTCGGCAGTCTGCGGCACGGCGATATTGCCGGTGCCGCCTTCGATCACGGAAAAGCCCGCTGCGTGCGGGTCGACCGCGTCGGCGCCGATCGTGGGGTGCTCGAGTTGCAGGAACGAGGGCATGGTGCTGCCCTGGTCGGCAACCGGGGTCTCGCCGGGCACAAACGTCGAGGCGGCCTCGGCGGCTTCCTCTTCCTCGGCGTCGACATCGGCATCGGCGACAGCGTCCTTCATCGCTTTGACGGCATCCATCATGGAGTCCATGACGGCGTCGAGCTCTTCTTCCGAGGATACCTCGATGGGGCCCGCTACTTTCGGAGCGTCCTCGGCCTTGGGCTCAGTATCGCTCGGGTCCGGCTGCTCCAGCTGCTCTTCTTTGTCTTGCTCTGCGGCGACATTTGCGTCTGCGGCCTCGTCTGCGGCGGCAGGAGCCTCCTCGACAGCGGCATCAATGCCGCCATCGCTGCTGGTAGAAGTATCGCAGTCGTCAATGGTGTCTGCTGAATCATCAATATGCTGTTGAGTCTGGGGGTCCAGCTCGTCTGTCATAGGCATGTGCTCCTCATCGTTGTTTGTCACCCTATGATAAAGTCTCGCGCCGACATCCCGCGCGCCGCAGCAAAGTTTCAAAACGTGTTCGATGGCTCGCGTCGATAGCAAAAACTCGGCCTCTATATTCAGTTTGCGCTTGACATTCCCTTCGCCGAAAGACGTTGCGCCGTTCGCCCGCTGTGTCCTTTATTTTTCACTTGAACACGCTAAAGTTGCATTTCAGCTTTTGGCGCGTGAAGTTGGATGCGCGCAGTCGGCGGGCGTGCCCGTCGCGATTCGAAAGGACTTTGTATGGGACTTTTCACTGGTAAGACCGTGATCGTCACCGGCGGCGGCAAGGCCACGCTCAAGGACGGTTCCGCCGGCTCCATCGGCTACGGCATCGATATCGCTTTTGCCAAGGAGGGCGCGAACCTCGTTATCACCGGTCGCAACGTCGCCAAGCTCGAGGCCGCCAAGGAGTCTCTCGAGGCTGAGTACGGCGTCAAGGTTCTGCCTGTTCAGGCCGATGTCTCGGCTGGTCAGGACAACGAGGCCGTCGTCCAGAACGTTATCGACAAGGCGATTGAGGAGTTCGGTCGCATCGACGCCGTCGTCAACAACGCTCAGGCCAGCGCCTCGGGTGTGACCATCGCCGACCACACTATGGACCAGTTTAACCTGGCCATTTACTCTGGCCTGTATGCCACCTACCTGTACATGCAGAAGGCCTATCCGCACCTGAAGGAGACCAAGGGCTCCGTGGTCAACTTTGCCTCGGGCGCCGGCCTGTTTGGCAACTACGGCCAGTGCAGCTACGCCGCCGCCAAGGAAGGCATCCGCGGCTTGACCCGCGTTGCCGCCAACGAGTGGGGCAAGGACGGCATCAACGTCAACATTGTGTGCCCGCTTGCCTGGACTGCTGCGCTCGAGAACTTCCAGGACGCCTATCCCGAGGCGTTTAAGGCCAACGTCCACATGCCGCCGGCAGGCCACTACGGCGACGTCGAGAAGGAGATCGGCCGCGTGGTCGTTCAGCTCTGCGGCCCCGACTTTAAGTATATGAACGGCGAGACCGTCACCCTCGAGGGCGGCATGGGCCAGCGGCCCTAAGAGTTACGGCGTTTTACCAAACGCCGTAACGGGCCGACGCTGCGCGGTCACCAGGGCGACAACTTGTCATTCAAAGTGGGCGGCATGACCAGAAGGTCTATGCCGCCCTCTTTTCATGCCAACTTGTTCGCCCTGGCGACCGCTCGCTGACGTTGCCAGGGCATCGGCGTTTGCGTTGCTGACGGAAAGTGGCCATTGGGGACGTTCTTAAATGACTAGTCGAAAGGGACACTCTTGCCGGCACTTGGGGACAGTCCCTGAGTGCCGGCAGATTGGGACACTCCTTTGTAAGATGGCGCTGAAGACTGTCCCCGACGGCTAGTCGTTTAAGAACGTCCCCAATGACTATGACCCCTTTGCGCCAGTTTCTGTCGAGTCGGTGCTTCTTGCGGGTTGCCCGTATAATGGTCTGCGTATGAACCGCAACCAAGGAGTTCCAGTTTATGGACCAGAACCTTTTTAAATTCGACCTGATCGCCGAAGACCCGACGACGCACGCGCGCGCCGGCGTGCTGCACACCCCGCACGGTGACATCGAGACGCCGATCTTTATGCCCGTGGGCACCAAGGCAAACGTCAAGGGCATCCCCACCGAGACCGTCAAGCAGCTCGGTGCGCAGATTGTGCTCGCCAACACCTACCACCTGTCCATGCGTCCCGGCGAGGACACCATCGCCGAGCTGGGCGGCCTGCACAAGTTTATGAACTGGCACGGCCCCATCCTTACCGACTCGGGCGGTTTCCAAGTGTTCAGCCACAACGACGCCGTCAAGCTCACCGACGAGGGCGTGCGCTTTATCGTCAACGATTACGACGGTCGCCACGTGTTCTGGACGCCCGAGGACAACATGGAAATCGCCATGAAGCTCGGCTCCGACATTTGCATGCAGCTCGACCAATGCCCTGGCTATCCTGCCACGCGTGCCTATGTCGAGCGCGCCGTGGAGCTGTCGAGTATGTGGGCTGAGCGCTGCTATAAGGCCCACACCCGCGATGACCAGGCGCTCTTTGGCATCGTCCAGGGTGGCATGCATCTGGACCTGCGCCTGCGCTCGCTGCGCCACCTGGAGGAGTGCGGCGACTTCCCCGGCTACGGCATCGGCGGCTACTCGGTGGGCGAGGACCACGAGACCATGTTCGAGACGCTGGCGCCGCTGGTTTCCGAGTACATGCCTAAGCACAAGCCGCGCTACCTCATGGGCGTCGGCAACCCTACCACGCTCGTGCGCGGCGTTGGCGTGGGCATCGACATGTTCGACTGCGTGCTGCCGACGCGCACTGGCCGTATGGGCACGGCGTTCTCCAGTGAGGGTCGCCTTAACTTCCGCAACGCGCGCTTTGCGCACGACGACGGCCCCATCGACCCCACCTGCACCTGCCCGGTGTGCACGGGCGGCTACAGCCGCGCGCTCATCCGCCACATGGTCACGCAGAAGGAGATGCTCGGCGGTATTCTGCTGTCGATGCACAACATCTACTACCTGCTCAACCTTATGCAGCGTGCCCGCCAGGCCATTATCGAGGGCCGCTACGGCGCGTTTGTGAGCGACTGGATGAACAGTCCTGCGGCGGTGGACTACTAAGGACGGCGCGGACGCTTGCGAGGCGAGAGCAACGGCAAAGGCCAAGCGGCGATCGGCCGTCGCGTTCGCTAACACGGTTGCGCGACCGCTGACCGATAGCTTGCAAGCGCTTGATGCATCGTGGGTACCATACCGAATAGTTGATGTTCGGGCGGGTGTTTGGCGCATGGCGTCGACCCCGCCCGTTTTCTTTTTCTCGATAGGAGTACCCATGATTAAGAACGAGAATGCCGAGGGCGAGCCTGCCTACGACGAGACGTACCGCCGCGGTCCCGTGGTCATGCGCGGCCCCATGATTCCTAAGGACAACACCTACGCCAACCTGCTGGCGCCCGAAGATTCGACCGATTGGCTGCACGCCGACCCCTGGCGCGTCCTTCGTATTCAGGCAGAATTCGTCGATGGTTTTGGCGCGCTTGCCGAGCTTGGTCCTGCAGTGACCATCTTCGGTAGTGCCCGCACGCCCAAGACCGATCCGCTCTACAAGGCGGCGCGCACGGTCGGCCGCAAAATCGCCCAGCGCGGCGTGGCGGTCATCACCGGCGGCGGCCCTGGCATCATGGAGGCGGCCAACAGGGGAGCGGCGAGCGCCAACGGCAAGTCGGTCGGATTGGGTATCGAGCTTCCGCACGAGCAGGGGCTCAACAAATACGTGAACCTGGGTATGGATTTCCGCTACTTCTTTGTGCGCAAGACCATGTTCGTCAAATACAGCTCGGGCGCCATTGCGTTTCCCGGTGGTTTTGGCACGCTCGACGAGATGTTCGAGGTGCTCACGCTGGTGCAAACGCACAAGGTCAAGCGCATGCCGCTTGTGCTGGTAGGTAGCGAGTACTGGCAGGGCCTGCTCGACTGGCTCAACGGCCCGGTGATGAATGCCGGTATGATTAGCCCGCTCGATCCGGAGCTGGTGCACATTACCGACGACCTCAACGAGGCTGTCGACATCGCCCTGAGCGGGCTGATGTAGGGTAGGTAATATGGGACGGGGCTAAAAAGACTGGTCTGAAACGTTTGATACCAGTCTTTTTAGCCCCGTCCCAAATGAACTGCTTCTAAATTGCGGTGGAATAGGGATTGATTTGCGGCTGATAAGCCAAAAACAGTCCCTATTTCACCGCAACTGATGTGGGCGTTCCTAGCGAGTTGGCTGGTAACGGGGGCAGTAGCTGA
Organism: uncultured Collinsella sp.; assembly: GCA_937969105.1. Classification (GTDB taxonomy): domain Bacteria; phylum Actinomycetota; class Coriobacteriia; order Coriobacteriales; family Coriobacteriaceae; genus Collinsella. The sequence continues at coordinate 10,641 of CALBUZ010000205.1, read as the reverse complement.
TGGCGATGGCGTCGACGCCTACGTGGGTCGCGATGGTGCAGCCGATGGGGCCGGTGCCGGCGTCTACGTAGTCCTGACCCGCGAGCGCCTGGTTGACGAGCTCTTGCTCCTCGGCGGCGCCGGTCGTGAGCACGCGCACGCTCGAACCCGGGTGTTCAGCCAAAAACGCGAGGCAGTCGGCCATGGTGTTGGCGACGATGCGCTTGGCGCCGCGGCCCTTCTTGATGGCCTTGATCTCGCCCGACTGCCACTCCGGCGAAACGGCCAGGCGAATGTTGAGCATCTGCGTGAGCTGGCCGGCGAGTTTGGGCGCGCGGCCGTTCTTAACGAGGTTCTCGAGCGTGCGCGGAATCAGCAGCAGGTGGGCGTCGGGCAGCGTCGCGCGGATCTGCGCCTCGGTCTCGTCCAGGCTGCGGCCGTCCTCACGCATGGCGAGCGCGTACTCCACCAGCAGGCCCTCGGCACCCGAGCCGGTGCGCGAGTCGACGCAGCGCACGTCGAGCTCGTGGGTATCGGCCACCTGGCACGCGTTGGCGTAGCAGGCAGACCACTCGCTGCACAGCGAGATAAAGATGGCGCTGTCGTGGCCGTCGGCGCGCACGCGATCGAAGAGCTCCTTGAACTCGCCGGCGCTCGGCTGCGAGGTGTGCGGCAGCTGCTCAGAGCCTGCCATGCGGGCGACGTACTCCTCGGCGGTAATTTGCACCTGGTCGAGCAGATCCTCGCCCTCGATAATCACATGCAGCGGAATCACGTAAATGCCGAGCTCTTGGGCGCGGGCGGGGGAGATGTCCGACGTGGAGTCGGTTATGATGGCAAAAGACATAATTGCACCTTTCGTTGGGGCGTTTGCGCGCCGCCTTCTGAGAGCAAAGTGCGACAAGTATAGTAGAGTCATTCCACATTACTAGGTTTAATTGTTGAATAGTCAACAGTTTGAAGTGTCGGTGTGGAAATCATCAACTGGGGAAGAGGGATGCCGATGGAGGCACTGGAGATATGCAGGCGGCCGGTCGTGCTGTTTGATTTCGATGGCACGGTGGCCGATACGGGCCGGGCGGTGATGACCTCGACGCGCAAGACGATAGCTGCGCGCGGGTTTTCGGAAGCGCAGATGGGTGACTTGCGCCGCATGATCGGGCCGCCCCTGTGGAAGAGCTTCCACGACTTTTACGGCTTTTCCCGCGAGGAGTCGCTTGTGGTGGCCGACGAGTACCGTGCCTTTTTTGATGAGCTGGGGCCGGAGGAGTACCCCGTGTTCGATGGGATTCCCGAGCTGCTGGATGGGTTGACCGCCCAGGGCAAGCGTATGGCTGTGGCGACGTCGCGCATGGAGGCGAAGTGCATCGATATGGTGCATGAGCTGTGGCTTTGCCAGTTCGAAGCCGTGGTTGGCATGAATCCGCCGCAGGGGCGCGAGACCAAGGCAGATTCGGTCCGCGATGCGCTGGCGGCGCTCGGTGCGACGGCCGACGAGGCCGTGATGATCGGCGACCGCTTTAACGATGTGGAGGGCGCGCACGCGATGGGTGTGCCGTGTATCGGCATCTATTCGGGCGCGGCGGCGCCGGGGGAGCACGAGGCCGCGGGTGCCGATGCGGTGGTGCACTCGGTGGCCGAGCTTGCTAAACTTTTCGCTATATAAGTATGTGATGTGAGGGGCGGGCGTACCCGTCGCTCATTGGTAAGGAGGTCGTCCATGAATCAGGTGGAGCAGAGCGTCGCCGAGTATGTCGACGAGGTCTGGGAAGATGTCGTCGCCGATATCGAGCAGCTGGTGAGCTATCCGTCCGTGGCAGTTTCTGCCGATGCGGAGCCCGGAGCGCCGTTTGGCCGCCCGGTCCGTGACGCGCTCGATTGCGCACTCGGCATCGCGCAAAAGCTCGGCTACCAGACGAGCGACGACGAGGGCTATGTGGGCATTGCCGATATCCCTGGCCGCGGCGACAAGCAACTCGCGACCATCTGCCATGTGGACGTGGTGCCCGCCGGTCCCGGTTGGAATACCGATCCGTTTGCGATGGAGCGCCGCGAGGGCTGGCTGCTCGGTCGCGGCGTGATCGACGACAAGGGCCCGGCTGTGCTGTCGCTCTACGCCGGCGCCTATCTGCTCAAGCACGGCATCACCCCGCGCTATACCTTCCGCGCGCTGCTGGGCTGCGATGAGGAAGTGGGCATGTCCGATGTTCACCATTATCTGGAGAACCACGCGAACCCCGACTTTCTGTTTACGCCCGATGCCGAGTTCCCGGTCTGCAATGCCGAGAAGGGCCAGTTTGGGGCGACGTTTGTGAGCTCTAGGATCGATGGCGGGCGCATTGTGTCGTGGAGCGGCGCCGAGGCGAGCAACGCCATTCCGTCGCAGTCTATCTGCGAGCTTGCGATTGCCGCCGATGAACTGCCGGCGCCCGTTGAGAACGCCGACCGCCTGGAGATCACGACACTCGATAACGGGCATGCGCAGATTTTCGCCCACGGCATTGGCGGTCATGCCTCGATGCCCGAGGGGACGATCAACGCCGTCGGCCTGATCGTGACGTACCTGCGCGAGGTCGAGGATGCGTTTGGCGCCCGCGGCGAGCGCCTGCTCACGCCTGCGGAGCACGAGTTCGTCAAGTTCTTGGCCTTTGTGCACGCGGATACCTATGGTCGCGGCTTGGGAATCGATGCGACGAGCCCGGCGTTTGGCCCGCTCACCTGCAACCCCGGCGTCATCCGTGTGGCGGATGGCCACATCGAGCAGGTCATCGACGTGCGTTTCCCCGACAGCACGAGCGCCGATACCATCTGCGAGCAGCTCGAGCCGCTCGTGGGCCGCTTTGGTGTAACGTATCGCGTGGGTCGCGCCAAGGTGCCGTTCTCAGTTTCGGCCGATGACCCGGCCGTGAAGGCGCTGATTGACACCTATAACGAGTTTACGGGTAAGCATGCCGAGCCTTTTGCCATGGGCGGCGGCACGTACGCGCGCAACTTTGCCCGCGCCGTCTCGTTTGGCCCTGAGGAGACCGGCCTGGAGCTGCCCGCGTGGGGCGGCCAGATGCACGGCCCCAACGAGTGTGCCAACGAGGAACAGCTCAAGCAAGCGCTCAAGATCTATATTGTTGCGATCTTAAGGCTCAACGAGCTCGAACTTTAAGGTTGCGGCGTTTTGCCAATCTAAGTTGCGGTGGAATAGTTCCTAGAATCGGCTGCCTAACAGCCAAACAGGAACTATTTCACCGCAACTTCTTTTTTTATCAGTGTAAAAGGCGGGCCATGCATGTCAGCTGGATTGTTATTCGTTTGTAAAGCCCTGCCGCGCTTGCGGTAAGGGTTTATCAAATGCCCGTAAGAAACCGCAGTTGGCGCGGGTGCTGCCCGGTCGGGGTCGTATCTTTCCAAACAGCAAAGCGGGCAGGGTGCCCGCGAGTCGCATGTATGAAAGGAAGATCATGCTCGATCAGGCTTATTCTCGTCGTCAGTTCCTCGGCCTCGCTGGTGGTCTTGCCAGCTTCGTGGGCCTCGGCCTCGTTGGTTGCGGCGGCGCAGGCGCTTCCGACGCCGCCGACAAGGGTAGCGCCACTGCTGCCGAGTCCGTCTCCGGCGAGGTGACCTACGACGGCGCCTCCTCGTTCCAAGCTCTCGTCGAGGCCGCTGCCGAGAAGTTCATGGATGCCAACCCCGACGTCTCCGTTTCCGGCTCGGGCAACGGTTCGGGCAAAGGTCTGACCGCTGTTGCCGCCGGCACCGTTACCATCGGTAACTCCGACGTCTTCGCCGAGTCCAAGCTCGAGGCCGATCAGGTCAAGAACCTCGTCGACCACGAGGTCGCCGTCGTGGGCATGGGTCCCGTCGTCTCCAAGAACGTGACGGTCGATGACCTGTCCCTCGAGCAGCTCAAGGGCATCTTCTCCGGCCAGATCACCAACTGGAATGAGGTCGGCGGCGATGACGCCAAGATCGTCGTTCTCAACCGCAAGGCCGGCTCCGGCACCCGCGCCACCTTCGAGGCTGCCGTCTTTGGTGACGAGGCCGTCGACTTTAAGGGCGACGCCGAGCTCGACAAGTCCGGCGATGTCCAGACTCAGATGGGCAGCACCGACAACGCCATCTCCTACCTCGACTTCTCGCACTTCGATGACTCCAAGTTCAATGCCATCAAAGTCGAGGGCGTCGAGCCCAAGAGCAAGAATGTCACCGACGACTCCTTCAAGATCTGGGCTACCGAGCACATGTACTGCGCAAAGGACGCCGACGAGGCTACCAAGGCCTTCCTGGAGTTCATGCTTTCCGACGACGTCCAGGGCAAGCTCGTCGAGGAGCAGGGCTTTATCCCCGTTTCTGCCATGAAGGTCGTCAAGGACGCCAGCGGCAAGGTCTCCGCTAAATAAGTAATCGCCCCGGAAAGGTTTGCAATGGCAAAACAGCTGCCAAAGCGCGACCTTGAGAACGTGGGCCTGGGCGTCACGGGCGCGTGCGTAGCGCTCGTGACGCTTGTCGTTGCCGCGCTCATCTTTATGGTCGCCCAAAAGGGCCTCTCGGCTTTTCTCAAGGACGGCGTTTCGGTCGTCGAGTTCTTCACCGGCACCAAGTGGGACCTGGCCAACACAGCCGAAAACGGCCTGCCCTATACCGGCGCCCTGCCCCTGATCGTCACCTCGTTTGCGGTCATGGTGCTCTCCACGCTCATCGCATTGCCCATCGCCATCGGCTCTGCCATCTTTGCGGTCGAGATCCAGCCTAAGTTTGGCTCCAAGATCTTTCAGCCGCTTATTGAGCTTTTGACCGGCATTCCCTCGGTCGTCTTTGGCCTGATCGGTTTTCACGTGGTCGTCGGCCTTATGAAGAGTGTTTTCCATGTGAGCACGGGCCTGGGTATCCTGCCCGGCGCCGTCGTGCTGGCTGTCATGATCCTGCCGACGATGACCACGCTTTCGGTCGATGGCCTGCGCGCCGTGCCCGACAGCTACCGCCAGGGTTCGCTCGCGCTGGGCTACACCCGCTGGCAGACCATCTGGCACGTGGTGCTCAAGTCCGCCATGCCGTCGCTCATGACCGCGGTCATTCTTGGCATGACCCGCGCCTTTGGCGAGACGCTCGCCGTGCGCATGGTTATCGGCGGTATCGAGGCCATGCCGACGTCGCTGCTGTCGCCGGCTTCGACCATCACCACCACGCTCACCACGTCCATGGCGGTCTATGCTGAGGGCTCGGCCCAGGACGATGTTCTGTGGGCGCTCGGCCTGCTGCTGATGGGCATGAGCCTCATCTTCATCCTGATTATCCACCTCATCGGCCGCAAGGGGGCGAAGGCTCGTGGCTAGCACGCGCATCCATATCGACGAGGCGAGGCTCGGGCGCGTCCAAAAGCAGGACCGCATCGCCACGGGCGTGCTGACGGCGATCGCCGCCATCGTCATGCTCATCGTCGTCTCCATGGTGGCCTATATCCTGTTCGAGGGCATCTCGACGCTGTTCCAGCCGGGATTTCTCACGCAGCCCGCGCGCGCCAACGGTACCCAGGGCGGCGTGCTCTACCAGCTGTTCGACTCGTTCTACCTGCTGCTGATCACTCTGGTCATCTCGGTGCCCATCAGCCTGGGCGGAGCGGTCTTCCTGGTTGAGTACGCACCGAACGGCCCTATCCGTGACATCGCCTCCACCGCCATCGAGACGCTGTCCTCGCTGCCTTCCATCGTCGTCGGCATGTTCGGCTTTCTGGTGTTCTCGGTGCAGCTGGGCTGGAAGTACTCCATCATCTCCGGCGCCGTCGCACTCACCATGTTTAACATTCCCATCCTGGTGCGCGTGATTCAGCAGGCGCTCGAGGACGTGCCACAGGCCCAGCGTGATGCGTGCCTGGCCATGGGCCTTACCCGCTGGGAGGCCACGCTGCACATCCTGATCCCCGAGGCCATGCCTGCCATCGTGACCGGCATCGTGCTTTCGGCCGGCCGCGTGTTTGGCGAGGCCGCGGCACTGCTCTTTACCTCGGGCATGAGCTCGCCGGTGCGTTTGAACTTCTTGAGCTTTAACCTGTCGAGCCCCACCTGCGCTTGGAACGTGTTCCGCCCCGGTGAGTCGCTCGCCGTGCACATCTACAAGATTTACGGCGAGGGCAGCCCCGAGGCCCAGCAGATCGTTTGGGGCACCGCTGCACTGCTGATGATCTGCGTGCTGCTGTTTAACATAGTTGCCCGTATCGTGGGCAAGCAACTGGCAAGGAAGATGACGGCCGAATGAGCGAGATGAATGCAATGCCCGCAACCGAAGCGGCATCGTCCGAGACCCAGGACTTTCTGTCGAGTGTGGGGGAGAGCGAAAAGCGCGTGCGCGTGAGCGGCAAGGCCGTGAGCGACGAGGTCGTGCTCTCCACCAAGGACGTCAACGTGTACTATGGCGACCACCATGCGCTGCACGATACGTCGCTCGACTTTCACAAGGGTGAGATCACGGCACTCATCGGGCCTTCGGGCTGCGGTAAGTCGACCTTCTTGCGCAGCCTCAACCTGATGAATCGAGAGATTCGCGGCTGCCGCGTGGAGGGCGAGATCAACTACCGCGGGCGCAACGTGAACACCAAGGCCGAGAACACCTATGAGCTGCGTCGCTCCATTGGCATGGTGTTTCAGCAGCCCAACCCGTTCCGCAAGTCCATTCGCGACAACATCACGTTTGCGCCTAAGCGCCACGGCATCACCGACCGTGACGAGCTCGACCGCATGGTCGAGGAGAGTCTGCGCGGCGCGGCGCTGTGGGACGAGGTCAAGGACAAGCTCGACAAGAGTGCCTACGCGCTTTCGGGCGGCCAGCAGCAGCGTCTGTGCATCGCGCGCACGCTGGCGCTCAACCCCGACGTGATCCTGTTTGACGAGCCCTGCTCGGCGCTCGACCCCATCTCGACGCTGGCGATCGAGGACCTTATGTCGTCAATCGTTGCCGACCGTGCCATCGTCATCGTGACGCACAACATGGAGCAGGCGTCGCGTGTGTCCAACCGCACGGCGTTCTTCTACATGGGCGATATGGTCGAGTACGACGAGACCGACGAGATTTTCCAACGGCCCAAGGATAAGCGGCTGAATGATTACCTCACCGGCATGTTCTCCTAGTCCGGGACATGCTTGAGGCCCGTGGCGGCCACGGTCGCCACGGGACTGATTGGAGGGGCGGGTCATCTCTTGCGGGAGATGGCCCGCCTTTTTGCTCTGCGACCGAAGCGACCACCACAAAGGGGACAGGCACCTTCGTGGTGGTTTGGGGTGGGGCTCGCTGCTATCATGGACAACGTTGAATTTCTACGAAGGAGCAGGGCACATGGCGATTCTTTTGGGATGCGATTCCGTCAGCCTAGAGTTTCCCACCAAGCATATTTTCGATAGCGTGACGCTCGGCGTGGGCGAGGGCGACCGTATTGGCATCGTCGGCAAAAACGGCGACGGCAAGTCGACGCTGCTGAGCGTGCTCGCCGGCACGCTGGAGCCCGACGACGGCCGCGTGACTCATCGCCGCGGCACCACGATCGGCCTGCTCGGCCAAAAGGACCAGCTTGTCGACACCGATACCGTGCATCATGCCGTTGTGGGCGACACGCCCGAGTATGAGTGGGCGTCGAGTCCGCGAACACGCCAGATCCTTGCCGGCCTCATTAGCGATGTGCCCTGGGAGGGAACGGTGGGCGAGCTTTCGGGTGGCCAGCGCCGTCGCGTGGACCTCGCGCGCCTGCTGATCGGCGACTACGACGTGCTCATGCTCGACGAGCCCACCAACCACCTGGACATGCGTACCATCAACTGGCTCGCGCGTCACTTAAAGGCCCGCTGGCAGCGCGGCCAGGGCGCCATGCTCGTGGTCACGCACGACCGCTGGTTCTTGGACGAGGTCTGCACCAGCATGTGGGAGGTCCACGACGGCCAGGTCGATCCCTTCGAGGGCGGCTACTCGGCATACATCCTGCAGCGCGTGGAGCGCGACCGCATGGCCGCCGTCACCGAGGAGCGTCGTCGCAACATGGCACGCAAGGAGCTCGCGTGGCTGAGCCGCGGCGCCCAAGCCCGCTCCACCAAGCCCAAGTTTCGCGTGGATGCCGCTCGCGAGCTGATCGCTGACGTGCCGCCCGTGCGTGACGAGCTGGAGCTCAAGCGCCTGGCCGTGAGCCGCCTGGGCAAGCAGGTCATCGACGTGATCGACGTGGATGCCGGCTATGCGGATACCGATGGCGCGCCCAAGCAGGTGCTCTCCGACGTGACATGGCTTATCGGCGCGGGCGACCGCTATGGTCTTTTGGGCGAGAACGGCGCCGGTAAGTCCACACTGCTCGACGTGATTCAGGGCAAGATCGCGCCCCTGCGCGGCCGCGTGAAGATCGGCCAGACGGTGCGTTTTGGCGTGCTGTCGCAGCAGCTCGAGGAGCTCGAGCCTTACATGGGCGACACGATCCGCGAGGTGCTCAGCAACTATAAGAAGTACTACGTCATCGACGGCAAGGAGACCTCGCCCGAGAAGCTTTGCGAGCGTCTGGGCTTTACGACGCAACAGCTCTGGAGTCGTATCGGCGACCTTTCGGGCGGCCAGCGCCGTCGCCTGTCGCTGCTGCTGACGATCCTGGACGAGCCCAACGTGCTTATCCTGGACGAGCCGGGCAACGATCTGGATACCGACATGCTCGCGATTGTCGAGGACCTGCTCGACGGCTGGCCGGGCACGCTGATCCTGGTGACGCACGACCGTTTCCTCATGGAGCGCGTGACCGACCAGCAGTGGGCGCTGCTCGATGGCCATCTGACGCATATGCCCGGCGGCGTCGACCAATACCTGCGCCTGTGCAACGCCACCGCCGAGGGCGAGCCCGTGGGCGCGCCGAGCGCCAAGACCGGCACGTTCGACACCGGCGCCGCAGCGGTTGCGGCCGAAAAACCCAAGACGAGCGGGCAGCCCAACGGTCTTTCCAACGCCGAGCGCCAGAAGCTCCGCCGCGAGGTGAGCTCGCTTGAGCGCAAGATGGAGACACAGCGCGCTCGCGTGGAGGAGGCCGAGGCTGCCATGGCCCAGGTCGATCCCACCAACTACACGGCGCTCGGCGAGCAGCAGGCAAAGATCGACGAGGCCCATGCCGCCATGGACGAGCTGGAGATGGCGTGGCTCGAGGCGAGCGAAAAGCTCGAGGGCGAGGAGTAGACGAGGATGATCAAGGCCGCATTTTTCGATATCGACGGCACGCTACTGAGCTTTAAGACCCACCGGATTCCGGCGTCGGCGCAGCAGGTGCTCGACAGCTTTCACGAGCAGGGGATTGCGTGCGTGATCGCCACGGGTCGCCCGACCTACCAGATGCCGGACTGGCTGTTCGACTTGGGCTGGGATGCGTACATTACGCTCTCGGGCCAGCGCTGCTTTGATGCCGAGGGGGTTTATCGCAGCTGTCCGATTGATCCGGACGACGTCGCGGTGATTGTGGGCCAGGTGGCGCAGGGGCGCTATGACTCGCTGTGCATGCAGGGCGAGAACTCGTTTGTGAACCGCCTGTCCGAGCGCGTGGTGACGGCCGGCAGCAACGCGGGAATCGTCTACCACGAGGAGCCGTTTGAGCATGCCTTCGATGCGCCGGTCTACCAGTTCTGCGCCTTTGTGGATCCGGCCGACGAGCATATCGTGACCGACGCCGTGTCGCATTCGCTCACCACGCGCTGGTGCGATCTGTTCTGCGACATTATTCCGGCCAACGGCGGCAAGGACTTGGGCGTAGCGGCGACGCTGGAGCGGCTGGGTATCGACGCGAGCGAGGCGATCGCCTTTGGCGACGGCGAGAACGACCTGTCGATGTTTTCCGCCGTGGGCACAAGCGTGGCCATGGGCAACGCGCAGGACACGGTGAAGGCCGCGGCGACCTACGTGACGACCGTCGTAGACGACGACGGCATCTACAACGCCGCAAAGCACTTTGACCTCATTTAGCCGCGGGCCGGCACCCGGCACCTGGGGGCACTCCTTGAGGAGCGTCCCCATTTTGTTTTCGTCCCGCACGTTTTGTGAAACACGGCTAACTTTTAGGCAAAGTAGTAAGACATGGGCAACTTTTGCGGTAAAGTAAATCAAGCAAAAGTATCCAAAGGCTAACTAGAAGCCATCGCGAAAGGCGGCCCATGGCCCTGCGTGAATCCGGAGAAGACTATCTCGAATCGATCTACGTTCTGTCGCAGCGCCAGGGCATCGTTCGATCGATTGACGTCGCTGAATACCTAGGCGTAACCAAGGCGAGCGTCTCTAAAGCCATGGCGACGCTGGAGAGCAGCGGCTATGTCGAAATGGGCAAGCGCGACGTTCATCTGACGGAGCGTGGTCTGGAGGTCGCTCGCCAAATGTGGGAGCGTCACTGCTTTTTCGTGGGGCTGCTCGAGGACGCAGGCGTAGCGCCCAAGGTTGCCTCGCAAGAGGGCTGCCACATGGAGCATTGCCTGAGCGAGGAGAGCTTTGAGAAGCTAAGGTCGATGCTGGGACGGGAAAATGTAGCGGGTCCAACAACAGAAGCCTAACTGACCCACAGTAGCGCGGAGTTCGCGCAAAGCGCGAACCAGCGACCGGGACCAGCGGCCCTTTCGGCCAAGTTCATTTCAGACGCCGCAAACAACGGTACATTGCAATAATGCGTCGTTTTAAGATAAT
>CALBUZ010000204.1 GCA_937969105.1 uncultured Collinsella sp. | reverse complement strand
ACACCTTGGAGTCGTGCAGAGCGGGGAGGCCCAGTGCCTTGGCGGCGCCGCTCTTAACGCTATCGCTGTCCAGCAGCGTGGCGATATCGTTGGAAAGCATCTGGCTCGCCGAGAGATCGTTGTAGCTCATCTGGCCGCTATCGTCGGTCTTGGCGAGAATGTACATGCTCGTCGTCGCGGTATAGGTGTTGTCCATCGCGGCGAAGGACACGATGCCCATGGCGATCGCGCAGACCACCGGAAGGGTGATGACCAGCTTGAGGTGCTTCTTCAGCAGCTGGAACAGTTCGAGAAGGGTCATGCAGCTTGCCTTTCATTTCCCCAGTTCGGATTGACAAAACTGTCCGTATGTTATCGCATCTTTTTACCGAGACCAAACTCTATACATAAGAAACAGGCTCTCCTGTAAAAATGTCGGAAGCAATCGTAAAATTGCACAACAACGCCGCACCCGAAAGTCAAATGCGGCGTCTGCATCAATACCTATGTTGTATCGCTATGCGAATGGCTCGTCCTGCTGTATGGGAAACGTCACCGTAATGGTGGTTCCCACGCCCAACTCGCTCGACAGATCGAGCGTGGCGTGATGATACAGGGCCGCATGCTTGACAATGGCAAGCCCCAGACCGGTTCCGCCGCGCGCCTTGGACCTACTCTTGTCCACGCGATAGAACCGCTCAAATACCTTGCCCTGTTCTTCAGGCGCGATACCGATTCCCGTGTCGGCGACCGCAAGGAACGGATGGCCTTCGTCGTTGGTGCCGCACTGCAGCGTAACCGTACCGCCGGGTCGATTGTAGCGGATGGCGTTGCTTGCCAGATTATAGATGAGCTCGTCAATCAAGCGCGACACGCCCTCGATGACCACAGGCTTGGTCTCATGACTTATCGTCACATTCGCCTGACGGGCGACCTGTTCAAGACGCTGCTCAACCGCGTAGATGGCACGCGAGAGCTCAATAGGCTCCGTGGACCCAATGGGCACCGCCTCGCCCTCAGTTGCACGCTCGGCCTCGTCCAAGTTAGACAGCGTAAGGATGTCGTTGACAAGCGCTGCCAAGCGGCCCGCCTCACGATAGATGCGACCGCCAAAGTTGCGCAGGTCGTCCTCGCCCTCGACCATGCCGTTTGCGATGAGCTCGGCATAGCCCGAAATCGCCGTAAGCGGCGTCTTGAGCTCATGGGTGATATTCGCCGTGAACTCGCGGCGCATACGATCGTTGTCCGCCAGCACCGCCATTTGGCGCTTGAGTTCCTGGCGCTGCGACTCGATACGCTCAAGCATGGGGACCATCTCGGCATAGGCGTGCTCATAGCTACGGCGTGGGTGGTCCAAATCCACCTCTTGCAACGGCGCGATGATGGCACGGGACTCGCGGCGCGCCATAAAAAACGAGAGTACCGCACCCGCTGCTGCGATAAGCAGCATCGGCGCCACCATCGACAGCAAAATCGCCGCAACGCCAGGCTGGGCCTGCGCCAAGCGGACAACCTGGCCGTTATCAAGGGCGACGGCGCGATACAGCATAATCTCGTCGAGCGTAGAGCTTGCGCGCTCCGCGGAACCCGAACCATTCTCAAAGGCTTCGATGACCTCGGGGCGATCGCCGTGGTTGGGCAGTGTGGAAGGCGACGCCTCGTTGTCGTAGGCAACCGATCCATCCTTGTTAATCAGCGTGATGCGCAAGTCCTCGCGATCGAGGCTACGCAAGAACGGGATGAGCTCCTGCTGCTCGTCGAGGGCGGCAGCAATGAGCTCGGTTTCCTGTGCCAGATTGGCACTCGTGGCATCCGCCAAGGTGTTTTGCACAAAGAACGCACCCAGCACCGTAAACGCCACGATAACCGCCATGGCGCAGACAAAGATCGTCACAAAAACGCGGTGCGACAGCGTTTGTTTTCCCTGGGGGGCGAAGACCACGGGTTACTCCTCCGATGCAGTGGCCGCGGTGTCGTCACCTTCGGCACCATCACCGGCAGAAGGCTCGGCCAAGCGGTAGCCCACGCCGCGCACGGTCTCGATGGCGCTGGCATGCTCGCCCAGTTTTTGACGAAGCGTCTGCACGTGCACGTCGACGGTGCGCGAACCGCCGTCGAAGTCCCAGCCCCACACGCTCTGCAGCAACGACTCACGGGTAAAGACCACGCCGGGCTTGCGCATGAGGTACTCGAGCAGGTCGAACTCGCGCAGGGTGAGCTTAAGCGGCTCGCCGGCAACGGTCACCTCGCGATGGCTGGGCGAGAGCACGATGTCGCCCACGCTGAGCACATCGCTCGCCTGCTTGACCATGCCGCCGCGACGCAGCAGTGCGCGGCAGCGACTCGCAAGCTCCATGAGCGAAAACGGCTTAGTCAGGTAATCGTCAGCACCGCCATCGAGCGCCATCACCTTGTCGAGCTCGGTGTCCTTGGCGGTAAGCATCATGATGGGCAC
>CALBUZ010000203.1 GCA_937969105.1 uncultured Collinsella sp. | reverse complement strand
AAAACCGCAGGTAGATGGCTTGTTGAAATTTGCAAATTACCGGAATGTATAGAGGTTGTCAATTCAGCCCCGTAATCCGGCAGAGTTTTAAAATGTTACAAACTTAGCATCAGTCCGAAATCCGATCTATAGAAAAGTTGCGGTGAAATAGGGATTGAATAGCGGCATCTACCCGTAAAACAATCCCTATTTCACCGCAACTCATCAGGAAACCTGGGTGTCGGGACCGCTTGTCTCTAGTGGTTGTGTGGGCAATTGGCGCAGCAGCCGCTGGTGGCGTTGGTGCTGGAACCGCCGCTTCGTTGGTCGGTGTTGTAGAAGCCGCTGCCCTCAAACTTGATGCCGCTGGCCGAGAACGTCTTGGATGCCGGAGCGCCGCAGCTCGGGCAAACGACCTCAGGGGTCTCGGACATCGGATGCTCAACCTCAAACACGTTGCCGCAGCTCGAGCACTTGTAATCGTAGCGCGCCATAATACTTCCTTTTCAGCACAAAGCGGGCAGATCGCTCTGCCCGCATAAATTCAAACAGCTGTAACTGTACCCTATATCGGGGGTTTTATCACGCTTCGCCCCAGAATCTATGGGTGTTGCGCAAGAGCTGTGCAGTTTTGCGCTCGGCGGCCGCAACGTCGGCCTCATCGGCCTGCCACGTCCAGTTGCCCGTGGCCACGCCCGGCACGTTCATGCGTGCATCGTCGCCTAGCCCCAGAATATCCTGCAGCGGCATCATCACCAGGGGAGCGTCGCTTGCCAGCGCGTCGCCCATCAGCTTGGCCGCCACCTCAACACCGCTCGGTTCGTCGCCGCCTGCAAAGGAGCGCGTGCACCAACCGGCGAGCGTCGACGTGTCGTGCGTCGAGGTGTACAGAATCTTGCCCGGCGTGGGATACACGCCGTTTCGGACGTCGTAATCGCTAAACTCCAGCACGTCCATACCGGGGAAGCCGCAGGTCGAAGCCATGGCGCGAACGCCGGGCGTCAGGTAGCCCAGGTCCTCGGCGATAAAGTTGAGCGGCCCCAGCTCGTCATAGGCAGTCTGGAACAGGTCTTTGCCCGGACCCGCCAGCCAGCGGCCGTCGGCGCAGGCCTTGCCTGCGGGAATGCTAAAGTAGCTGTGGAATCCCAGGAAGTGGTCCAGGCGCACACGGTCGTAGAGCGAGAACGCGCGACGCAGGCGGTCCATCCACCAGCGGTAGCCGTTCTCTTTCATGTGATCCCAACGGAAGGTGGGGTTGCCCCACACCTGGCCCTCGGGCGCAAAATTGTCGGGCGGCGCGCCAGAAATCTCAATCGCCTTGCCGGTATCGGACAGCAAGAAGTTCTCGGGCTCGCTCCACGCATCGGCCGAATCGTCCGAAACATACATAGGAATGTCGCCGATGACCTCGATGCCCTTCTTGTGCGCATAGTTCATGAGCTCGCACCAGGCCAGGTCAAAGCGATACTGCATAAACGCCTGCAGCTCGGCCTCGTCGTGGAAGCGCTTGTCGTCGATCAGATGCTCGTTGTAGCGGGCGACATCCGCCGGCCAATCGTGGCGCGACTCGCCCTCAAAGTGCTTCTTGACAGCCATGTAGACGCAGTACTTCTCGAGCCAATCGGCGTTGCGATGCTTAAACGCCGTGTAGAGCGGGTCTGCATCCTCGCCGCCACGGGCCTTCCAAGTCTCAAAGTCGGCCGCCAGCTCCTCTTGGCTCTCGGGCAGCAGGTCAATATTGCCCGCAAAGGCCGAAGGCCCAGCGTAAGGGGAGCGGAAGAAGTCCGTCGGGTTGACAGGCAGAACCTGCCAGTAGCGCATACCCATAGCGGCCAGGTGGTTGATAAAGCGACGCGTGGGCGCACCAATCGTACCGGGCTTGCCGTCGTCGGTGGGCACCGACGTGATGTGGCACACGACGCCCGCGCCGTGATCGAGCGGCTCCTGCAGGCGCTGCTCGGCATGGTGATAGATGATCGAAGAGCCCAGCGGATACAGATCGAGCGTGACCGTACCGTTGTGGATCTCGCATTCGTGACCGCTGATCACGTCACTCGCACATTCGTCGAGCGCCGGAATCGTCACGCGGCGCGAATTGCGCAGGCTTCGGTTGATGATAACCGTCGCGCACTCGCCATTCTTGCCCGTGCGGTTGTAGGCCAGCACCTCGTCGTTGAGTGCGAAGGCCTTGATTTCGCCGTCGATCATAAATGGCAGTGCGCGGCGTACGGCGGAGGCGTTCTTGACAATAGCCAGCGTGTCGAAGTCGTGCAGTTGGTCCTTGGTCGGCAAGGTGCGGCGGTTGCCCGGATCGGTAAGGCCCTCCAGGCCGTACTCGTCGCCGTAGTAGATCGAAGGCACGCCGGGGAAGGTCATCTGCATGAGCGTGGCGAGCCAAAAACGGCTCTTGGCCAGGCCCATCGAGTTCTCGTCCAGGCGCCATTTGCTGCGCTCGCACTCGGGCAGCTGCGACTCGTCGGGGCCGCCGCCGAGTACCGAGATGATGCGCGGACGGTCGTGGCTCGAAAGCAGATTGAGCGCGCAGGACAATGCCTCGCTCGGGTAGTTTTCGCGCAGGGTCTCGATATCCTCGGCTGCCTGGTAGGCGTTCTTGTAGCCCATCAAAAAGCCGATGACCATGTCGCGGAAGGGATAGTCCATAGCAGAGTCCAGCTCGGAGCCCTGCAGGTAGCGGCGCAGATGGCCGTAACTAATCTTGTTGGAGGCGTCTTCCCAGACTTCGCCGAGCAACAGTGCGTCAGGCTTTTCGGCAAGTACGGCCTTCTTGATCTGGGCCAGGAAGTCGTCAGAAAGCTCGTCAGCGACGTCCAAGCGCCAACCATGGGCACCGGCGCGCAGCCATTTGCGGATCACGCCGTCCTTGCCCAGGAGCCTCTCGCGCACCAGCTCGGACTTCTCGTTGATGGCCGGCATATTGCCCACGCCCCACCAGCAGTCGTACGAGCCGTCCTCGTGGAAGGTAAACGCATCGCGCCACGGCGAATCCTCGCTCTGCCAGGCCCCCACGCCGGGGTAGTTGCCGTAGCGGTTGAAATAGATCGAGTCGTCGCCCGTGTGGTTGAAGACGCCGTCCAGGATGATGGAGATGCCCAGCTTCTCGGCTGCCTGGCACAGCTCGGTAAAGTCCTGCTCAGTGCCCAGGATCGGGTCGATCTTGGTGTAGTCGGCCGTGTCGTAGCGGTGGTTGCTCGCGGCTTCAAAGATGGGGTTGAGATAGATTGCCGTAAAGCCCAGCTCGGCGATGCGGGGCAGGTCTTCCTGAATGCCCTTGAGCGATCCGCCGTAGAAGTCCCAGGTCTTGATGGAGCCGTCCTCGGCGCGCTCGTACACGGGCGGCTCGTTCCAGTCCTCGACCATCCGGCGCTGAATGCCCTTGCGCGGTTTTTCGAGTTGGGCCATTGTGCGCTCGCGCCAATGCTCGTCACGGGCGTAGCGGTCGGGGAAGATTTGGTAGACCATGCCACGCTCGTACCAGGTGGGTCGGTTCTCGCGGTGCTTGTAGACGGTAATCTGGAAGGACGGCACCTCGGCGTGGTCATAGGTTACGCCCTCGCCGCCGGTACGGCCTTGCGGCGCGCCCAGGCGAACCTCGGGCTGACCTTCGATATTGCAGATAAAGCTGTACCACACAAGACACGGGTTAGCGCATTTGAGCTCGCCGGTAAAAATGCCATCGCCCTCGTGCTCCATCGGGATCAGGGTCTCGCCGACTTCATCGACCCAGGTGCGCAGGGTGAGTGTTGCCTGGTTGGGATCGGCATCCTCCAAAATCACCGAGAGTGCAACGGAAGTTCCAGTGGTCACAGCGCCAAACGGAGTGCGAAACTGCGGTAGGCGGCTGTTATGAATCAATCTCATAGTACGGTCCAGTTCAATAGAATCACGGCCTGCGGGCCATGGGTTTTACGCACAGGTTATAAGTATATCTGTTGTACACAGGGTGTATAAACAACATCCGTTTACCATCGGCGAACGGTTGTCCTAGAAAATCGTTTTACCAACTATCTACAGAAAAGGGGCGCCCGGTTGGAGCGCCCCTTGTTTAGGGTTTTGATTAGGGTTTAGATCGTCTGTGGGCTAGCGGCGCTTGCGAGTGGCCGTTGCCTTGCGGACGGAGGTCTTCTTGGTCGGGGCCTTTTCCGCTGCTGGAGCGGCGGGGGAGACCGGGGTCTCCTTGGCGGGCTCGGGCTTAGCCTCTGCCTTCGGGGCGGCCTTGACCTCGGCGGCCTTCGCCGCCGGCTTGGCCTTTACCTCGGCCTTGGGCTCCTCTTTGGCAGCAGCGGGCTTAGTCTCTGCCTTGGGAGTTGCGGCCTTTGCCGTGGTCTTCTTGGCTGACGTCGTGCGCTTGCGCGTGGTGGTCTTGGCGGCGGGCTTGGCCTCGACGGCTGCCTCCGCCTTGGACTCGGCAGGCGTCTCCTCGACCTTGGCGGCCGGCTTTGCGGCTGCCTTGGGGGCAGCTTTCTTTGTAGTGGTCTTGGTAGCCGTCGCTTTCGTAGCTGTAGCCTTCTTGGCGGTCGTGCTCTTAGTCGCGGTCGTCTTCTTTGCTGCAGTCTTGGCCGGAGCCTTTGACGCGGGCTTGGCCTCGACCGCGGTCTCGGCCTTTACCTCGGAGGCTGCCTCGGCCCCGGCGGCCTTCTTGGCAGCGGCGGTCGTGCGCTTACGCGTCGTCGTTGTCTTGGCAGCAGTCGTCTTTGCCGCAGCGGTCTTAGTCGTCGTAGCCTTCTTAGCCGTCGTCTTGCGCGTCGTGGTCTTCTTGGCGGCAGGCTTTGCAGTCGGCTTAGCCTCAGCCTCGGGAGCTGCTTCAGCCTTCATCTCAGATTCAGCCTCAACCGGCTTTTCCTCAGCCTTGGGCTCCTCGGCAGCAGCGGGAGCCTCAACAATCGGCTCGGCCTTGGGCTCGGGCTCGGGCACAACCTTGGGCTCGACCGCAGCCTTCTCGGCCACAACCACAGGCTCGTCGGCAACCGCCGCCGGGCGCTCGATCTCCGGGTGCATAAAGAAGTACAGGTCCAGATACTTGTCGGCCGAGCGCGTCCAGCTAAAGTCCTGGCTCATGGCCTGCGTGACCAGCTGGTTCCAGGCATCGCGGTTGTCCCAGAACAGGCGTGCCGCGCGGAACACGGCGTCGCCCATCTCGTCGCCGTTAAAGTTGCTAAACGAGAAGCCCGTGCCCTCGCCGGTAAACTCGTTATACGGGATCACGGTGTCCTTCAGACCACCGGTCTCGCGCACGATGGGCAGGGTGCCGTAGCGCATGGCGATGATCTGCGACAGGCCGCAGGGCTCAAACTTCGAAGGCATCAGGAACATATCGGCGGCGGCATACATACGCTGCGACAGCGCAGGATCGAACTCGATGCGTGCGGCCATGGTGCCGGGGTACTTGTCCTGGAAGTAGCGCAGTCCGTCCTCGTAGTCGCGGTCGCCGGTGCCCAGCACCGCCACCTGCACGCCGCCGGCCAGGATGCGGTCGAGCGCGTACATGACCAGGTCCAGGCCCTTCTGACGCGTCAGGCGCGTGACCATCACCATGAGCGGACGGTCGTCGCGAACCTCGAGCCCCAGCTCTTCCTGAAGCTTGGCCTTGCACACGGCCTTGCCGGAACGGTCCTCTACGTTGTAGTTGGCGGCAATGCGCTTGTCGGTCGCGGGGTCAAAGCCCGCCACGTCAATACCGTTCAAAATGCCCTGCAGCGCATAAGAGCGCTCGCGCAGCACACCGTCCAGGCCCTCGCCAAACTCGGGCGTCTGGATCTCGTTGGCATAGGTGGGGCTCACCGTGGTGATAGCGTCGGCATAGCGCAGCGCGCCCAGCATGTAGTTGATGCTGCAGGCGTCGCAACGCAGCTGCGAGGCGGCTGCCGGAATGTGCGCCACGCCCAGGATGTCCTCCATCACGGTGTCGCTAAACTGGCCCTGGAACGCCACGTTGTGGATCGAGAACACGGTCTTGACGCGGTCGTACAGCGGCAGGCCCTGGTAGAACTCGCGCAAGAACACGGGCGCCAGTGCCGTCTGCCAGTCGTTGCAGTGCAGGATGTCGCACTCAAAACCGGCCGGCAGGTGCTGCAGGCTCTCGGTGATGGCTTTGGAGAAGAACGCAAAGCGCTCGCCGTCATCAAAGAAGCCGTACGGATAGTCGCGCGCAAAGTAGCGCTCGTTGTCGATGAACATATACGTGACGCCGTCGCGCTCGAGCTTCTCCAGCCCGCAGTACTCATTGCGCCAGCCCAGGCTAACGTAAAAGTCGGCAAAGTGCTCCATTTGCGCCTTGTATTCGTCCTTGATGGTGGCGTACTTGGGCACCATCACGATGACCTCGGCGCCGGCGCGCACAAGCGCCGCAGGCAGCGAGCCCGCCACGTCACCCAGGCCACCGGTCTTTACAAACGGTGCGCACTCGGCCGAGGCAAACACGATCTGCATCTTTTTGCTGGAATCTGCCATATTGTCTCCCTGTTGCTATTCGAGAATAGCCGCCTGGCGCAAACCGGGCGGCTATTCTACATGTTACGAGCGATGTTGCGGTGCCAACGTTAACGTACGATGGTGGTATCGGAAGTTAACGGAGCCTTGCCCAGCACCAGGATGTTCTCGGGCGTGCCACGAAGCTCGGTGTTGGTGGGAACCACGTTGTTCTTGTCCAGGATGGCATTCTCAACGCGGGCGCCGCTCTTGATGATGCAGCTCTGGTTGATGATCGAGTTGGTCACCGAGGCGCCTTCCTCAACCACAACGCCGCGCGACAGGATCGAGTTGCGCACGGTGCCCTTGATGATGCAGCCGGCCGAGATGATCGAGTTGCACGCGTGGCTGCCGGTCGCATAGCGCGAAGGCGGCACGTCGTGTGCCTTGGTCAGGATCGGGCGCTCGGGGTCAAAGAGCTGGTCGGCCACGGTCTGGTCGAGCAGGTCCATGCTGCGGCGATACAGCGACTTCTCGCTAAACACGCCCACGACCTCGCCCTTGTATTCGTAGCTGCACACGTCGATGTTGCCAAAGTCGCCCTGGAGTGCCTCGAGCAGGTCCAGATAGTCGGCGGCCTGGTAGTGGTCGATGATCTCAAGCAGCGTCTCGCGGTTGACGATGCAGCAGTCCATAGAGGCGTTGTCGCCGTACACGACACCGGCGCTCACGCCCGTCAGGCGGCCGTTCTCGTTGATCTGCAGCTTGGTCTCGTCATCGACGTTGCGCGTGGCCTTGCAGTACACAACGGTCATCTGGGCACCGGAGTTCTCGTGCGCGTCGATGATGGTGTTGAGGTCCATGTTAAAGATGATGTTGGTGCCCATCATCACGACATAGGGCTTATCCGAGCGCTGGAACAGCGTCTTGTTGGAGATGATGTCGCGCAGCAGGAAGCGCATGCCGCCCTTGGTGGTGCCATACGCGTTGCCGGGCACCATGAACAGGCCGCCCTTCTTGCGGTCCAGGCCCCAGTCCTTGCCCGAGCCCACGTGATCGATCAGCGAGCGGTAGTTGCCCGGCATGACAACGCCGACGGTCTTGATGCCGGCATTCATCATGTTGGACAGCGGGAAGTCGATCAGGCGGTAGCGGCCCAAAAACGGAACGGACGCGATGGGACGGTCCTTGAGCAGCACGCTGCCGTAGGTCGAAGAGTAGTTAGCGGTGATATAACCGATGGCCTTGCGATTGATCATCGGATCATTCCCCCTTCCCGATAACGACGTCATTTCCAATGACGGCCGTATCCTTGGTGGTATCGACAGAGCCGAGCTTCACGCCCTCTTCGACCGTGGAGTTCTCGCCCAAAATAGCGCGGCAGATGTGCGCGCCGCTCTTAACGTGCGCACCCGGCAGCAGCACGGAGTCCTCGACCACGGCGCGCTCCTCGATGATGACATCGGTCGACAGGATCGAGTGGCGAGCGGTGCCGTAGATTTTGCAGCCGTTGGAGACCAGGCAGTCGTCCAGGCGGCCGTCCGGGCCAATGTAGTGCGGCGGACGCGTGGTGATGTTGGACATGATGGGGAAGCTCTTGTCGAACAGATCGAACTCGGGGTTGTTGCCCAGCAGGTCCATCGAGGTCTCGTGGAAGCTGGCGATGGTACCAACATCTTTCCAAAAGCCGTTGAACTCGTAGCTGTACAGGCGCTTGCCCTCGCCGAGCAGCTTGGGGATGATGTCCTTGCCAAAGTCGTGGCTCGAGCGCTGGTCCAGAGCGTCCTCCTCGAGCGCCTCGATCAGCACGTCTGCCGAGAAGATGTAGATGCCCATGGACGCGAGGTTCGAATCGGGCTTATCGGGCTTCTCGGTAAACTTGGTGATGCGGCCGTCCTCGGGGTCGGTGGTCAGGATGCCAAAGCGGCTAGCCTCCTCCCACGGCACGGGCATAACGCTCACCGTGAGGTCGGCGTTGTTCTCAATGTGTGTCTTGAGCATCTTGCGGTAGTCCATGCGATACAGGTGGTCGCCCGAAAGAATCAGGACGTACTTGGGGTCGTTGGCCTTGATGTAGTCCAGGTTCTGCGTAATGGCGTCGGCCGTGCCCGCATACCATGCGCCGCCGGTCTGCGTCTCGTACGGCGGCAGGATAGACACGCCACCATCGCGGCTGTCCAGATCCCACGCCTCGCCGGAGCCCACATAGGCATGCAGCAGGTAGGGACGATACTGCGTCAGAACGCCCACCGTGTCGATACCCGAGTTGGAGCAGTTGGACAGCGAAAAGTCGATAATGCGGAACTTGCCACCAAAGCTAACCGCCGGCTTGGCGATCTTTTGGGTAAGTGCCCCCAATCGGCTGCCCTGTCCTCCTGCGAGGAGCATCGCGATGCATTCTTTCTTACTCATCGATTTCTCCTTCTGTCATCGATGTTCTTAAACCCATTAGCGACGGGCGCGGCGCTCGGTCGCGCCCGTCGAGTAATGCCGTGCTGGCAAAGGGAACTCGCGGCCTTTAAGCGTGCCAGATCTCGTCGCGGTACTCGCGAATGGTGCGGTCGCTCGAGAACCAGCCGCTCGAAGCGGTGTTGAGCAGGGCCTTGCGGTTCCAGGTCTCCTGGTCGCCGTAGCTGCCAGTGAGCTTTTCCCACGCATCCACGTAGCTGCGGAAGTCTGCCATGACCAGGTCGGGGTCGTTGTTGTTCATGAGCTCGTTGTAGATGCTCTCGAAGTTGCCCGAAAGACCCGCAAAGGTGTTGTCCTTGAGCTCGTCCATCACGCGGCCCAGACGCTCGCGGTCGCCGTTGAGGGTATCCCACGCAAAGTAGCTGTTGGATGCCCAGAGCTGCTCGACCTCGGGAGCGGTCAGGCCAAAGATGGCCTCGTTCTCGCGACCGGCCAGGTCGGCGATCTCGATGTTGGCTCCGTCGAGGGTACCCAGCGTAATGGCGCCGTTCATCATGAGCTTCATGTTGGACGTGCCCGAGGCCTCCTTGCCGGCCGTGGAGATCTGCTCCGAGATCTCGGCGGCGGGGTAGATGAGCTGGGCGTTGCTTACGCGGAAGTTGGGGATAAAGCAGACCTTCATGACCTCGTTCACGCGGGCGTCGTTGTTGATGACGTCGGCCACGGAGTTAATGAGGCGGATGGTCTCCTTGGCGAAGGTGTAGCTCGAGGCAGCCTTGCCGCTAAAGATGAAGGTCGTCGGCGTCACGTGGAAGTTGGGATCGGCGATGCGACGGTTGTAGATGTCCATCACCTTCATGATGTTCATGAGCTGGCGCTTGTAGGCGTGGAAGCGCTTCACCTGAACATCGAAGACGGTGTTGGGGTCAATGACCAGACCGGTCTCGGCCTTAACGTAGGCGGCCAGGCGCTCCTTGTTGGCACGCTTGGAGGCACCCACGGCCTTCAGAAACTCGGTGTCGTCCTTAAACCCCTTGAGCTTCTCCAGCTCAAAGGCGTCCTTGAGCCAGCCATCGCCAATGGCCTCGGTGACGAGCTTGGCGTAGGTGGGGTTGGCCTCGGCAAAGAAGCGACGGTGCGAGATGCCGTTGGTCTTGTTGTTGAACTTCTCGGGCGTTAAGGCATAGAAATCCTTGAGCACGATGTTCTTGATGATGTCGGAATGGATCTTTGCCACGCCGTTGACGCTGTGGCTGCAGATCACAGACAGGTTGGCCATGCGGATCTCGCCGTCCCACAGAATGGCGGTCTGGCGCAGACGCTCCTGCCAGCCCTCCTGCGTGGTGTCGAACGACTCGTGCCAACGACGGCTGATTTCGTCGATGATCTGGTACACGCGGGGGAGGAGCTTGGAGAACGTGCCGATGGGCCACTTCTCAAGAGCCTCGGGCAGGATGGTGTGGTTGGTGTAGCTCACAACCTGCGTCACGATATTCCAGGCGTCATCCCACTCGAGCTTCTTCTCGTCGATGAGGATGCGCATGAGCTCGGGGCCGCACATGGCGGGGTGCGTGTCGTTGGTATGGATGGCCACAAACTGCGGCAGCAGCTCCCAGTTCTCGCCGTGCTCCTTCTCAAAGGTGTCGAGCAGGCTGTAGATGCCGGCGGAAACAAACAGGTACTCCTGCTTCAGGCGCAGCAGACGGCCGTGCTCGCCGGCGTCGTTGGGGTAGAGGATGGCGCTGATGGCCTCGGCCTCGGCGCGCTCGGCATCGGCCAGGGCGTAGTCGCCACGGTTGAAGGCCTCCAGGTCAAAGTGCTCCTCGACCGGCTCGGCAGCCCAGACGCGCAGCTTGTTGACGGTCTCGCCGGCATAGCCCACCACGGGGATGTCATAGGGGACGGCCAGGATGTCCTGCGTGTCCACCGTGCGGTAGAACGTACGGCCGTCCTCCTCAAAGCCCTCAACATGGCCACCAAACTTGATGGTCACGGCCTTGTCCTGACGGCGGACCTCCCAGGGATAGCCGTGGGTGAGCCACTCGTCGGTGGTCTCGACCTGGCTGCCGTTAACGATCTCCTGCTTAAACAGGCCGTAGCGGTAGCGCATGCCGTTGCCGTAGCCGGCAATGCCCTCGGCTGCCATCGAATCCAGGAAGCACGCAGCCAGACGGCCCAGGCCACCGTTGCCAAGAGCCGGATCGGGCTCCTGGTTCTCGATGACGGACAGGTCGAAGCCCATGTCGTCGAGCGCCTCGGCGACCATGTCGCGCACGCCAAAGTTGAGCAGGTAGTTGTCGAGCAGGCGACCGATCAAAAACTCGATCGAGAAGTAGTACACGCGCTTTTTGCCCTCGGCGGTGGCGCGGGCGTCACTCTTGGTGGCAACGGTGCGCGCCTTCTCGGCCACGAGCTTAGCCAGGGCGTTAAAGCGGTCGAGGTCGCTGGCGGCCTCGACGCTCTTGCCGCTGATGCTCATGACGGCATCGCGATAGAGCTCGGTAAACTCCTGCTTGTTGTCGAAGATCTTATTCATACGTTCCTTTCCCCCGGGGATGTTTCTCCCGGAACGGTTATGACTTGTATCCTACGCCTCGGCGAGGCGGGTAATTACAGCTGTAACGGCTTTGTTACGCATCGTTGGTAGACGACTTAACAGAAGCAGACTTTGCCTTGGTAGCGGCCTTTTTGGCAGCCGGCTTCTTGGTCGCGGTAGCCTTACCAGCGGGCTTTGCGGCCGTCTTTGCAGCGGTCTTGGTCTTGGCCTTGGCCTTGGTCGTCGTAGCCTTTGCCTTAGCCGGGGCCTTCTTGGCGGCCGCAGGCTTGGGCTTCACCGAGGACGTGCGCTTCTTGGGCGCAGCCTTGGGAGCCTCAACCACCGGCGGCTTGTAGCTGCTGGGACCGCGGCGCTTAAGCACCACGCCAGCAAGACCGGGTACCTTGATCTCAATAGAGTCCATCTGCCCGTTCCAGGGATAGGGCTCGCTCGAGCAGGTGTAGGGCTCTTCGCCGGCATAGCCGCTGCCGCCAAACTCGGGACGGTCGGAATCGAAGATGACCTCCCAGTCACCCTCGCGCGGCACGCCCACACGGAAGCTCTCGTAGCTCGCCGGATCAAAGTTGATCAGGATCACCAGGTCGTCGTCGATGTCCTCGCCCTGGCGCACAAAGCTCACGATGGACTGCTTGGAGTTGTCCGCATCGATCCAGGTAAAGCCGTCGTCGGTGTAGCCGCGCTCGTACAGGGCGGGCTCTGCGGTGTACAGGTGATTGAGCGCCTTGATAAACGCCTGATGATGCTTATGGGTCTCGTACTCCTCGGTCAGGAACCACTGGATGGACTCGTAGTAGCGCCACTCAATAAACTGGCCGATCTCGTTGCCCATAAAGTTGAGCTTGGCACCGGGGTGCGTCATCTGGTAGAAGGCGAGCGTGCGCAGGCCGGCAAACTGGCGCCACCAGTCGCCCGGCATGCGGCCGATGAGCGAGCACTTGCCGTGCACGACCTCGTCGTGGCTCAGCGGGCAGATAAAGTTCTCGGTAAAGGCGTACATGATGGAGAATGTGAGCAGCCCGTGGTTGCCGGGGCGCCACGGAAAATCGGTCTGCATGTAGTGCAGGGTGTCGTTCATCCAGCCCATGTCCCACTTGTAGTGGAAGCCCAGGCCGCCGTCCTGCGGCGGGTAGGTCACGAGCGGCCACGCGGTGGACTCCTCAGCCATCATCATCACGTCGGGGAAGTGGGCCTCCACGGCGCAGTTGACCTGGCGGATAAATGCGCTGGCGTCCAGGTCCTCCTCGGTACCGTACTTGTTGAACTTCTTTTGGCCCGGATCGTCGATGCCAAAGTTGAGGTACAGCATGCTGGACACGCCGTCCATGCGAATGCCGTCAACGTGGAAGTTCTCGAGCCAATACAGCACGTTAGAGACCAGGAAGGAGCGGACCTCGCCACGGGCGAAGTCGAACTTGTGCGTGCCCCAGTTGGGGTGAATCTCGTGCTCAAACAGCATATGGCCGTTAAAGGTGGCAAGGCCGTGAGAGTCGGCGCAAAAACCGCCGGGTACCCAGTCCATGATCACGCCGATGCCCGCCTCGTGGCACGCATCGATAAAGTGCATGAGCTGCTGCGGGTTGCCGTAGCGCGACGTGGCGGCATAGTAGCCGGTCGTCTGGTAGCCCCAGGAGCCATCGAAGGGATGCTCCATAAGCGGCATGACCTCAATGTGCGTATAGCCCATGTCGCGCACGTAGTCCACGAGCTCCACCGACAGGTCGTCGTAGGTGTAGAACTCGCCGCGCTGCGCGGGGAAGGGGTCCATGGGTCCGGGGTAGTTGCCGTACTCGTCCGGCTCGCCTTGCGGCGCGTCGCCGTGGCGCTTCCACGAGCCAATATGCACCTCGTAGATGTTAAGGGGCTGCGACATGTGGTTATGGCCGGCGCGACGCTTGAGCCACGCGGCGTCGTTCCACTTATAGCCATCAAGGGTCCACAGCACGCTGGCGGTACCCGGAGGGCACTCGGCCTTAAAGGCGTACGGATCGGCCTTGTAGAGCTTCTCACCCTCGTTGGTCTCGATAAGGTACTTATAGAGCTGACCCTGCTCGGCGCCAGGAATAAAGCCTTCCCAAATTGCGCTCGTATGCATGGGCACCAGCGGGTTGGCTTCCTCATCCCAGTCGTTAAATTCGCCAATGACGTGGACGCTCTTTACATCGGGCGCCCAAACGCAAAAGCGCCAGCCGCGCGTACGGTTCTGCGTGTCGGGGTGCGCGCCCATCTTTTCCCAGCTGCGCTCCCACATTCCAATGCCAAACAGGTAGACATCGTCCTTGGAGAGCTCCGGTGCGTGCGGGGCGGCTTTGCGGGTAGCAGGCTTTTTGGTTGCTGGCTTTAGCTTTGTATCGCTCACGTTTGATCCCATCATGACGCGGCAGCGTGTTGCCTTGGTGACTAGATGCGAAAGGTCCAAGGCTGCACGAATCGAAGGGACGGCGATAGTTCTATGATTCGTTCCATCTCGCGTGCTCGGTGGAACTTTCGGCAGAAACTACGATAACACCTGTACGTTTGTTTTATGGACGAAAGTGGATTTGCGGGCGCGTTTAATCGGTAAGCGCCATGTTTATACCACTGGCAGAATTGCCATGGTAAAACTCTTGACAGTTTTACCAATTAGGGTTTCAAAACTGTTAGGCTGACGTTTGGTAAAACGTTTTTAGCAGGTTGTTTACCATTTGACATCGAAAGGCTCGTTTATGAACCATATCGCTGCTCCAAGTGTTGCTTTTATTTTCGATTGCGACGGAACACTGGTTAATAGCTCCCCCGTCTGGGGCCATGCGCAGACCGAGTTATTGCGCCGTCATGGCATTGATGTGACGGTCGACGATTTTGCCCAGTTTGAACATCTTTCGCTGGAGGATGAGTGCCAGGCCTATCACGACACATGGGGCATTGGCGCGAATGGTGAGGAGCTCTACCGCGAGCTGAGCGACATCCTGATCGATGGCTACTCCAAGGTGCCGCCGCGCGAGGGTCTTCTGGCGTTTCTGGAGCAGGCGAAGGCGGCGGGCATTTCCATGTGCGTGGCCACGTCCACGCCGGCCGAACTGGTGCAGTCCGCCCTTGCGAGTGCTGGCCTTGATCGCTATATGGAGTTTATTACCACCACGGGCGAGGCGGGACGCTCCAAGCAGTTCCCCGATGTATACGAGTTGGCGCTGCGTCGCTTGGAGGAGCGCCACGGGCACAAGTTTGAGCGCGCGTGGGTGTTTGAGGACGCCGTCTTTGGCCTTAAGAGCTCTGGCGCTGCAGGCTTTAAGCGCGTGGGCATCTATGACTCGCACGGCCGTATGGAGCGCGACGAGGTTTGCGATAACTGCGATATCTTTATCGACAGCTATGAGGACCTGGACCTGGCCCGCGTAATTTCGTTTGAGGGCTAGGCGAGGGCCGTGGCTTGTAAGGTATTAGTTGTTTGCGGCTCGCCGGTGGTGGCGAGCGCGGATCTGCTTCGCCAGTTGGCAGGGGAGTGCGATCACATCGTAGCCGTAGACCGCGGCCTGGACGCTCTGTTGGGCGCTGGCCTGAGCTGCGACGTCTACGTGGGCGACGCCGACACCGTAGGCGATGAGGGACGCGCTCTGGTCGATGCCGCTGCCGATTTTGAAGTGGAGCGCCACAACCCCTATAAGGACTACACTGACCTGTCGCTAGCGCTGGACGCCATCCACCGCCGCTGGCCTGGTGCCGAAGTGGTTGCGACCTGCGCCACCGGCGGCCGCCCCGACATGGCCCTGTCTGTGTTAGGATAATACTCTGGGTGTGCCTTATAGACATCATCCGTAATCTCCAGCTTTCCTGTGTCCTTATTCTTCTTGGTAGTAATCCAATATGGAGCACCTGCTGTATAATTAGCACCATACTTGGTTATGAATGACTTCCAGAAACGGGAATCATTCACACGGTCAAATACCTGCATAGAATACTCTGTAGCACTGACGTAAGAGAACTCACGACCACCAGAGATATCACGCTTGCAACCTGCTATATTCTGATAGACTGATGGATAGTAGAGATGGAACTGGTTACCGAAGCGTCCATGCGTGCTGGCACCATCATTAGAGAACTGTGCAGCAAGCACCACCTCACTGACATTCTCATTGGCACCATTAGGCTCTGTATAATCCCACAGTTCCTGGAAGTTCTGGCACAATGGGTGGGCAGCTATTACTTCCTTACCGTACTTGATGACAGCATCCAGGTCGGCATCCTTGTACTGAGCATTCCAGCTATCATGCAATTCAGAGGCACGATACAGATGAGCCTTTGTCAGGAAATGGGCAGCAGCCGACTTAGTTAGGCGACCAACCTGCTTTCCTTCTGGAGATTCAGGCAACAATTCGTATGCCTTCTGG
>CALBUZ010000202.1 GCA_937969105.1 uncultured Collinsella sp. | reverse complement strand
GGTCTATTACGCCGTCGGTATGGACGATGTTCTGTTCGAGTAGTGCATTGATGCGGTCATTTACCTGCTTAAGGGTAAGTTTGCCTCCTTTTTTGCTGTGGGTGCCGCCCTGCTCGGTGAGCTGAAGGATGAGCTCTCGAACAACCTGGAAATAGCCAGCCTCGATGCGCTGCATGTCTGTTGCGCGACTTTTGGCGAGTCCATAGGCTTTGAGCATGACTCCTGCCTGCTCAACAAAGTTGCGGGTGATATCTTCGTCGCCGGGTGCAAGGATATGATTTACTCCACCCGTTATGAGTTCGCTTCGACGTGCGGCGGACTCGGTGCTCATGAATTCCGAATAATCGTAGCCAAACATTTTGTCGCGACAGACCGCCAGTTTTCCAAGAACTTAGGATAGGCGGTTTTCCCGATATCCATGTCGCCGTATTTCTTTTGGTCGCGCTTGGTGTAGTCCTTCATGGCGCGTTTAAGGGCGTTAGCTATGCCTACGTAGTCAACAACCAGTCCGCCAACCTTGTCTTTATATACTCGGTTTACGCGTGCGATTGCCTGCATCAGGTTATATCCGCGCATGGGTTTATACACATACATAGTGGCAAGGCTCGGCACGTCAAAACCGGTGAGCCACATGTCTACGACGATTACGATTTTAAGCGGGTCGGCGTCATCCTTAAACCGCTTTGCCATCTCCTTAACATGGGCCTTATTGCCTACGACGTCGAACCACCACTCGGGGTCTTGATTGCCCATGGTCATGACAACGCCGAGCTTGCCCTCGTCCTTCCAAGAGGGTCGCAGCTTGCATATACGTTGATATATGGCCATGGCAGCGGGGCGCGAATACGCAACAATCATTGCCTTGCCGGTGAGTTCGTGCGCACGGTTGGTTTCATAGTGCTCTACGATGTCCTGACACAAGGCATCGATGACTTCGGGTGCACCTAGAACGGCGTCCAGATTTGCAAAGTTACGCTTGCTTGCGTCAATGGTTTCGGCGTTAGCCTGCTCGGTTAGCTTTTCGTACTCATCGTCAACTTTTGCAAGGATGCTCTGATCCAGTTTGAGTGCGACGACGCGGCTCTCGTAGAACACGGGTCGGGTTGCGTCGTCCTCTACTGCCTGAGTCATGTCGTAGATGTCAATATAATCGCCGAAAACCTCGCGAGTCGATCGATCTTCGGCAGAAATAGGGGTACCGGTAAAGCCGATGAAAGTCGCATTCGGAAGGGCACGGCGAATGAGCAACGCGGTGCCCGTGTGCTTCTTGCCGTCACGGTCGTATTTCTCCTCGAACCCGTACTGCCCGCGGTGCGCTTCATCCACCATCACGACGACGTTCTTGCGCTTGGAGAGGGCGATGGCCTCCTCCTCGAACTTCTGCATGGTGGTGAAAATGATGCCGTTGGCGCGGCGGCTCGAGATCTGCTGCGCAAGATCGGCGCGGCTCTGCGCTTGAACAGGCGTCTGGCGCAGGAAGTCAGAGCATTTGGAGAACTGCGCGAACAGTTGCGAGTCGAGGTCGTTGCGGTCGGTAATCACCACGATGGTCGGGCTGTCGAGTTTCTCTTCGAGCAGATGGGCAAGGAAAACCATCGAAAGTGACTTGCCCGAGCCCTGCGTGTGCCAGAAGACGCCGCCCTTGCCGTCGCCGCCGATGGCCTCGTGCACGCTCTCGAGCGCTTTGTTCACCGCGAAGTACTGATGGTATCCTGCGAGGATTTTCGCGTCCTCGGAGAACAGAATGAAGTTCTTCAGGATGTCGATGAGCCGCTCCTTGGGGAACATGCCGTCTAGAGGCGTCTTCCAATCGGCGTACTGGGTGGCCTCGTAGCTCCCATCGACGCTCTTCCACTCAACGAAGCGTGACTCGTTGGCGGTGATCGTGCCAACCTTGGTGTGAAGCATGTCACTGGTGACGCAGAAAGCGTTGTACACGAAAAGCGATGGAATCTGTCGTTTGTAGTTTTGAATCTGTTGGTAGGCGTCTTCGCTGTCAGCGTCGGCACGAGCGGGTGACTTCAATTCAAAGAGAACGAGCGGAAGCCCGTTGACGAATACGATGACATCTGGACGTTTGTTGGTGCCGCGCTCGATGTAGGTCCACTGGTTAACAACGTGGAAGCTGTTCTTTTCGGGATTGCCGTGATCGACCAAGTGCACGCTGTCTGCATGCTCTTCTTTGCCGTCAAACCAGCTTGTCTCCACACCGTTCTGGAGCATGTCCATAAAGATGCTGTTCTTGGCGATGAGGTCGCTGCCCTCGATTTCCTTTAGTCTAGTTATTGAGGCATCAATCGCTCGCCGATTGAGCGTGGGGTTAATGCTCTCAAGAGCGGGCCCAATGACGTCAGGTAGGAAGGCGTCGTCAAACGCGTCGGAGGAACGAGCGACATCAGGTCCATAGAGGTGCTCGTACCCCAGACTCGTTTGCAAGTGGTCAATGATGCCTCGTTCGAAAGCATCCTCATTAAATGACGTTGAGGAGCTGTAATCGACAGCAATCATGCGCACTCCTTACCTTATGCTTTCACGATGTTGGTGAGCCTGTCCACCATTGCATTCTAGCAGTTAATCTTGCGTATATTGGTATATCTGACACCCGTTAGTTGCCATTTGGCCTATTGGCTGATCGTGCCCGAATGACAATTGGTGGCAAGGTTCTCTTACTTATTAAACTGGCTCCTATTTAC
>CALBUZ010000201.1 GCA_937969105.1 uncultured Collinsella sp. | reverse complement strand
TGTGCTCTTCCGATATAGGACTAACAGTTAGATTAAAATCGTGTATTCATCGCCATTTCGTCTTGCTATCTAGCCTTATTAGTCCAAAATTGCTGCTACCAAATCGGTAACAGTACTCATATTTGATGTTTTTTGACCAGCAGGTCTCCCCCGCCTTAGCAAATCTAAGACAAAACGGGGTCCAGACCGCTGAATCGTGCCGCATAGGGCACGTCCGCAGTCCGGAACCCGGTCCAAATTGAGCTATTGCGTTGTGTTAGGCCAAAACGTCCGACAAAATCTCGATCAGGCTGTCCGCGTCGGCTTCTTCGCAGACAAGCGGCGGCAGGAAACGCAGCGTGTGGACACCAGTAGCGTTAATCACGACGCCGGCGGCAAGGGCGCGGGCAACAATATCATGCGCATCGCCTGCAGCGTCATCCAGATCGCAGCCGAGCATTAAGCCGCGGCCACGAACCTCAACCACGTGCGGAAGCTTGGCCAGCGCCTGCTCCATATAAGAACCCACCTTGGCAGCATGCTCGCCATAATCGCCGCGCACGAGCGCGGAGAGCGTCGCGGCGCACGCCGCGACAGCCAAGCAGCTACCGCCAAAGGTCGAGCCGTGGTCGCCCGGCTTAAACACGTCGGCGATCTCCTTCTTTGCCACCACGGCACCCATGGGCACGCCATCGGCAATGCCCTTGGCAAGGCTCATAATGTCGGGCTCCACGCCATAGGTCTGGAATGCAAACGGCTTGCCGGAGCGGAAGATGCCACACTGGACCTCGTCGGCGATAAGAACGGCGCCCACCTCGTGTGCCAAGTCGCGCGCCGCCGCCATAAACTCCTCGGTCATGGGGTGCACACCGCTCTCACCCTGAATCGGCTCGAGCATGACGGCGCAGACCTCGCTTCCCAGCTGCTTAAAGATTGCGCGCAGCTCGTCGACATCGTTGGGCGTGCAGGCCACAAAGCCACCCGGCAGCGGACGGAAGCTGTCCTGTAGCCAATCCTGCATGGTGGCGGCAATGGTCTCGAGCGTGCGACCATGAAAGCCGCCGCGCATGCATACGATGGTGTTACCGCCGTTACCGGCACGCTTGGCGTACAGACGCGCGAGCTTCATCGAGCCCTCGTTAGCTTCGGCACCAGAATTGGCAAAGAACGTCTCCCACACCTGCTCGTCCGCAGCCGGGGCACCGAGCGCAGCGGCCGTGGTCTCATCGCCGGCGGCAATGGCATCGGCCAGAACGCGCGCACCATCTACGTCGTCGTTAGCGAGCTTGGACAGCAGCGCCGCGACCTGGCCGCGCTGCTCGATGTAGAAGTAATTGGAGACATGCATGAGCTTTTTGGTCTGCGCCTCGAGAGCCGAGAGCACTGCAGAGTTGCCGTGGCCAAGGCTACACACACCGATACCAGCGAGAAAGTCAAGATACTCACGACCATCGTCACCGGTGAGCTTCATACCGTGACCTTCGACAAACTCTACCGGCGAGCGACCAAAGGTATGCATAACGTAATGGGATTCGAGCGATTGTTGAGTTGCAAGTGACATGGGATGCCTTTCGTTGGGCGCCGGGCGGCGCGGGCTATGGGTGTTAGGATGCGGCGCCAGGACGTTAAACCGTCTGGAGCTTCTCAACCTCGTCGAGGTTCTCGGTCAGGCGCGCCGCAAACGTCGAAAGCGGATGCGGATGCGTATCGAACTCGTAGGCCGTCTCGGTGGAGTGGATCACGGTACCGACGCCAGCATCGGTCAGCAGCTCCAGCAGCAGCGAGTGCGGCGTCGTGCCGTTGATGATGTGGGCTCGGAACACGCCAGCGGTAAGCGCATCGACGGCGGCGCGCAGCTTGGGGATCATGCCCTTGTCGACCTCGCCGCCGTAGAGCATCTCATTGACCTCGTCGAGGGTTAGGTTGGAGATAAGCGAATCCTTGTCGTTAAAGTCCTTGTACAGACCGTCGACGTCGGTCAAAAAAATCGCCTTGTGCGCGTGGAGCGCCGCCGCAACGGCGCCGGCGGCGGTATCGGCGTTGATGTTGAAGAAGCCACCGTCCTCCCCCGCCGCGACCGTGGCGATGACGGGGATGTACTCGCTATCGAGCAAGCGCTCGATATAGTCGGTGTTGACGTGTGTGACCTTGCCTACGCGGCCGAGCTCTGGGTCGAGCGGCTCGGCGATAAGGGTACCGGCGTCGCTGCCGGACACGCCCACGGCCAGGTTACCGTGGTGGTTGAGCGCCGCGACCAGCTCCTGATTGACCTTGCCGCCCAGTACCTCGCGCACGATATCCATGGTGGCAGGCGTAGTCACGCGCTGGCCGTTCTTAAACTCGACGGGGATGTCATAGTGGCTGAGTGCCTCGTTGATGGCCTTGCCGCCGCCGTGCACGATAACAGGGCGCATGCCGATAATCTTGAGCAGAACGATGTCGCTCATCACGTCACGACGCAGCTGTTCGTCGACCATGGCGGCACCGCCGTACTTGATAACGACCGTCTTGCCGGTCAGGTTCTTAATCCACGGCAGCGCCTCGAACAGCAGCTGCGCGGTAACTTCGTTGGATTCGCTCGAGCGACAATCGCGTGCGAACTTCATAGTCAGCCTCGTCTTTCGTGTAGCTATCGCGCCGCACCTCGTTGCCCGCGATTGCAGCGGGACGCACGGCACATCGGGAGTCTAGGAACGATAGTCACCGTTAATGGAGATGTACTCGTGCGTGAGGTCGCAGGTCCACACGGTCGTTGCCGCGTCGCCTGCACCGAGGTCGGCCGAGATCACAATCTCGGGCGCCTCAAAACGTCGCAGGGCCTCGTCCTCGTCAAAGGGAACGGTCAGGCCATCACGGCAGACGGGCATACCCATCATGTCGATGGACACATCTTCTTGGTTAAACCGCACGCCACACTTGCCGAGCGCCATGGCAACGCGGCCCCAGTTGCAGTCGTGGCCGGCGATGCAGGTCTTGACGAGCGGCGAGTTGGCGACAGCACGGGCGGCGATATCAGCCTCCTCGTCGTTCGCGGCGCCGGTGACGTTAACCGTCACGAGCTTGGATGCGCCCTCGCCATCTGCGGCGATGTTGCGCGCCAGGCTCTCGCACACCTCATGCACGGCAAAGGCCAGCTCGTCGAAGGCGTCAGAGCCCTCGACAATGGGTTCGGCATCCGCGGCAGCGGCGCCGGAGGCAAGCATGATGCAGGTGTCGTTGGTCGAGGTGTCGGAGTCGACCGTTACCTTGTTGAAGGTCTGCTTGACGGTGGAGAGCAACAGGGCGTGGAGCGCCGCCGGCTCGACGGGGGCATCGGTAGTGATGACCGCGATCATGGTGGCCATGTTGGGCATGATCATACCCGAGCCCTTGCACATACCGCCCACCGTATAGGCATTGCCTGCGTGCCCCGCGGCCTCGCTGCGGTAACACACGGCATACTCCTTGGAGTGTGTGTCGGTCGTCATGATAGCGCGAGCGGCATCGGCGCCACCGTGTGCGGAGAGCGCCTCATAAGCTGCCGGAATCGCCGTCTCAAACGTATCGATCGGCAGAATCTGACCAATTACGCCCGTGGAGGCGACCAGAATCTGCTGGGGCTCGCAGCCGATGACCTGCGAGGCGATGTTGCAGGTCTCGTGCGCGCAGGCAAGACCGGTCTCACCCGTGGCGGCGTTGGCATTGCCAGAGTTGACCGAAACGCCGGCAATGATGCCGTAGCCCTTGTCGGCGCCGCCCAGGTTGGCACGGCTCACCTGCACGGGCGCCGCACAAAAGCGGTTAGTCGTAAACACGCCGGCCCCGGGACAGGGTTTATCGGGCACGACGAGCGCGTAATCCAGGCGCTCGGGATTCTTGCGGAATCCGGCATGGATGCCCGCCGCCCTAAAGCCGGCCGCCGCCGTTGCGCCGCCCTCTACGGCACGAATCTTGATATCGAACTGCTCTGTATTCATCGTCCCTACGACTCCTTATATCAAATAAAATAGCGGGCATCGGTTGGTGCGCCATGCCAGCCACAATCATGAGACCAGCTTAAGAGTGGCGTCCCACTCGATGCCCGACTACCAAATCGCTAACAATCGAATGTGCTACACCGGGCACGCCACTGTGGGCAAGCCTCGTCGCTCATCAAAACCAAAGACGATGTTGGCGCACTGGACCGCCTGGCCTGCTGCGCCCTTGCACAGATTGTCGATGGCGCCCGTAGCCACCAGAACGCCCGCGCGTTTGTTGAGCGCGAGGCCGATCTGGGCGGCGTTGGTGCCGACGACCGAAGCCGTCTTGGGCTGCTGGCCGGCATCGAGTACGCGCACGAAGGTGCGACCGGCGTAGAACTGCTTGTAATGGTCGACAACGTCCTCAAGGGTCAAGGTATCGATAGCCTGCGCCGTAAGCGGCATCGTCACCGTAGAGAGCAGGCCGCGCTTGAGCGGTGCCAGGTGCGGGGTAAAGACGACGCGATCGGTTAGGCCCAAGATCTGCTCGATTTCGGGCGTGTGACGATGCTTGCCCACGCCATAGGCCTCCAGGTTTTCGTCCGCGCTGCAAAAATGCGTACGGGCATTGCAGGACTTACCGGCACCCGTTACACCGCTGATAGCGTCAACGATCACGGGGCCGCTCTGGGCAACCCAGCCGGCGCGCACGGCAGGCGCGGCGGCAAGGCTCGTCGCGGTGGGATAGCAACCGGCGCAGGCGACCAGCACGGGCTTGCCGTCGGCGTGGTCGGATGCAGCGGTCTCCAAATCCTGGCAGAACAGCTCGGGCAGACCAAAGGCGCGGCTCTTGAGTAGCTCGGGGCTCGTGTGCTCGGCGGCATACCAGGCCTCAAAAGTGGCCGGATCGCTCAGACGATAGTCGGCCGAGAGGTCAATGCAGGAGACTCCCGCGGCAAGCAGGGCGGGCACCTGTGCCATGGCAGCCGTGTGCGGCACGGCCAAAAAGACCGCATCGCAGTTCTTGAGCTCGGGGGCGTCATGCGTCGTGAAGACAAGATCGCTTACGCCGGCGAAACTCGGATACACCGCAGACAACGGCTGGCCGGCATCGGCGTTGGACGTAATGGCAGCAAGTTCAAACTCGGGATGACCGAGGACGAGGCGAATGAGCTCGGCGCCAGCATATCCAGCCGCACCGACGATTCCAACCTTTAAAGACATATCAGACTCCTTGTCTGCAGTTATGCACCAATGCGCATCCCGCAGCCGTCGTTATGAAGTGGGTTGAAACTTTAGCACCAAAAGATGCATATCTACGCAAATCTTTTGCATATTCATGCATTGAAACAGTCCCGACACATTCACTCGAAGGAATTGACAAATAAATGCGGGCCCCATATTGCCCAGTGCGCCTTACGGTGACGTTGCAATGTGGGGCCCGCTACATGCGAGAATTTGAATTGTCGAAGCTTGCTGAGAGACTCGTTTAGAGCTCGATCTGCACCCATTCGTCATGGTTGCAGATAAAGGCCTCGGGTTCCTCCACGCTAAAGAAGACGAGCGTGGGATCGCCTGCGCCCTCGTAGTGCTCGCCTAGGCGCTCCAGGTGCTTCCAGCCTGTCTCGCGCATATCGGGAGCGGCCTGGTCATCCAGACCCGCACGCCCGCGCAAGATGAGCCAGCCATGGCCCGGCCACCAACTCGTGGCCTCAAAGCGTTGATTTTGCAGCAACTCTTGCCACACGTCTTTGGTGCGCGCCGTTACAAACCACAACTTGCCGTCCTGGATCTGCGCAAACGAAAACGGACGCACATGCGGCTGCCCGTCAACGCTCGTCGCCAAATACCATGCCGGCACCGACGTCAGATACTCCAACACCGTATTCAATCCGTCCACGTTTCCTCCTGTCACCTGACCAGTCTTTTTGGAATGGGTAGTCAATTTGGGAAATTAGAGCTCCAGACGCTCCTCGCTGCCGTCGATATCACAGAAGCGGGCGGCGATATTGCGCACCGAGAAAAATGCAAGGCGACCGTCGTTGGCGCTCTCGTGATTCTCGCCGATGCCCATCATGTGCTTAAAGCCGGCTTGGCGCACCCGGTCGCTCACGACCGCGTCGTCCTCGAGCGTGGCCTCGCCGGTCAGCACAATCCAACACTCCCCCGGTTTCCAACCCGAAACCTCAAACTTGGGGTTCGCGCTGAGCTCGGCCCACACGTCCTTATCGCGCGAGGTGCAAAACCACAGCTTGCCATCATCGACCATGGCAAACGAGAACGGCCTCACGCGCGGCTGATGTCCGTCCGTCACGTCGATCGTGGCAAGATACCACGCCGGAATACGCCTAAGATACGAACAGGCGCGCTCGAGCTGCGCCGTGCGATCGTTGTCGGTCATAGGGACCCCTTTCCTGCGCTCGAATCGCGCCTAAACAAGTTGAAGATTGATGACGATGACGCAGATGAGCAGCAACGCCGTCACCACCGCCGCCAACGCATCGCCGCGGCCAAATGCAAGCGCATGCAGACGCGTGCGGCCCTGCTCGCCATGATAGCAACGGGCATCCATGGCGGCAGACAGCGTTTCGGCATGACGGAACACGCCCGTGAACAGCGGAATCGCCACACTGCCAAGCATACGCACGCCGCCGAGCGGGCCTCCCGTCACGCGCGCACCGCGGCTCGCCTGTGCATCGGCCGTCTGCTTCATCTCAGTGGCAAACTGCGGCATAAAGCGCAGCGCGATACCCATGATCATGCCGAGCTCGTGCGCAGGAAGTCCCACACGCGCAAACGGCGCGAGCAGGCGCTCAAAGCCCGCGGTGAGGTCGAGCGTCGGTGTGGTAAGCGTGATAGCGCTCATACCGGCCATCATCAAGGTCAGGCGGCACGCCATAAAGGCGGCGGAATGCAGCGAGCCCTCGCTTATCTGCAAAAAGCCGAGCTGCCACAGAATGCGCCCGCTCTGGTCGGAAAACAGGTTGAGCACCGCGACCACCGCGACAATCGCCAGCAGCGGTGCCATCGATGACAGGACGCGACGAGCCGGCACCCGGGACACGGCATAGATCAGGACAACGAAGATTGGGACCGGGACCAGTCCGCGGAAGCTGCTGACCGTGAGCGTCGTGATCAGAAACACAAAGCCCAAGAGCAACTTGGTTCGCGGGTCCAGGCGGTGGATTGCGCTATCGCCGGGATAGTAGCTGCCAAACGAAAACGCCTCCATTAGCAGCCCTCCTCTCGCGCGACCGTCCTGGATTTAGCAATGTCCGCGACGTTAGAAGGACCGTCCGAGCGAACGATTAGCAGGTCCACCAACTCGTCTGCCAACGACTCAACCGTATAGAGGCCGTCAAAGCGCAGCGGCACGCCCGCCTTCGCAAGCGCCAGCGCCATGCGCTGGGCAGCGGGAACACCCAAGCCGATTGATTTAAGCTCATCCGCATGCGCAAACACCTGAGCGGGCGTGCCCTCGGCAAACACCGCACCTTTGTTCATTACGACGATACGGTCGCAGCAATTGGCCAGGTCATCCATGCTGTGCGAAACCATGACGACGGTCAGGCCATCGCGGTGAAGTCGATCGATGAGCTCCAAGAAATCACTGCGCGCCGCCGGATCGAGCCCCGCCATGGGCTCATCGAGTACCAGGACCTCGGGCTCCATGGCAAGCACGCCAGCAAACGCCACGCGCCGCTGCTGCCCGCCCGAGAGCTCAAAGGGGCTCTTGTCGCCCACCGTGGCCAGGTCGAGGCCCGCGCGCGCGAGCGATGACTCAACGCGGCGGGCAACCTCGGCCTGCGACAAGCCAAGGTTACGCGGACCAAACGCCACGTCCTGTGCCACGGTCTCGGCAAACAGCTGACGCTCTGGATACTGAAACACCACGCCGACCTTTGCCTTAACCGCGGCGGCATCTTTCTTGTTTACCAGGTCGAGCCCCAATGCGTAAACGGAACCCTCCTGGGGACGAATCAGGCCGTTGAGATGCTGAATCAGCGTCGACTTACCCGAACCGGTATGGCCCGCAAGGCCCAGGAACTCGCCACGACGCACCGTTAGCGACACATCACGCAACGCCCAGGGGCTGCTAGGGTCGTTGCCCCAGAGGGCCTGCTTGTTCGATGTGCCCTCGGCGGCTGGGCGCTTGTGCCAACGGCGACGCTCGCGGGCGCTCAGCGAATAGCTGTACGAAAGGTGCGAAATCTCGATGACGGACTCCAGCGCGTCTGCGCCATCGATTGCAGAGGAGACGTTGTCGGAAATACGAGGATCGGATGCGAAAGGCCGTCCGGCGATGCCTGTCCTACTCCGCTCGGCATAAACCTGCGCTATATCGGCGACCATATCCGCCTCGCGCACCTGTGCGCAAATGGGCACGCCCTTCGCGCAAAGCGCCCTGCCAAGACAGCACGATGCCGGCATATCCAGGTTCAGCCGCGCGAGTTCGTCCGCCCGCGTCAAGATCTCCTCGGGCGTACCGAGCATGGCAACGCGGCCCGCCTGGAAGACAGCAACGCGATCGGCCTCAGCGGCCTCTTCCATAAAGTGCGTAATCATCACGATGGTCATGCCGCGTTCGTGCAGCGCGTGACAGGCCTTCATAAGGCCCTTGCGCCCGCGCGGATCGAGCATCGAGGACGCCTCGTCCAAAATGAGCACGCGCGGCTCCATGGCGAGCACGCCGGCAAGCGCCACGCGCTGCTTTTGTCCGCCCGAGAGAGCGTGGGTCTCGTGGCGCTCAAAACCCACCAGACCCACGGCCTTCAGCGCCTCGCGCACGCGCCGCGCGATCTGGGCCGATTCGCCCCCTAAGTTCTCGGGACCAAACGCAACATCGTCCTCGACAAGCGTCGCTACAAGCTGGTCGTCGGGATTCTGGAACACCATGCCCGCAGTCGAGCGGACGTCGTAGACCAGCTCGGGGTCGGACGCGTCCATGCCGTTGACACACACCGTTCCCGCATCGGGCTGCAGCAGCGCGTTCAAATGCTTGGCAAACGTCGACTTGCCCGACCCATTGCCGCCGAGGATGCAGAAAAACTCGCCATCCTCGATGTTCAGATCGATGCCATCGAGCGCCGGCACGACACCGTCATAGCTAAAGGAAACGCCCCGACACTCAATCATGCGCGGCCTTTGACCTGGTCCTTCTTGGGCGTGATGAGATTAGAGACCGCCTTGTACACCACCAGCGTCAACACCGAGTTAAGCACGGTCTTGATGAGGTTAAACGGCAAGACGGCGGGAAGCATGAGCGGCAGAATCACATCGGCCGAGCCATACCAGAACCAAACGCCGATGGTCAGGTTCGCGACCATGGACAGCGCCGTAGCGGCAATGACGCCGAGCGCCAGGCCAATCACGGCACCCTTGTAGGTGTGCATCTTCTGATAAACGATAGCCGCAGGCAGAATATAGCCCATCGTGGCAACCAAGTTCATAAGCGCGCCGACCCAGTCGCCCGTGGTAAGCGCATGGATAACGATCGCCATAGCGGCAACAGCGGTACCGGCACCGGGGCCATACGCAAATCCGCACACCATCGCCGGCACCAGCGACGGGTCGTAGGTCAAAAACGGCGCCGAAGGAAGGATGGGCAGCTGCACATACATAAACAGTGCTCCCAAGGCGCACATCAACGCCATGGTAACGAGCTGTTTAGTGCTCCACCTATTCGTGTTCTCAAAATGGATATGCTGCGACTGTTCAGACATAAGATCACCTGCCTCTTTCATCCGGACTCTAACCGTTGGTACTGGGATCTCACCAGTTCAGCCGGCATGCGAACCAACGCACACACGGGTCGCGGACTCATCGGCTCGGTCGCAGGCATCTCGCCTGCGCCACGGCGTCCCTTTGACACCGCCCGATTTACCGCCAGTGGGGAATTTCACCCCGCCCTGAAACAGCAATTGCAAGTGTAGCACGAGCGGATATTCGCGCAAGTATGCCAAGGGTAATTTGTGGCGGGGACCAGTTGCC
>CALBUZ010000200.1 GCA_937969105.1 uncultured Collinsella sp. | reverse complement strand
TGGGAGCATCCATCTCGTACTTATAGTCGGGATGCGAGTTGTGTTCCATAAAGGTGGTCGAAGTATAGAGGTTGCCCATGAGGTACATGCTCCTTGAGTCGTGTGCGTCGCGTCGTGTTCGTTTGAGGCCTAGCTGTTAAGTGCCAAGACGTTGTTTACATCCGCGGGTGACAAATAGGGAGGGTTCCCGCATGCTGTGAGTTGCCTAGATTCATAGCGAAGGAGCCCTCCCGTGGAACAGCATCCTAACGCAAAACTCACCCCGAAGGGGCGCGAGACGCTCGTCTCGCGCATAGAATCCGGCCTCGGCGTCGCCGAGGCCGCCCGCCAGATGGGAATCAGCCGCCAGACCGCCGGCAAGTGGCTGCGCAGGAGCAGGTCCGGCGAGGGGCTCTCCGACCGAAGCAGCCGCCCGCGAAGGCTGGCGAGGCTCACGCCGCCCGAAGTCGAGGAGCGGGTCTGCGAGGCCCGCTCCTCGATGCTGCTCGCCCCGCTCGGGCTGGCCGCCACGACGGGCGTGCCGGCGCGCACGTGCGCGAGGATCGTCTCCAGGCGGGGCATGCCGAGGCTCGCCGACGTCGACCGCGTGACCGGGGAGGCGCGCCGCCGCGGCCCGGTCACCCCCGTGCGCTACGAGCGGGAGAGGCCGGGCGAGCTCCTGCACGTCGACGTCAAGAAAGTGGCCCGCATACCCGACGGCGGCGGCCACCGCGCCGGCTTTGCTTACCAAATCATAAAAATTGGGTGCATTTCTGTAAAACCTGTCGGCTTTGGGGATTCCCGCTGTCCACTGCGAATTGGTGGGAGCGTTCTCCGTACTACAACAACAGCAACAACTTCTGCAATGTGAACACGAACGGCAACGCGAACAACAACAACGCCAGGAATTCCAATGGCCTCGCCCCCGATTTCGCAACCCTTTTTAGGTATGGTCAAATACGGTAGTCCTTTTGAGGATGACGGAGACCTTTGCGAAAGGAGAAATGTTTCCCGTGGATAAAACCCGAAACCGCTCTTTTGATGCTTTTGCACGGACGCTTCTTGCATGGTGGGAGGATATTGTGCTTAATCCTATTTCATGTGTCAAGGCAAAGCAGTTTAGGCGCACTCTATATTACAACTGTACGAAAGGCGAATAACTATTTATCATCCTGCTCAGTTCCTGCGCTTGAGTCAGATGCAGTTGATTCTGTTCCCCCTGCCGCAGGCTGTGCATCGCTTGCGCTGGACGTATGCTCTCCGCTTTCCTCTGCCGCTGTGTTGCGGTCAGCGGCGGCGTCCTCTTGTGTCGTAATGACTGAATCAGGCGCAGCATCTAGTTCCGTGGCAAACGAACTTACCGGCAGCAGGCTGAACAATAGCACCAGTGCCAGCAGCCCGGCTTGCAGGCTTGCCAATCGTTTTTTCATAATTCGTGTACTGCCTTTCTTAAAATCAACTTATAAAAGGAAGGGGCGGGCGATGTGTGCCTGCCCCTTTATCTTTTCGGCTGTATGTATTTAGTTGTTGCTCTGTACCTCGTAAATGCAGTAGGGACTGAAGTCGAAAACGATGATCATTCCGTCTGTCAGCGTCACATTGGTGCTGTACGTACCCGTGGCGGCGATATTGCTTGCATTACTGCCATAGGCAATGTTCCAGCCGCTGCCGCTATATTTGTTATAGACAACGCCGTTGATAGTCTCGGTATCGGGATACGGATTGCCGTAGGTAGCATACTGGGGATAGACACCGTTAATATAACCGCCAGGGTTACCTTCCAAGGGGTTTGCATCCCAACCGGCGACTACCTTATTGGAGTCCGTAATGTCAGTGCCGTTCAGCCAAAAAGCAACCAAAAGGGCATCCAGCACATTGGGCGTTTTGAAGCTCGAAGGTGTCGTGGTCGGCTTTGCGTAGGCGCTCTGCGTGTCCGCCAAGCAGTCGGAAACATCACTGATGCTGATGGTGTAGTCCGAAATATAGAAGTTTGCGTTGAT
>CALBUZ010000199.1 GCA_937969105.1 uncultured Collinsella sp. | reverse complement strand
GAGCCCAGGCCGTTGGTGCCGAGCGAGAAGTCGTAGTCGCCGCCCTGGTTGTTGTTGTACTTGCCGCCGGCGTAGAGCTCGCAAAAGACGAGCTCCCAGTTAAAGCGCTTCTCGGAAGGGTTCCAGTCGAGCGGGCAGCCGCGGCCGTTGTCCTCTACCTGAATGGAGCCATCGCGAAAGGCGGTAAGGGTGATGAGCTTGCCGTAGCCCTGGCGCGCCTCGTCAACGGCGTTGGACAGGATCTCGAAGGCGGCGTGTGCACAGCCATCGAGTCCGTCCGAGCCAAAGATGACGGCGGGGCGTAGACGTACGCGTTCCTCGTCCTTGAGCTGGCGGATACTGTCGTTACCATAGTTTGCGGTGTTTTTTGCCATACTCGCTCTCTCGGTGCTCCTTTGCTGCGTTTAAGTCATATAGATAGTCAAGGTAGCATAGCCCAGCCCACAGACGATTCCAACCAACACGAAATCCATCGAACAATCGTTCGGATTAACGGGGATAGTGTTTAGTGGTAGCGCGGCATTGTTAAACAAATTTGGAAACCGATGAATTTTATTTAATAGGGACCTAGTTTTACTAAACAAAATCGAATGATGCTGATTGTGCGAGCGGGCACATCGATCGACTATCAATCACGTTTACTCGGAAAAAACCGAGTCGGTTTTGTCCGAGTAAGTTTGAAGACGGCCGAATGCGTCCTGCTGCGTTTGCGGTTGGATGCGTTTATCAAAAACGTGCCATGCGGATTGTTGGCGAAAAGACGCCGTGCTAAGCTCGAGGCAGAACTCGACTCCTCTGACGATATCTAATGCGTAATGGGCTGGCTCTGGGTATCCAGAACCAGCCCATTTGATGTTCGATGAGCCGAGTCGACGTCTCTCACA
The DNA here is from genome assembly GCA_937969105.1 of uncultured Collinsella sp. Taxonomy (GTDB): domain Bacteria; phylum Actinomycetota; class Coriobacteriia; order Coriobacteriales; family Coriobacteriaceae; genus Collinsella. Next base: position 9,455 of record CALBUZ010000199.1, on the reverse strand, counting down.
AAAGTAACTAGGAGCTAGCGAGGCCTATCCGAATTGACCTCATTGGCGGTGTCGGTTTCGAGCGCCGTGCGGCGGACGCTGTAGGCGACGAGGCCGGCGCCTGCCGCGGCGAGTGCTGCAGCGGCTACCGTAAGGGGAGCGTTGACATCGCCCGTGCCCGCAAGCGCGCCCGCTTTTCCGGAGCGCTTGCTATTGCCGTGGTCCTTGCCGCTGCCGGAGCTGCTTCCGCCGGAGCCGCCGTCCTCGTCAGTACCGCCGCCACTCGAGCCACCATCGCCGTCTGCTGTCATCGGGGCGTCGTGAAGTCCTGTCATATCCGCGCTGCCGCATATGCCGACCAGAATTTCTGAGCGCTCGCATGTCGCGTCAGGCACATGAAGCTCATGCAGTACGGCACCCAGCGCCGAGTTTGCGCCCGGTCGAATTTCCTCGAGCGTTACGGGATCGAGCGCTACCAGGTCACGCGCCTTCGCATACAGCGTGACGCGTTTGCCCACTTCGTTGCCCCAACTCTCGGGGATGGCGAAGCTCATGCGGAACTGTGCCGTGCAACCCGGTGCCAGCACGGCGTTGCCGTTGTCGGCTATCAGCGGGTGCGTTGCAAAACGCGCGCCCAGCGTCTCGAGCGCGTATTTCACGCGTGCCATATCGTTGTCCGAAGCGTCCTCGGCAAGCTCTGGATCAAAGATCGAAGCCATGCGTGCGTTCGCGCCGAACCCGATGGATGCGCTGGAGAACGGCTGGCTGGAGCCCTCTCGGTACAGATCGATCGTGCCGGCGGTCAGCAAGGTGTTGCCGTCGTTTCGCACCGTGACCATGAAGGATTCGCCTGCTGCTCCGGGCACCACCGCGCCCGAGGTAGCGACCGCGCCCGTCGGAGTGGCACACGCCACCAAGGGCACTTCGATGCCGCGCAGCTCTGCCTCGCTCTTCTCCGCGCTCACAATGTACGTGGCGAGCGCGGAGAGCATGCCTCCCGACGTCAAAAATGTCGTTATCTGATCGACGGGATGGTCCAGCTCGCACATCACGAACGGCTCCGTGAACAGATCGCCTGCCAAGGTGCTGGCGAAGATGCGGAAGTGCTTGCCCATCACTGCTACCGGGTTGCCTTCTTCGTCGTAGGTTTGCCCCACCTTGCCATCGGTGTTCTCTACATAGAGCACGCACCTGCCGTTGTTGCTTACGCTAAACGATGCCGGGCCACAGCCTGCGGCACCCACGGGCTGCGTTGCAAATGCCGATGCTCCTCGCGTCCAAGTAATATGCTGCAGTTGCTCGTTGACGGTTGCCAAAAAGCCCGAATGTTGTGGCCACGGCACCACGTGGGGTACTGTGGCATCTGGTGGCATAACGCCCCAACCCGCGATGGACTGGCCGATCACGGCATACGATGCGCAGCCACAACCGTTTGCAGTTTCGTATGCAACGGGCACCACCATTTTGCCGTTGATATTCTCGGGTACGCCCAGCTCGATGCTCGATGGCGCTTGCGGAAAGCGGAGGACCTGACGGAACGTGAGGCTGTCGCCCAAATCATCCGACCACAGGGTGAAGCACTCCAGCGCAACCTCTGCCTCATTGCCCAGCGCCTTTTCTGCGGTGGTTCCGCGGCGGTGGAGGTAAGCGCCCGACAGGCGCCCGTCGACCAGCGTCTTGCCCACCGTGATGCGTGGACACTGCAGACAATGGTGGCCATCCTCCTGAAGGCGGCCGCGCGAGATGCTGCGCCACGACGTGTGCGACATCACGCGAACTCCGTCGTTGCTTATGCGCAGGCGCACAACGGACAGTATGCCGGCTGTGCTTGCCGTATCGAAAAGGGTGTTGTCGCCGTCGGGGCGCTCGCCCGAGACCAGCAGCACGTAAGCGTCCTGGTTTTCTCTTACGTCCGTATATTCCACTACGTCGAAGTCGTAATCGAATATGCCGTCGCGCTCCACGTCGCCCTCGCCAAAGCCAAGGGGGAAGTCCACGGGCATGGGGGCAGACCACGTGCCGTTTGCCTTTGTGTGCACCACCAGGCGCGAGCGGCCATTGTCGCCGTAGCGCACCGAGGCGATACGGAACAGGCATTCTACGCCGGCGATCATTGCCAGCTTCATGTGAGCTTCGCTGAGCACGCCGGAAAACAGCACGTTGTCGCTCGAGGGCTTGATGCCGCCACGCTCGTCCTCCGATACACCAGCAGAATTGGCGTTGGGGTCCGCAACAGCGTTCGTCGCCTGCCCGATATAGGTGTACTCGTACATCGGCGCGGCGTTTTCGTCGTTCCCTATCAGTGCATGGACGAAATGCTCGATCTGTCCCGTGTCGTCGCTTTCTGCATCCGCCTCGAGCTCAATGCGCGTGACCGCTTGATCCCAATCGCGCACGACAGGCGCGACGTTTACGACAGCGGCCTTAACCTCGGCGCGTGCGAGCAGCTCGGCGTTGGTGACGATGGTGGCCGATGCGATAAATTGCGGCACGTCGCCCGCCTCGATGTTGCTGGGCGTGCCGAAGCGGGCATCCAACGTGTAAGGCGTATCTCCACCCAATGCGAGCTCAGAGCGCTGGAGCACATACTGGTTGCCATTGTTCACCGACATATTCCACGAATCGAGGAGTGTGGGCCACGACCCCGACCAAGCCTTGGTGGTCCACTTGAACATTACGAACTGGAGTATCACATCGACATCGACGTCTGCACCTACGCGCAGTCGCGGAAGCTGGTGTCCATCTGCCTTCTCGTACCCAATGAACAGCGTGAGGGATGCGGCGCCACGCACGGCAGACGAAGCGACGCGTGCAACGCCGGCGCCAAAGGTGACGGCAAGCCCGATCTGGATGGTGAACGAGCCCGAGGTGTTTGAATAGTCGAGCGAAATGTTTTTAAAAAACGCCGCGCCGCTGCCGTGCGTGTGGGCACCCACGGCGAGCGCCAGCTTCGCCAGCACCCAGGGGTTGACGTTTAGGAAAAACGGCACCGGTCCTAGGGTAAACTGCTCGGTCCAATTGAGGTCGGTTCTTACTTGGAAGAGTGCCTTAATATTGCCGTATGCGGGGTCGTTGTTGTTGCCCCAGGTTTTGCCCACCCAATCGTAGGCGAGCGAGCCGTACAGCTGTGTGGCGATATCCATCGTGAACAGCAGCGTGCAATGGTGACGAAGGAGCTTAGTGTTTCTTGGATCGGTGCCCGAGCCGGCACTCATACTTTTGTACTGATTCCACTTCCCCTCCATCTCGTCGAGGTAGCGGTTTGCCTGCTTGGCGCCCGACTCGCGCGGCGATTTCTTCCAGTATTCCGGATCAGGGTTGCCCGAATCGTTCATATAGCTGGCTGGTTTGTATCCTCCGCCAAACAGCACGTATCCAGCAAACGAGAAATCGAAGAGGATCGGAAATGTGGGCATCCAGCACGTGAACTTATTGCCGCCGATACCGGGAAACGCCGCGGGGAAATCAAACGGAGTGATCTCTTGGTCCATGGTGGTGGGAATGATGGTGGTCGAGCCCGATTCCGCCTTTGCGGCCGGCGCGGTGACAACGGCCATGGGGGAGGAGAGCGTGTAGGTTTTGCCCTGATAGTCGAGGACAAAGCGCAGCTTGCATCCTTCTTCCAGAAGGCCCGATGCCGCATCGAGGAACTTGTCTTCGAGTGTGAACGTTGCCAGATTATTCGCACCCGATGCACTGGCCCTGATCTGGCCGATCTGTGTGACGGTTTCGGATGAGCTGCCCGCGGCGGGCGTCACTTTGTTGATGCACAGCGTTGCCTGTCCACCCTGTGGCAGATGTGCCTGCACGGTAAAGGCGTGCGTGTCGGGTTGCTCGTTTGCCGTGTCGTCCTTCGGCATTGCCATAAACGTGGCATCGGCGTACTGGATGTCCCATTCGTCGAACGTGAGCTGTCGAAAGTACGGCTCGCCATCGGAAAGCGGACGCGTGGGCGCGGTTATGGCGGTGCCGCCCTGGATACGCACAAGGGGAATCTCGACATCGCGGTAGCCTGCCGTGCTAATGGAGATGCCGCCGTTAAAGTCGTATGCGTCGAGAAGCGTTGCCTCGTCCACGTAGCCTTCCGAAAGCGGCGCGACCTCAAAGATGGCCGTGCCTTCGTCATCGGTCGTGGCGGTGAGCTGCTTGCCCGCGGCATAACGCGACACGAGCGTGACCTGGGCACCCGTGATGGGCGTATTCTTGTTGGCGACGTCGACCACGACCACACCAAACATGGTGCGCGAGAGAACGAGCACCCTGAAGGGGTCTTCTTCGTTGGCATAGGCTTCGGTGGGCGCGAACGGCAATATGAAGGCGTTTGCGCTTCCCGGCACGCGCGGCAACATAATGCTCGCCAGCGAGGATGCTCCGGCAACAAGTAACGAACGGCGATCAAGCATCTTTGGCTCCCATCCCGCAAACATCGGAGGAAATAATCCTATTTTGCGAGAAGGTGCCCCGTGGCGGTAGTGCCGTTCGATGGCCAAAATGTCCAATTTGAGTGCGCGAAAGCGTCAGGCCCCCGGAGCGCTTTCGATGCGCCGGGCAGTTTGGCCGCTAGCGCAACATGTGGGCAATCAGCTCGGCGCGAGTTCCGATACCAAGCTTGGCATACACTCCTGATAGGCGGTTTTTAACGGTGCCCGGCGATACTCCCATGTGGCGTGCGATTTCGGCGTTGGTCCATCCGCGGCAGGCAAGCATGGCCATGGTGAACTCCGTGGTCGTTAAATCGTCGGCCACGTCCTCGCCCGAATCGGGGTTGTGGATGCGCCGCCAGCCGTAGCTGAAGCGGTACGTGATCTCGATGATGCGTGCGAAATCGTCAGGGTATTGCGATTTTAGGCATGCCTCGATGAGTCCCTGCAAAAGGCCGTGGTGTTCGCCGATGAGTTCGATAAGGCCGTCGGGACGCGCAGTGTCCCAAGCGGCTCCGAAGTGCGTTTTTGCGGCGTCGATATCCTTGAGGCTCATGCATGCCATGGAAGCCGACAGGTGCAGGAACAGCTCCGAGATGGGATAGCTTCCCTGTTTCATGATCAGGGCGTTTTCCGCCATGCCCAGACTGCGGCCATATTCGCCGCGCAGGTATAGGGCATGCGCCATCACGTAGCTGGCGAACAGGCGCAGGCCTTCGGGCAGATGCGCCGCAAGCGGATAAAACTCTTCGGCGGAATGCGGGGAAGGCAGGTGCAGCAGGACGCTCGCAGCGGAGGCGAACAGGATATGCGTGGCGTGGACGGCGGGCGATTCCTCGTCAGTTGGCGTATCGAGGATGCCCGCAAGGCAACGGCGGGCGTCGGCGATACGATTGAGCGACAGACTGGCATATCCGCAGATAAGGCATGCGGAATAGCGCAGTGCGGGGTCGGTGGCGTCAAGATAGGGGCGTGCTGCCTCGGCGGCGAGGGTGGCCTGTCCGCGAAAGTACAGCGCTTCTGCCGTGGCAATGGCGCGTGAATCGGGGTCGGAAATGCCTGCAACCGCAGCGTCAATCTGGCCCGGCACAAAGGCGGTGCACATCAACGGCATGGGAATGCGCGGGTAGCCATCGCAGTCCATCTTCCATCTCCCATCAGGTGGCAACAATGCAGCAATTGTACTCCTGTTGCTCGGGACCCCTTTCGTTTTACTGTTCGGTTAACGCTGCGGATCGTTTTGGAAGGCTTACGAGCATGGTAGTCCCGTTCTCGGAACTTGCTTCGACCTCTACCGTGCCGCCGTGTAGGGCTGCAATCTCCCAAACAAGCGCTAGCCCGAGCCCTGCGCCGCCGTATGCCCTGCTGCGGGATTTATCCAGGCGAAAGAACGGTTGGAAGATGCTCTCACGGTACTGCTTGGGTATTCCCGGGCCCCGGTCCTCGACTCGCAGGAACACGTGGCTGTCGCTGTCGCTGATGGAGACGTTGACAGTCGAGCCGGAGCGGCTGTAACGGATGGCGTTTTCGACCAGATTAAACACCAGCCGATAGAGGAGCGTGTCGCTCCCGATTGCCAAAGCGTCTCCAGCACAATTGAGGGCTATGCCCTTATTATCGGCAAGTGGCGCAAGGTCGGTGAGGACCTCTTCGGACAAGGGGCCAAGTTCAACATCGTCCTCGCAAGGAACGCTGCGGAGCTCACTCATCTCGAGCAATACCTTGGTCATTCGAGACATGCGCTCGGTTTGTTCTTGTAGCAGGTCGAGCAGCTCGGCTGTTTCGGGTTGCAAACCGGAGTGCTCGGAGATGAATAGTTCAATCTGTGCTTGCATAAGGGCGAGCGGGGTGCGCAGCTCGTGTGCGGCATTGCCGGTAAACTGACGCTGCGCAGAGAACCCTTCGCCAAGACGGGCGATCATGTCGTTGAAAGAGGCGCTGCATCGTTGTAGCTCGGTGGGCACATCTTCACTGAGTCTAATTTCGCTTAGGTTGTCAGGCTGCACACGCTCAACCTGGGTTGCAAAAGCCCGTAGCGGTTTGAGCGCGCGGCCGCTCGCAAAGTATGCCAGCGCGCCGCCAAGGAGTGTGACTCCAGCCGTGATGTACCAGGCTGTCGCGCCAAAAGACTCCTGTGCGTCGTTTACGACGATCGTGACCTTGTCATAGAGGGCCGCTTTCGTTGGGTCGAACGCCTGGGGCGAATCTTCGCCGGTTGCGTTAAAGGCCGAGATGTCGCTGCCGATGGCATCCATGTAGCGCATGCCCGTATAGCCGACCAGGCAGTTCGTCAGCACGCACGCCGCACACGTCAGCAGTGCCGTCATAATCGTTATGCGCCATTGCAGCGAAAGCCTTTTCATTCTCCATCCTCCATAACGTAGCCCTCTCCAATCCGATTACGAATCGGGTCGTATCCCAAAGCGCCGCGCAACTTTTTTCGGAGTGACGAGATATGAACGCGGGTTGCGTTGCTAAAGCTGTTCACGCTGCTATCCCAAACGTGCTCGATAAGCTCCTCTTGACTTACCGGACGCCCCTGATTAAGCATCAGGTATTCCAAGATTCCCGTTTCCTTGCGCGTAAGAGATAAAGCCTCACTGTCCACGGAAGCGATGCGCGCCTTGGTGTCAAAGCGGAGCTTTCCGCAGGTTAATACTATGTCGCTTTGTGCGAAGCGCCTGAGGGTAAGGCTGCGGATCCTTGCCGCAAGTTCGTCCAGATGAAACGGCTTGGTGAGGTAATCGTTGGCGCCGGCATCGAGTCCCGCCACCTTGTCGGCGACCTCGCCGCGTGCCGAGAGCACGAGTACCTTGGTCTCGCAGTCAGTTTTCCTAAGTTCCCTGAGTACGGTCATGCCGTCGACATGGGGAAGGTTGAGGTCGAGTATCACGAGGTCGAAGGCCTCAATGTCCAGTAGGTCGAGCGCCTTCTGTCCGTCGTGACAGCAGTCGACGCTGTACGCCAAGTTTCGCAAGCTGCGCGCGATTGCGTCACACAGCGCCTGCTCGTCCTCGACGATCAAAATACGCATAACAGTCTCCTTGCACATTCCAAATCGCGCTTAACACGGATTTTATGGTCGATATGGTCCAATGGTCGCGTAACGAAAGGAGTGGTCAGGTTGTTCAAAGTGGTAAAGCCCGTGGCACCGGTCGCTTTGTTGATCGTCGGAATTGCCATGGTGTGCTTTGGCGTTATGCGTGGCGAGGCGGATGCCGTGCTGGCCAAAGCGATTAGGCTGTGCTTGGAGTGTATCGGAATTGGATAAAAGAGAAAACACTGCGTCGCATGTTTTGGCCCGATTTCGCGGATTCATTCAGGCGGCGGCGACGCTGGTCACCAACATTCACCTGCCAAACTTTGCCAAAGGCGGCATCTATCAGGGCGCGGGAAAAACAGTCTGCGTACCTGGACTTAATTGCTATTCGTGCCCCGCGGCATCGGGTGCGTGCCCCATCGGGTCGTTCCAGTCGGTGGTAGGTTCATCCAAGTTCAACTTTTCTTACTATGTTACCGGTACGCTCATTTTGCTCGGCGTGCTGCTGGGACGCTTTGTATGTGGCTTTCTGTGTCCGTTTGGCTGGCTTCAGGAGCTGCTTCATAAGATTCCCGGCAAAAAGTTCTCCACAAAAAAACTCAAGCCGCTCACGTACATCAAGTACGTCGTGCTGCTGTTTGCCGTGGTGCTGCTGCCCGTCTTGGTGGTTAACGACGTGGGCATGGGCGACCCGTTCTTTTGTAAGTACATCTGTCCTCAGGGCGTACTCGAGGGCGCCATTCCGCTGGCCATTGCCAATGCCGGCATTCGATCTGCGTTGGGACATCTCTTTACTTGGAAACTTGCCGTTCTCATTGCCGTGGTAGTGCTGAGCGTTTTGTTCTACCGCCCCTTCTGCAAATGGATTTGTCCACTCGGCGCATTCTATGCGCTCATGAATAAGGTATCCCTACTGGGGATCCGGGTCGATGCATGCAAATGCGTCTCGTGCGGCAAGTGCTCAAAGGTTTGCCAGATGGACGTTGATGTGGTCCGCGCGCCCAATCATGCCGAATGCATCCGGTGCGGAAAGTGCATCGGGGCCTGTCCCGTCGATGCCATCAGCTATCGCTATGGCCTGGATGTGTCGGCGGAAAAGCTTCCCTTGACCGCCGATAAAAAGTAAACAAGCTTCGACAAAACGGAGGAATGACCATGAAGCTTTCTAAGATTGCGGCCCTGTTTATGGTGCCGGTATTGGCCTTGTGCCTTGTGGCATGTTCGGCGCCCGGTGGCAATGCGAGCGAATCTGCGGGCTCCGATTCTAAGATCGCAGAACTCACTGCGCAGAAGCCGACCAATGCCGACGAGGCCGCCGAGTTGTATGCAAAACTCATGCAGAAGGAGAACGATATCTTTTCGAGTGATAACGCGCTGTGGGAAAAGGTATTCAATGCGGCAAATAAAGACTCCGCAATGATTGAGGACGGCAGCAATTACGGCGATTTCCTGCTCAAGACCATCGACGGCGCCAAGGATGAGTTCACGGCGGATGAGCTCAAGACGCTCAAGGCCGGTGCGCAGCAGATCAAGGAGATCGAGGACAAGCTCGAGAGCTTGGAGAAGGAGTTCCCCGGCTGTGGAAGCACGCCGAGCGAAGGCGAGAGCGTCGACGCTTCGACCGCTGGCATGACGGCTGGTGCTAATGCTTCGAGCGAGGCGACGAAGTTCCCCAGCTTTACGGGCAAGGACCTGGATGGAAGCGACGTGAGCAGCGACGAGCTGTTCTCTAAGAACAAGGTCACCGTCATGAACTTCTGGTTCACCACTTGCAAGCCGTGCGTGGGCGAGTTGGGCGATCTTGAGAATTTGAATAAGGAGCTCGCCGAGAAGGGCGGCCAGGTCGTAGGTGTCAATTCCTTTACGCTCGATGGCAACAAGGGCGAGATTGCAGATGCCAAGGACGTGCTGAGTAAGAAGGGCGTGACATATAAGAACATCTGGTTCAAGTCGGATAGCGAGGCCGGTAAGTTTACGTCAAATTTGTTCTCGTTCCCGACAACGTATGTCATCGA
>CALBUZ010000198.1 GCA_937969105.1 uncultured Collinsella sp. | reverse complement strand
CGCACGCGCAGCCAGCGGTCGGCAAGCGCAGCCGAGCCGCTGCGCCGAGGGTCGACCACGATAATCTTCGCCCCACGCCGGCGCGCATCGTTGAGCGCATCAACGGCCCCCATCGTCGATGAATCGACAATAGAACGCCCCAGGTACATGATGCAGTCGGTATGCGCCAAATCGGAGGCGGGACTATAACCCAGGCTGTGCTCCCAGCCGGTCAGACGGCTTACCTCGCAGGCACCGTCGGCACCGTACACGTTGGGCGAGCCCAGCGCATGCATAAAACGATAGGCCCAATAGCGGTCGAACGAGGGCACGCCGAGCGTCATGCCCAGCGCACGAGACCCGCGCTCGTCAACAATCCCCAAAAGACGCTCGGCGATCTGGGCAAACGCCTCGTCCCACGAAATCACATCGAACCCCGAACCATCAGCTCGGCGTCGCATGGGATGCAAAATCCGGTCGCGCTCGTCAAACGGCATAGACAGGCGATGCCGTCCGCGGGCGCACAGGGCACGCGCCGCGCACGGATGCCCCGGCACCGGCAACTCGGCCAACACGCGACCGTCCTCAACGCGTGCCGCAAAGGCGCAATCGGCATAGCATCCCCCGCATGTGGTCACCACGGCGCGACCGTCACGCTTCACAGCAGATGCCATCTCGATTACCCCTTTCATCAGCCAAACACAACAGGCCAAAAGCCCGGCAACGAGCCCCTAGACCCAAAAAGCCTCCCGCACGGCAACGCCCCGCGGGAGGCTCAGCACTCAGCGAACAGTACCTTTACGCCTCGGACTTCTTGGCGTAGATAAACCAGTAGCCGAGCGCGATCAGAACCGCGCCGCCCACGATGTTGCCCAGCGTGGCGGCGGATAGATTAAACGCAATACCCGCGACGTTGAGCGCATCGGCCCCGGCAACCTCGGCACCATAGCCGCACGCGTGCATCACGGCGCCCATAGGCAAAAAGTACATGTTGGCAACGCAGTGCTCAAAACCGCAGGCCACAAAGGCGGCGATCGGCAGCAGAATGCCCACGACCTTATCGACCACGGTCTTGCCAGCGGTACCAATCCACACGGCCAGGCACACAAAGATGTTGCACAGGATGCCGCGGAAGAAGATCGTCACCCAGTCGATCGTCACCTTGCCGGCGGCGACGCTCACCATGGAGTTGGCGACCGCCTCGCCGTTGAGCTTATAGATGCCGGCCATGTACACCAAAAAGACGATGAACAGGGCACCGACAAAATTGCCGACCCACACGACGACCCAAGCCTTGAGCATCTGAGCCAGGGTGATCTTTTTGCTCTTGAGCGCGCAGACCATGAGCGAATTACCGGTAAACAGCTCGGCGCCGCACACCAGCACCAGCACCAGGCCCAGGCAAAAGCACAGACCGCCCACGACGCGCTGGGCGCCCCAGCCCAGCGTGCTGTCGCTCAAAAACACCGTAAAGAACAGGCCGCCGAAGGCGATAAACGCGCCGGCGAACATTGCCAACAGAAAGGCCTTAGCGACCGGCAGGTTAGCCTTGGTCACGCCGGCGGTCTCGGTCTTGGCCTCGATCGCGGCGGGCGCCAGGCAATCGGGAGCGGGGTACTCCACCTTGGAATCTGCCATGTCAATCACTTCTTTCCTAATCAGCAGGGACAAGCGCTCCTATTGCTCTTGCCCCAAGCGGACAAAGTGGGAAAAGTCGTTGGCGGCCACGGCGTCGTACACGGCGTCGACGGCGTCAAAGACCTCCGGGGACATAGGGTTGTAAAACTCCGTATCGCCCGGCTGAATCCCTATGAAGACGATATCTTCGCACGATTGCTCAATCTCTTCGATCAGAATCGACAACGGAAGCGAATGCGTGGTGAACATCGACTTGCGGGCCACATCGCGCTTGTCGAGCAAACGGATGGACCCGACGGGCAGCGCCATGTCGGCGGCATCGACCAAGACCAGGCGGGGCGGACGCTCGCGCTTGACCTCGATGATGTCGTCCTCGGGCGTTTGGCCACCGTCGATGGTGTACCAACCGGCAATGGGCGCGTCCTCCATCTTTTTGGAGAGCACGGGGCCGGCGGCATCGTCGGCACGCAGCACGCTTCCCGCCGTGAGCACGATACCCGCAAACGGGGCGCCGTTCACACGTCCATCCACAACGCGACCCATTACTGCAACCTTCCCGTCAGGTACACGCCCGACACATCGCGCACGCGCTCAACCAGATCGCGGAACTTCATCAGAAACGCGACCTGCTGGGCATGCAGGCCAAAGTCGTCGTCGAACACCGAGATGCCGGCCTTGGCCGAGCCGCGAAAACCGCGCTCGTCGAGCAGCGTGTCACAGGCCTCGAGCAGCGACGGCACCGCCGCCTTGTCAAGCTGGCACTCGCCAAAGGAGCGGATGGCCTCGAACTTGGTCTTGGCCTCCCCCTCCGGCAGCGCATCGACGAGCGAATAGAAGACATCCACCGGCACCGACAGGCGCGGCTCAAAGCAATCGAGCACGCCGGTATGGTGGCCCACGGCGAGCGTGTAGTACAGCACGTCGCAGGCCTCCTGGGGAACGTCTTCCTCGGTCTCCACAAACTTACGCGTGAGCTCATAGAAGACCACCTGGTCGGGCGCATGGCCCAGGCAGGGGTCGGCGACGCCCTCGGCGGCCTCGTCGCTTGCGCGCGAGGCATCGCCAAAGGAGCCGCCGAGCATACCGGGACCCGCAAAGTAACCAGAGCGGTCCGTGAGCTCCATCTAGTGACCTCCGGCCAGCACCAGATCCTGCAGCGCCGAGTAGACCTCAACGCGGCGCGGATCGTCCTGCTTGTCGATGAGCAGCGCCATGGCACCGCGGATATCACCCTTGGGCGCGCCCTCGAGCGTATCCATAAACTCGTTGGCCAGGTCGCGGCCGTAACGGTAGCCGCTCATGGCGCGAGCCTCGCGCTCGATGGCAACGCGCAGCTTGTACGGCACGCCGGGGTGCAGGATATCGGCCTGCTCGCCGGCGGCCTCCACCGTGGTCTCGGCATGGAGCTTTTGGTCCAGCAGACCGAGCGCCATGGCAAAGCCGTAGACGGTCTGCGCGGGGCTGGGCGGGCAGCCGGGGATGTAGACATCGACCGGCAGAATCTTATCCGTGCCGCCCCAGACGCAGTAGTTGTCGTAGAAGATGCCGCCGGTGCAGCCGCACGCGCCATAGGACACCACGATCTTGGGATCGGGTGCGGCCTCAAAGGCGCGCAGGGCCGGCATGCGCATGGCACGCGTCACGGCACCGGTGTACAGCAGCACATCGGCGTGACGGGGCGAAGGCACGACCTTGATGCCAAAGCGCTCGACGTCAAAGACGGGCGTGATGGAACCGAAGATCTCGATCTCGCAGCCGTTGCAGCCGCCGCAGTCGACACGGTAGACGTACACCGAGCGCTTGATCTTCTTAAGAAGGGTCGCCTTGGCCTTCTCGATGCTCTCGTCGAGCTCGATCTTGGTCGGGCGGTACTGGAGCCGCTCGGGCAAAAGCGTGGGTTCGGCCATGGTTACTCCTCCTTCGTTTCAAAATCCATGATGATGCCCTCGACCGGCGCCGGACCGGCGGGAATCTCGGGCGCATCGGGGTTAAGCTCCCGGTCGATATACTCCGGGTTCACACCGTGACCGCCCAGATACTCCATGCCGGGGCCCTGGGGCTCGCCGGACGCAAGCGTCTCGTTGGCAGCCATGCCGTGCGCGTTGCCGGTCTTTACGGCCGAGGCGGCGCGCAGGGCGTCGAGCTCGCGCTTGCACTCCTGGCACATACCGACGGTACGGGCGGCCTGCTCGGCCTCCATGCCGCCGGCCTTTTGCAGCAGGCGCTTAGCGTAGTCGATCTCCTTGTGCGGGGCGAACGGCTTGCCGCAGCGCGAGCAGTGCTCGAGCGTGTAGACGCTCTTGCTGGTGAGGTCGTCCTTGCTCATGACGGCCAGCTCAAACTCCTCGGTGAGCTTGATGGCCTCCATGGGGCAGGCTTCCTCGCAGCGGCCGCAAAAGATGCAGCGGCCGTAGTCGATCGACCAGGTAATGGTATCGGCCGCAAGGTCGGTGTCCATGCGAATGGCATCGGCCGGGCATGCCACGCCACAGGCACCGCAGGCGATGCAGAGCTCGGCGTTGTGCTCGGGCTTGCCGCGCATGTCCTTGTTGGTGGGAAACGGCGCAAACGGGTACTTGACCGTCGCGTCGCCGGCCTTGGCGTTAACCTTCCAAAGCTTCAGCATATTAGAGCGCCTCCTCATCGAGCGGAGCGGCCATGGTGCCCTCGCCCGCAAGCGGCGACTTGTCGCGCCAGACGTTCTCGAACTGCTCCTTGTCGAGCACGTGGTCGCGCTTGGCGGCGACATCGGTCACCGTCACGCGGTCGGTGCAGGAGTAGCACGGGTCGAGCGAGCCGACGATCAACGCAGCGTCACCCACGGTGTTGCCGCGGAACATATAGCGCAGGACCGGCCAGTTGCTGTACGTGGCGGCCTTGGCGCGCCAGCGGTAGCACTTCTGGTTGTTGCCGAGCATGGCCCAGTGCACGTCCTCGCCGCGCGGCGCCTCGGTGGCGCCGATGGCGTACTTGTGCGGGGTGTACTCCCAATCCGTGGTGAGGATGGGGCCCGACGGGCAGTTCTCGAGCATGGTCTCGATCATGTCGATCGAATCATAGACCTCCTGGATGCGAACGGCGGTACGGCCGAAGGCATCGCAGGTGTCGGCCGTGGCGGCGTGCATCTTTTGGACGTCCGGATCGGCGTAGCCGTCGAAGGGATGGTCAAAGCGCACGTCGCGGGCATAGCCCGAGCCACGCATGAGCGGGCCGACCGGCGAGAAGTCGCGTGCGATCTTGCGATCCAAGATGCCGATGCCACTCGTACGCTCAATGAAGTTGGGCGTAGAGAGCAAGACGTCGACGAGCTCCTGAACCTCGGAGCGCAGCTGGTGGATGGTCGTGAGCGTGGAGAGCTTCTGCTCGGCCAAAATGTCGCGACGCACGCCGCCGATCACGTTGAGGCCGTAGGTCTTGCGATGACCGGAGAGCTTCTCGGCCAGATCCATGGACTTCTCGCGGACGCGGAAGAACTGCTGGAAGCCGGAGTCGAAGCCCGTGTAGTGCGACGCCAGGCCAATGTTGAGCAGATGCGAGTGCAGACGCTCGACCTCGAGCATGATGGCGCGGATATACTGGGCGCGCGGCGGGACATGGATGCCCTGAGCGCGCTCGACGGCCTCGGCATAGGCCACCGAGTGGGCGCAGCCGCAGATGCCGCAGATGCGGTCGGCGAGGAACGTCACGGCGTCATAGTTAAGGCGCGTCTCGGCGACCTTCTCCATGCCGCGGTGCACGTAGAACAGACGGTAGTCGGCGTCGACGATCGTCTCGCCCTCCACGAACAGGCGGAAGTGGCCGGGCTCGTCGGAGGTGATGTGCAGCGGTCCCATGGGGACGAGCGTAGTCTCCTTGCCCTTGGTGTCGGCCAGGAATTCGTAGTTTTCCATGTCGCTCGCGGGGGCGGGGCGGAAACGGTAATCCATCGAATCCTTGCGCAACGGGTACAGCCCGCTGGGCCAATCGTCGGGAAGCACCAGGCGACGGCGGTCGGGCAGACCCTCGGGAATCAGGCCAAACATATCGCGCAGCTCGCGCTCGCCCCACACGCAGGCGGGGACGAACGGCGTCACGGACGGGAACGTCATCTTGGCGGGGTCGACCTCGGCACGCACGGTAACCCAGCCGGGGTCCTCCCCCTCCATGGAGATGACGTAGTACACGGCGTAACGGCCGCACAGGCTGCGCTCGTCGTTGCCGACAATCACGGGAATCCAGCCGTAGCGCTCGTAATACAGGTAGTGGACGGCCTCGGGCAGACGGTCCAGCTTGACGGTGATCGTCAGCTGGTCCTCGCACTGCCATTCGACCTTCTCGATAGCGCCCGGCACTGCAGCACGCAGGGCCTCGACGTGGCTTTCGCAGCGACGAGCGTAGTCCTTCTTTTCAGGTTCTGCCATGGTGCTAATTCACCTCACTTGTCTTGGTCTGGGAACTGAACACCATGCGGTAGAGAGGGGCCTCGTGGAGCTCTTCGACGCTCTGGTTCAAAACGACGGACGTTGCATCCTCGACGCCGCTCGTGATGGCGACCGGGGTGGCGATACCGAACCACATGACCACGATCGCGAGGGCGATCTCGGGGATGATCATGAGGGCGGGCACCTCGTGGCGCTTCATGCCCTCGGGCGCCTTGCCGAAGATGGACTTGAGCGCGATGCCGGTAAGGGCGAAGTACACGCCGGTGAGGCCGATGGCCACGAGCACGACCACCCAGATGGGACCGGACTGAACGCCGGCCACGAAGGTGAGGAACTCGGAGATGAACAGGGCGAACGGCGGGAAGGCGGCGAGCGCGAGCAGGGCGATGATGGTGAGCGCTGCCGTGACGGGAGCGATCTCGACGACGCCCTTGATCTTGTTCAGGTCGCGGGTGTGGTAGATGTGCTGGATGTTACCGGCCATGCAGAAGGCGAGCGCCTTCGTGAAGCCGTGGAAGATGCAGTGCAGCAGGCAGGCGGCGATACCGAGCGGGCCACCGATACCCAGGCACAGCGCGACCACGCCGACGTTGTCGACGGAGGAGTACGCGAAGCGGCGCTTGATATCGTCCTGCTTGAAGATGCACAGGGCAGCCACCAGGATGGACAGCGTGCCCAGGATGAGCAGGAGCGTTCGCGGATAGGTGTCGCCCACCGTGATGATGGACAGGGAGTAGAAGCGGATGATCACCAGCATGGCGCACTTGAGCAGCACGCCCGAGAGCAGCGCGGAGACCGGGCTCGGAGCCTGGGAGTGCGCGTCGGGCAGCCAGGTGTGCATGGGGAACAGGCCCGCCTTGGTGCCGAAGCCGATGACGATGAACGCGAACGCGAGGCGCACGAGCATCGGGTCGAACTGGTCGGCGTAGGGCATGATGGAGGTGAGGAAGGCGGCCTCATGCGCGTTGGGCATGATATCGGCGGCGTTCGCGTAGATGAGCAGCGTGCCGAACAGGCCGAAGGCCACACCGGCGGTGCAGACCATCGCGTACTTCCAAGACGCCTCGAGCGCCTGCTTGTTCTTGTAGATGCCCACGAGGAACACGGTCGACAGCGTAGTGGCCTCGACCGCCGCCCAGGTGAGGATGATGTTGTTGGACAGGCAGGCGAGCAGCATCGTGAAGACGAACAGGCTGAACAGCGCGTAGTACTGCTTGGTGCGCTCGGCCGGCATGGTCTTCTCCTCGATATCGATCTTGATATAGGAGATGGAGTACACGCCGGTGATGAACCCGATGATGCCTACCAGAAGGACGAAGATCGACGAGAGCGAATCGAGATGGAGCCACAGGCCCAAAGCGTCGATATTCTGCCCGCTCGAGAGCATGGTTCCCGCGGTGACGACCGAAAGGACAAGGGTCGCCGCGACGGAGATGGTGTTGAGCCCCACGAAGACGTTGTAGGACGTCGTCTTGGGGAGCGCAGCCATAATCAGGGAGAACACGAGAGGACAAGCGAGCAGGGCGACCGTCAGCATTGAAACATCCATGGCCTACCCCTTCAATTCGGTCAGGTCGTGGGAGTCGAGCGACTTGGTGTCGTTCCAAATCCTCACGACGACGGCGGACATGATGATGACGGCGAAGATGGCGTCGGTGGCGATGCCGATCTCGATGATCTCGGGGGCCGTGGGCGCGAGCAGAGCGAGCGTCACGTGGCTACCGTTCTCCATAAGGCAGTACCCGAAGATCTGCTTGAGGATGTTGCGCTGGGAGATGATGCACGTGAGGCCGACGAAGAAGTGCGCGAAGCTGATGGCGAGGGCCGGAGTGGCCACCTCGGCGGTGGGCAGGCTCAGGCGCGTGACCACCGCGAAGCAGACGGCCACCTCCAGACCGGTGAGGATGATGGTCCAGGCCGGCTTGATGGAGGAGGTCAGCGTGCTATCGGCAGGCGAACCCATCTTCTTGTAGGCACGGTTGAGAATGAACGGAACGAGGATCACCTTGGTGACGAAGGCCGACGCGGCCCACATGAGAAGCTCGGTGGCACCGGTGGTGAGGCCCAGGGTGAGCAGCACGCCCACCAGGACAACCGACTGGATCGCGTACCACTTGATGGCGGACGGGATGGTCTTCGAGACGACCACCATGGTGGAGGTCACGATCAGAAGACCGCCCAGGATATTGACTAACGAATAACCCATGTCCTACCTCCTAACCCATCCAACTAGAGGACAGAGGACCGGCGACGACGACCATGATCATGAGGACGACGAACACGAACGCCATGGCGCGCGGAAGGGGCTGGCCGGCGGCCACGGTCTCGCTCGGCTCACCGGGCAGGACCTTACCCATCCAACGCAGGAACCATGCGAAGGTGGCGACGGTCTCGACGACCATGACGCACACGAGGACAAAGATGACCGTGTTGGTAGCACCAACCGCGAAGCCACCGGAAATGATCTGGAACTTGGAAAAGAACGTGCTCATGGGGGGCACGCCGGCGATAGCGGTCGCGGCGACCGCAAAGCCCACGCCCGTGACCGGGTACTTCTTCATGAGGCCCTGGATCTTGGGCAGCATACGGGTTCCCAGCGTGAAGCTGAGAGAGCCAGCGATGAGGAAGAACAGGGTCTTGGTGAACGCGTGGTTGAAGATGTGCTCGACGGCGCCGTTAAACGCCATCTGGCTTCCGAACACGGAGAGGCCCAGGCCAAAGAACACGTAGGCGAGCTGCGCGATCGTCGAGAAGGCGAGCAGGCGCTTCATATCCTTCTGGGGCAGGTACATGAGGAAGCCGAAGAGCATGGTCACGACGGCGTCGATGATGGCGACCCAACCGACGATCTCGGGGATATCGCCGGCGCTCGCAAGAGCGCGGGCGAACACGCACACGCCGACCTTAACCATGGACGCGCCATGAAGGTAGGCGGAAACGGGCGTGGGGGCCTCCATTGCGGAGGGCAGCCACATGTAGAGCGGGAACTGGGCGGACTTGGCCCAAGCAGCGAACAGGATGAGCAGCAGCACGACGGTCTTCATACCGGAATCGAGCTGGGAGATCGCGCTCAGCGCGAACGTGCCGGTTCCGGCGAACAGGAAGGCCGCGCCGATGTAGAGTCCCAGAGCGCCGATATGGGTGATGATGAGCGCCTTCATACCGGCCTTCTTGGCCGTGGGCGTCATGTAGTAGCTGATGAGGCCCCAGGAGCACACACCGGTGATCTCGAAGAAAACGAGCTGGCCGACGATGGTGGAGCTGTAGGCGAGACCGGCCATGGCGCCGATGAACGTGGAGAAGTACACGTAGAAGCGACGACGGGGCGCGTCGGGATGCTCCTTATTCTTATCGCTCATGTACGGGAACGAATAGATGACGACGAGCAGGCCGATAGCGACGAACGCGGGTGCGAGCAGCGTGCTCATCCGGTCGAATATGAAGCCCATGACCAAGGTCTGGCCCATACTCGCCCAGGTTACATCGACCGCGTTCATGCCGTTTCCGGCAAACGTCGCGGCCAAGCCAACGGAAGCGACCGTGGCGATGCCGCCGGCAAAGGCGCAGATCCATTTAGCGTAGGGACGCGGCAGCATGACGATGAGCAGGGAGCCCAGCATGGGGACGGCGATCGCCACCATGGCAAAGAGGGACAAGCTCGATTCGATTGACATAGTTTCTCCCTTCTCCCTACACGCCTACGACGACGAAGACGAACGCGAGGACCGCGATGCCGACGACGGCCCAGGTCTGGTTACCGAGCACCTTGAAGCGCGAACGGGAAACGGAGTTCTCGAGCACGCCGCAGACGACGAAATCGACCAGGCACTTGACAAGGAAGACGACGGCGCCCACGAGAGCGGTGACGCCGATGGTCGCGGGCTCTCCCCAGGGGATGAAGATGGAGGTGAACCAAGCGACGACCACGACCTGCTTCATGCCCATGGCGAGCTTCATCATGGCCAGGGACGGGCCGGAGAGCTCGGCGAGCGGGCCCTCCTGGAGCTCCTGCTCGGCTTCGGCCTGATCGAACGGAAGCTTGCCGAGCTCCATGTAACAGGCGGCCGCGAAGGCGACGCCGGCGAGGATAACGGCGACGACGCTCGAGACGTTGCCCGTAACGATGTGCTGACCCATGGTCGCAATGTCCGTGGAGCCGCACACGATGGCGACGGTGAACAGCGCGATGAGCATGGACGGCTCGATGAGCACGCTCATGAGGAGCTCGCGGATACCGCCGAAGCCCGCGTAGGCGTTGGAGGAATCCACGCCGGACAGCGCAAAGAAGAAGCGGGACAGCGCGAGCGCGTACATGATGGTGATGGCGTCACCAAAGACGGGCATGGGGCTCTGGAGCGTGAACATGGGCAGGCCCATGGCGAGCATAAACGACACCGCGAGGAACAGCGGCGGCATGATGCGCAGCACGAAGCTCGAGTCGGAACTCACGGACTCGGGACGCGCCATGAGCTTCGCGAGGTCCCGGTAATCCTGAAGGATGGACGGACCGCGGCGATTGTGCATCTTCGCGCGAATCACACGGGCGAGGCCGGAGAAGAAGGGCGCGACCAGCATGACCACGAGGCCCTGCGCCATCGCAAGAACGATGTTCATAATATCCTCTCCCCTCTCTAGACCATGACCACGGCGAGCACGAGGAAGACCACGAGCGCCGCGACGATGTAGCAGATGTATACGGAGTAGTTGCCGCCCTCGATCTTGGAGGCGAGGCCGGCCAGCTTGTCGGCACCCTCGCTCGGTGCATCGACCAGGAAACGGTCGGGCAGGGGCTCGACGCCCTGGGCGACACCGGTGAGCTTCTGGAACACGTGCGCGATGGACCAGCAGATCTTGGTGCATACCTCGCGCAGGGTGTAGAGCGGGCCCATGAAGAGCTCGACGTCGGACGCGAAGCTCGTGGCGACGACGGGCATGTGCTCGTTGGGCTCGTAGCCGCACGCCCAAGGGTCGGTCTTCTTAGCGGGGGCCTTGGCGCCGAGGCAGGACCTCAACGCGAACGCGAGGCCGGTGAGGACCACGAGCGCGATGGCGATCGCGGGGGTGGAGGTGGCGGCACCGGAAATCTCGTTCACCAGAGACACACCCGAGGTGGCTGTGATGGCAGAGCCGGCAAGCACGCTCTGGGCGACGTCGCCCAGAACCGGGGCGATGACGGGAGAGCCGATTCCCAGCACCACGCAGATGGCCGCGAGGAGCATCTGCGAGAACAACATCGGAGCCGGGGACTCCTTGGCGTTCGCGGCCTCCTGGGAACGAGGGCTGCTCGCGAACGAGACGCCGTAGGCCTTCACGAAGCACGTGACGGCCAGGGCACCGGTGATGGCGAGGGCGGCCGCGGAGGCGACGGCGAACACCATGACGACCGGGTCGGAGAGCGTCGAGATGTTGAACAGGGACTGGTAGGTGAACCACTCGGAAACGAAGCCGTTGAGCGGCGGGATAGCCGAGATGGCAAGGGCACCGATGAGGAAGCAGACGGCCGTGACCGGCATACGGCGGAACAGGCCGCCCATCTTCTCCATGTTGCGCGTACCCGTGGCATAGAGCAGGGAGCCCGCGCCGAGGAACAGCTCGCCCTTGAACATGGCGTGGTTGAGCGTGTGGTAGAGGGCGGCCATGAGCGCGATCGTCGCGATGACGTCGTTGCCCAGGGCGTGCGCCGTCATGGACGCGCCGACACCGAGCAAGATGATGCCGATGTTCTCGACGGAGTGGTAGGCCAGCAGGCGCTTAATGTCGTGCTCGTGGAGGGCGTAGACGACGCCCAGGACCGACGAGATGGATCCGAAGACCAGGACCATGAGGCCCCACCAGAGCTGGACGCCCGAACCCGCGAGCAGGTCGAGACCGACCTTGAGGATTCCCAGGATGCCGATCTTGATCATGCCGCCGGACATGAGGGCGGACACGTTGGACGGCGCCTCGGGGTGCGCCTGGGGCAGCCAGGAGTGCAGCGGGATGATACCGGCCTTTGCGCCGAATCCGAAGAACGCGAGGACGAAGCACGCGGAGGAGACGGCGGGTCCAAAGTCATGCGTACGGAAATCACTGAAGCTGAAGGAACCGCCCACGCCGTTGGTCATGAGCAGGAAGCTCGCCATGATGAGAACGAAGCCCACGTGCGCGATGACGAAGTAGAGCCAACCGCCCCTAATGGAGTTCTTGTTCTCCTCGATAACGACAAGGAAGTAGCTCGTAAGGGACATGAGCTCAAAGGCGACCAGGAACCAGAACACGTTGTCGGCGGTGATGACGAGCATCATCGAGGCGACGAAGGTGTTCATGAAGAAACCGGCGCGCCCGACCTTGCCCGGGTACTCATCGAAGTAGGACAGACCGTAGATGAAGCCCGCAAAGGCGAGGATTGAGATGAGGACCACGATCAGGCCCGCAAGGCCGTTGAGCAAGAGCTCGAGACGGGCGAACGGGAAAAAGAAGACCGTGTTGAGGGACGAAACGTCGCCAAGCACGGCCTCGAGGCCCGCGATGAACGACAGCACGGCCGCGACGGCGCCGATCAGGCAGCCGGCGGTCTTGGCGGCGTTATCGGCCTTGATCAGCAGAACCGAGGCGAGCGCACCGACGCACGAGACGGCAAGCGATGCGATAAACAGCGTCATGCTATCCATTGTTTACGCTCCCTTCTGCTTTCTCGGAGAGGCCCTGGGCCACAGCGGTAACGTCGACGACTGGACCGTTTTCGATCGAGCGCAGGCGCTTGGCCTCGTCGAGCTCGCGATCGGCCGCGCCGCCCATGACGGTCAGCGCCTTGGTGGGGCACGCCGCCACACAATGCGGGCCGTCCGGATCGAAGGCGCACAGGTCGCACTTAACAGCGCAGGTGTACTGGCCGGGAGCCCACGTAAGCAGGCTGCTCAGGGACTTAGGATACGAAGGCGTCGGGTCGCACATGCCTGCGACACCGGCGATAGACGTGCCATCGGGATGGATGGCTCCGAAGGGGCACGCGATGGCGCACAGCCTGCACCCGATGCACTCCTGCTCCTTGACGTGGATGCGATCGCCATCGTGCTCGATGGCATTCACCGGGCAAACCTCGGCGCAGGGGGCACCCTCGCAATGGTGGCAGGCAAGGGCGGCCGAAATACCGCCGGTCTTCACGAGCGCCAGGCGCGGCGTATCCTGAAGACCCTGCATCCGGTGGGCGTCGGCACAGGCGGACTGGCATGTTCCGCAGCCGATGCACCTCTCCGGGTTGATGTCGATGAAGCGGTTCATCCCCACTTCCTTTCAAAATAACGGGCCGGGCTCCCGAACGTACGGGACGCCCGGCCCAAAAAGCCAACGAGAACGGGACTACACGATTTGGTTCACGTGCGTCTCGTCGTCGAACTTGGCGGCGCCAGGCTCAACGTCCTGGGGAGCAGCGGCGTCCACCAGAGCCTGCTTGAGCTCGGTGTACTGACGCTCGACCTCGCCCTCGGCCCAGACCTGGTCGGCGATAGCGTCGACCTGGCAGGCGGAGAACTTGTCCTCGGGCGTATGCGAGACCGGGTCGACCTTGTGCATGGTCAGCTCGTTGCACTTGCCGATCCACCACTGGTAGGTCATATAGACCGTGCCCTTGTTGATGCGGTCGCTCACGTCGGCGCGGCTGTATACCTGGCCGCGGCGGCTGTGGATCGAGACGATGTCGCCATTCTTGATGCCGCGTGCCTGGGCGTCCGCGGGATTCATGCGGACAAAGCCGGGCTCGTCGGCAAGCAGTGCCAGCGTCTTGCAGTTGCCGGTCATCGAGCGGCAGCTGTAGTGGCCGACCTCGCGGACGGTGCACAGGATGAGCGGGTACTCATCGTCGGGAAGCTCGGAGGGCGCCTCCCAGTCGTGTGCCATCAGGTTGGCGCGGCCGTCCTTGGTGGTGAACTTGCCACCAGCGAACATGTCGGGCGTACCGTGGTCGTTCACATCGGTGCTCTTGACGGGCCACTGGGCGTAACCGCCCTCGGGAGCCATCTTCTCGTAGGTCGCGCCCACAAAGTTGGGGCACAGGCTAATGCACTCGTTCCAGATCTGCTCGGTGTTGTCGTAGTGCATGGGGTAGCCCATGCGCGTAGACAGGTCCGCGAAGATCTCCCAGTCGTGACGGCACTCGCCCTTGGGCGGAACGGCCGCGTCAAAGTGCTGGAAGCTACGGTCGGATGCGGTAAAGACACCCTCGTGCTCGCCCCAAGAGGTAGCGGGCAGGATGACGTCGGCGAGCATGGTCGTCTGCGTCATAAAGATGTCCTGGCAGATGAACAGATCCAGCTCGGAGAGCGTCTTACGCATGCCGGCCGAATCGGGCTCGGTCTGCACCGGGTCCTCGCCGTAGTTGTAGAAGCAGTGCACCTTACCCTCGTCGACCAGGTGGCCCAGGTCGGTGAGCTTGTAGCCCTCCTCGAGCGGGAGCTTTTCCTCGGGCACGCCCCAAGCCTTGGCAAACTTGGCACGCACAGCCGGGTCGGTGACCTTCTGGTAGCCAGGGTACAGGTTGGGCAGCATGCCCATATCACAGGAGCCCTGGACGTTGTTCTGACCGCGCACGGGCGCGAGGCCGGAATTGGGTTTGCCGATCTGACCGGCAACGCAGGCGATGGAGGCGATGGTGTGCACCGTCTTCAGGTTCTGCTTCTGCTGGCATACGCCCATACCCCAGCCAATGATGGCAGAGGGCTTCGCCGTGGCGTACATCTCGGCAGCTTGATGGATCAACGCGGGCTCGACACCCGTGATGTCCTGTACGGATTCGGGAGTGTAGTTCTTGATGGTCTCCCACCACTCGTCAAAGCCGTTCGTGTGCTCGGCGACGAATTCCTTGTCGTAGAGGCCATCGTTGACCAAGCAGTTGGCAAAGGCGTTGAGGAACGCGACGTTGCAACCGTTCTTGATCGGAAGGTAGAGATCGGCGATACGCGCAGTTTCGATATGGCGCGGGTCGGCGACGATGATCTTGCAACCCTTTTCTTTGGCTCGCACGATACGCCTTGCGACGATGGGGTGCGAATCGGCAGGGTTATAGCCGAAGAGGAAAATGCAGCCCGCATCCTCCATACCGGGGATGGAGCATGACATGCAACCTGAACCAACCGTGTCCATCAGACCGAGGACAGTAGGGCCGTGTCAAGTACGGGCGCAGTTGTCCACGCTGTGGGTGCCGATGCACGCACGCGTAAACTTCTGCATGACGTAGTTCGCCTCATTGCCGCCGCCTCGCGAAGAGCCGGTGGTCATGACAGCGTTAGGACCATATTCGTCAATTATGGCCTGCATCTTAGATGCGGTGAAATCCAGTGCCTCGTCCCAGCTTACGCGCTCAAGATCCGCGCCCTTGGTGCGGCGGATCATCGGGTGCAGTACGCGGGGAGTCAAGATCTTGGTGTCGTTGATGAAGTCGTAGCCGCTCATGCCCTTAAGGCACAGCTCGCCCTGATTGGTGATGCCGTTGAGCGGTTCGGTACCCACGACCTGGCCGTTTTGGACCAGGAGGTTAAACTGGCAACCGGCGCCGCAGTACGGGCAGATCACTTTATGCTTCTCCATGACACCCTCCTTCCTTTCTCTGCTACCGAATACTCGGTTCTTGTTTGACAATCATTGGGCCTGTCGCCCGACGCTTACGCCTCGTTTTCGATGGTGGCGCGGGCGCGCTCGGCAGTCAGTTCTGCCAGACGCTCCTCGTCTACCAGGGTGAGGCCCTTGGTCGGGCACGCCTCGGCACACGCCGGACCGCCGGGACGGTCCACGCACAGGTCGCACTTAAGCACGAAGCTCTTAGTCTGCGAACCCACGCGAACGTCGCCCATCAAGACGGGGACCTGCGTGGTCGCCACGCTCACGGCGCCAAAGGGACATGCCATAACGCAGCTCTTGCAGCCGATGCAGTTGTCCTCGTTGACGCCGATGCGATGGTTCTTTGGATCAAAGAACAAGGCGCCCGTGGGGCAGGCCTTGGCGCATGGAGCGTCCTCGCAGTGGTGACATGCCACCGGCGCGGAGATCTCGTAGGTGCGCGTTACGCGCAAGCGAGGTGCGGCGATGTTGCCGGGAATATCGTGTGCCTCGATGCACGCCGCCATACAGGTTTGGCACCCAATGCAGCGCGAAGAATCGGCTACGACTCGTTTATTGCCCATGTTGTTCACTCCCTCCTGAATCCCATGCCGGAGAGACCCTGTCGACGTTGTCCCAAGCCGCCCGTGGCCTGGCATCGGCGTATCGAATGCATGCGGCGAAACAGGCGCTTCGATAGAGTTCCTCCAACGATATACAGGTTAAATATACGCAGTTGCAGGTGGCAAACTTGAGTATAGGCCCTGCAATACGGGTGTATTGCAGGGGTTTTGGCAGGTTGGAATTATTCTCTAAAAGCTATAAAGGTGAGTGTATTACATGCGTACGCCTCAGAGATTTTTACGCGCTCTCATTTTGGATGTACTACGCTTGTATTCGTGTTAATGGTTATTTACTTGAGTGAAATAAAGTAATGGTTATAAGATTCTAAGATGTCGGCATATACCGCATTTGACCGACTATATTGCACGCTAGCTAAGGGAGGGCAGTGATGTCATCGACGCAAAAAAGAGCCATCCTGCAGGTGCGCATTCGCGAGGAAGACAAGCAGCATGCCGAGCATCTCTACGACGCCATGGGCACATCGCTTGCCGAGGCCGTCCGTCTATTTGTCGCGCAGAGCATTTTGATGCGCAAGCTTCCCTTTCAGCCGGTCGCCGTGCGCTCAAAGGACGGCACCGCCGCCTATGGATCGCTCAAAGCATATGGTGACCCCAATCGTCGCGCCGAGGAGCGCAATGCTTGGATTGAGTACCTTGTTACAGAAAGCGACGATTCGATTTTGGGTCCCGAGGAAGTAGATATCCATGAGTAGCACCATCATCGACGAGACCGTCATCCTACGCTACCTGCTTGACGACGACGAAGTTCTGTCCCCGCGCGCCGCCAAGGTCATCGCCACGCGCACCGCTCGCGTCTACCCCGAAATCATCACGCGTGTCGTGGTCACGCTGCGCGACGTCTATAAGGTTCCCCGCGTTGAGATTGCTACGGCCATGAGAAAGCTGCTCGATGACGTCATGGTCGACGAGCCCACCGTTGTCGCCCTTGCCATCAAACTCTTTGGCAAGACCCATATGGACTTTACCGACTGTCTGCTTGCCGCCCGTTCCGCCATCTACAACGATGATGTCGTGAGTTTTGGCAAGCCCATCATCCAAGGCATGATCGACTACCATCGCAAGCGTCAAACCGCAACCGAAGCCCGCAGCCGCAGCACCGACTCCCGCGGCCACAGTACCGACGCCGCCATCGACAAGCTCCGCCACCAATCCCGCCACTAACCGACAGGCAACGACATCGCCCGCCCCTCAGCCCCATCCCCTCCCAAGTTGCGGTGAAATACGGACTGTTTCATGCCTTTAAAGGCCTCAACAGTCCGTATTTCACCGCAACTTATTGAAGGTTGGCTGCGAACGATTTCGCTATCGGGAGTCGGCGTAGGGTTTTGTTGTCGGAATGCCGTAACCGCGCATCATGGCACCGAACGATTCTACGTCGTAGGTGTCCGAGAGTTTGAAATGAATGACGTTGTGGCCCATGGCGCGAAGGTTCGCGTCGCGCATGAGGGCCGCTCGATAGGTTTTTGCCGCCGCTTGCTCTGGATCATTTTGAGCTTCGTCTTCAAACTTACCCAGCCCATGCAGCTCTGCCAGCGTCCATAAGCCATCTGGCAACTGCCAGCCATAATCTGCTAGATAATAGCCAGCGTTTCCTGGTCGCGGTATCTCAACTTGAAGCTCAGGCGCGGCAACCCCAGCGAGAATCATCGCTGCTCTCGCCTCGGACTCGCCGCCATTGTCTGACCTGCCATCCATATGCTCAAAAACGTCAAAAGCACGCGCGATGCCATGCAGCCCCCGGCAATTTGCCTGCGCATATGCTCGCAGCTCTTCGCGTTCGACATCGTACTCACGGGCCAAGCCATCAACATAGCCCAGTGCATAGCGAAAGGCGCTCGTTCGGGCGATATCAACAACCGTTCGATACGGATCCGTCAGCGTGAACATACCGAGCCGCCACACATCGCCCGCCCGCCAGCGCTTGTATTCAACGAACTCATACGTATCACGCCTTGTAGACCGTGGCAGCAGCACTTGCACTTTATCCAGAAGCGTATACGCCGAGCCGATGCCGTAGAGCAGCGCTGCCGTCGATCCGCAAAACACAGCATCCGGTTCAACGACCGCAATAGCGGATACCAGCTGAAAGATGCGATCTTCAACCCCAAGATTGTTCCAATAGACCGGATCCGTATACACATGGTTGTAAAGACGAAGCATGAGCTCTTCCTGCATAAGCTCGCGCGCACGGCGTTCATCCCAAGGATCAATTGTTATAAGCAGCTGTCCATCTTGATGAATTCCAAGGGCCGAGAATAGCATCCTTGCATATGACTGCGGAAAATGTTTGCCTTTATCGAGCATGGCCAACCCCATAACCATCACGGCGGAGAGAATACCATTACGCTATCGCATGCTTCCGTCCGCAGGCCTTGCCAAAAGCTGACCAAAAGCTTGACGTCGCAGGTCAGAGCTTCAAAAAATATTTCCACTCTCGGTAGACGGTCGCTACGACCCTCCAAACGGCATCAAAATCCAACCTTACAAATAGTTGCGGTGAAATACGGACTACATGGGCCATAAAAGCCTGAAAACAGTCCGTATTTCACCGCAACTTAGGAGGGGATGTGGGGTCCCGGCATGTATATGAAAATGGCTCTGGTCCCAAAAGGAATCAGAGCCATTCATCTATCTTATGGAGCGGGCGACGGGAATCGAACCCGCGTCATCAGCTTGGAAGGCTGGGGTTCTACCATTGAACTACGCCCGCAAGATATGGTCGGGACGACAGGATTTGAACCTGCGACATCCTGCTCCCAAAGCAGGCGCGCTACCAAACTGCGCCACGTCCCGAAGGTGTTGAGCAGCTAAGGTCTAAACCTTGCGTGTCCCAAAGCGAAGGAAATTATAGGGGAGACTCCCCGCCTGTGCAAGCGCAGAAACCCTAGCTCCTCGAATGTGCAACAAAACGACTATGGAGCAGACCGATCACAAAGGCAACCACAGCGACCGGCGCCCACGCGGCTCCAATGTCCGCCAGCGGCAGCGCATCAAACGGCAGCCACGCGCCCGCAAAGAACGCATCGCGAACCGAGGTGATCACGCTCTGCACTGCGACAACGCCGCCGACCCAAACCCACACTTGCGGATGCGCGTCGCAAAAACCGTGCACCAGGCCCATCAGTACCAGCACGATGGCAACGGGGTACAAGGCATTGAGCATGGGCACCGAGAACATGAGGATTACGTCGAGGCCCACGTTGGAGAGCACGCATGAAAACGCCGCGAACACAAAGGCGAGAATCGCGAAGGGGCGGCGCATGGCCTCATCGGAAGCCTCCGCTCCCCCTTCGACCACATACGTCTCGCAGAAGTAACGCGAGCAGCAGCTGATAAGGCCAATACACACGTTCATGCAGGCGAGGAAAAAGATCGCAAAGACCACGACCGTGCCGGCAAGACCAAAGTGCATGGAGGCAGAGCGGGCAAGGATGGCGGCGCCGTTGGTAGCATCGGGCATCACGGTGCCGAGCTGCATTCCGGCAAGCGCCAGGCCGCAGTAGATGATGGCCATGAGCACGCCGGCAATCACACCGGAACGCGAAATCTCGAAGGCCACGCGCCTATCGTCGGTAACGCCGAGCTCATGGATGGTCTCAGCGATGATGATGCCAAAGGCGAGCGACGCGAGCAGGTCCATGGTCTGGTAGCCGGTCAAAAAGCCTTGCACGGCAGTGCCCGCATCGTAGGGAGCCTGAGGCGCGGCAGCCGGTCCCAGCGGCGAGATCACAGCAGCACCAACAACCAGCACGATGAGCGCGATAAGCGCGGGGCCCGTAATGCGGCCGAGCACGCGTGTGATGACACCCGGGCGCAGCGTGAGCACAAACGCGACGGCGAAGAACCCGATGGCAAACACCAGACGTTCCGTGCCGAGCGAAACGCCCTCGGGTAGCAGCGGCACCAGCATTTCGAACGCCGTAGAGCTTGTGCGAGGAATGGCCAGGCACGGACCGATGGCCAGATAGACCGCCGCAACGAAGAATTCGCCAAACTTGGGATGCACGCGGCCGGCCAGCTCGCGGGCCGTACCGGCGAGCGCGACGGCGATAAATCCCATGACGGGCAAACCGATAGCAGCTATGAGAAAGCCGAGCATGGCAACCGGCGTGGCAGAGCCTGCCTGCAGCGCCAGCAGCGGCGGAATAATGAGGTTGCCGGCGCCAAAGAGCATCGAGAATAGGGCGATGCCGACGGTAACGACATGGTCGGAGCGTAGACCACGCGAGGCGGATGAGGCCATGAGAGCACCTTTCGAATCAAAACAAAAACGGGACGGGCAAAAGACCCGTCCCGCAAGTATATACGCTTTAGCAGGCTAAATCGCGCAAAGCGTCAATCGCGGTGTCGACTTCCTCGTTCGTGTTGAAATACCCAAACGAGAAGCGAACGACACCCTGACGCTCGGTCCCCAGCGCGCGGTGCATGAGCGGAGCGCAATGGGCGCCGGGGCGCGTCGCAATCCCCCACCCTTGCATGAGTGCATCCGAGATCTCGGCCGAATCGATATCGCCCACGTTGAGCGACACAATCGCAGAGCGCGCCGGCTGGTCAAAGGCACCATAGAGCTTAATCCCCGGAATCTCGCGCACACCGGCAAGGAAGCGATCCGCCAGTGCTCGCTCGTGTGCCGCAATCGCCTCAACTCCACCTTGAGCCTCGATAAAGTCGAGACCCGCGGAAAGTCCCGCGATGCCGTGACCGTTGAGCGTGCCCGCCTCCAGGCGCGTGGGCCACTCAAGCGGCTGCAGTGCATCGAAGCTGTGCACGCCCGTGCCGCCCATGGCCCAGGGCGCCACGTCGACACACTCCGCCACGGCCAGACCGCCGGTGCCCTGCGGGCCCATCAGCCCCTTGTGGCCGGTAAAGCACACGACGTCGAGCCCCATGGCCTGCATATCGATATGCGCCGTGCCGGCAGACTGCGAGGCATCGACGATCACGAGCGCACCGGCCGCATGGGCCATGGCAGCTACGCGTGCAATGTCGACCGCGTTGCCGGTCACATTGGAGGCGTGCGTCACCACCACAGCACGCGTGCCCGGCGTGACCAGCTGCTCGAGCTCATCGTAGTCGAGCACGCCGCTCGCATCGCAACCCGCATGCTCAACCGTCACACCCTGCTCCGTCGTCAAGCGATTAAGCGGACGTAGCACCGAGTTGTGCTCGAGCACCGTCGTGACCACGCGCTCGCCGGGACGCACCACGCCGTTAATCGCCGTGTTGAGCGCCGCCGTAGAGTTGGGCGTAAAGCACACATGGTCCGCCCTCGGGCAACCCAAAAGGTGCGCGAGCTTGGCACGGCAAGCGTGAATCGTACGAGCGGCATCGAGGGCACCCGACGTGGCGCCGCGTCCGGCATTGCCGAGCGAGCACATCGCCTGCGTCACGGCATCGATGACCGTTTGTGGCTTGTGCATGGTCGTCGCCGCGTTATCCAGGTAGATCATCGCACGACCTCCCACATATCAATCACGGTATAGCCC
>CALBUZ010000197.1 GCA_937969105.1 uncultured Collinsella sp. | reverse complement strand
TGCGCGCGCATAAAGGCGCGGGCGGCGTCATAGATAGCCATGACGGCGGGAATGTCGGTATCGAGGGTTTTTCTGATCATCACGCGGCGACCTCACGTTTATTGGTATCACTTTGATTGAGCAATG
Organism: uncultured Collinsella sp.; assembly: GCA_937969105.1. Classification (GTDB taxonomy): domain Bacteria; phylum Actinomycetota; class Coriobacteriia; order Coriobacteriales; family Coriobacteriaceae; genus Collinsella. The sequence goes on along the minus strand of CALBUZ010000197.1, from coordinate 13,673 downwards.
ATACCAACGTTTGGAGAGAGGCGCGAAGCAGATGGGGAGCAAAAAGCGAGCCGCCTGGTCAAAAGCCAAAAGCGAGTTTTTGGGCGCTGCTACCGGCGGCGATATGAGCGACCTGTTTGCACGCGAGGACGAGCGCCGCGACGCCCTAGACGCCGAGCGCGATGAAGCCTGGCGCTACAAGTCGTGCGAGCGCAAAAACCGTTACGACACGCGCGCCGAGGCCGAGGCCGTTATGGCCGACTGCGAAAACCGCGGGCGGCGTGGTTTGGCCTGCTACAAATGCGAATACTGCGGCGGCTGGCACCTGACGTCGCACCCTTGGAAATAGACCCCGCATCGGCACGGCACCGACGGAGCGCCAGCCATCGCACGCAAGCTACGGGCGCGGCGGCACCAAAACATCGTAGCGGACAGCCTTGCCCGCGAGCTGATAGCTCGGCTTTACGCCGGCGAGCAACGGGCCCTTCACCGGCCGTTTGATAACGACTTTGCGCGGATACACCGCAAGCGCTGCCTGGACCAGCGTCTCCTCGTCGGCGCACGGCTGCTCCAAATGATGCAAGAGCTGGAACTTCTTTTTAACCGCCGCGCTCTTGGTGCGCCCGGGAAACATGGGGTCCAGATACACCACGTCGGGAGCCGCGAGCTCGCCCTGCCCGATCAGCTCAGCCGTATGGCGAAGACCGACAATGCTGTCCTCGCCCGCATGTAAGCGCATGCGGGTCACGGCATCAGCAAGCGCCGGATCATCCGCCGCGCGATCCAAGGCATCCTTGAGGAGCGCCGCGATCACGCAATCCTGCTCATACAGATCGACGGTAAAGCCCGCGGCCGCCAACAGCAGTGAATCCTCGCCAAAGCCCGCCGTAGCATCAATCGCCCATGGGCGCTCGATGCCTTTTGCGCGCGCAGCCTTCACCAGCAGCTCTTGCTGCAGACGGCCCTGCTTGAGCCGCGGAAGCATGCGGGTAAAATCGGCGCGCAGCTCCATCGTGCCGTCGGTGAGCGTGAGGCCCTCGGGTTTCCCGGTCAGCTCAAGCCCCGCGGCCCGAGCAACAGAAAAGGGATCGACGACACCCATGGACACTCCTTAACAAGTAAAACGAATGCGTGAGCGCCGTTTATGCCAGCACCCAACCGTCTGCTATTGTCCCACATGCGACATGGTCCACAGCATCCCAATACAAAGCACCGCCATCAATCCCGTGCACACGGCAGCAATCACAGAATCACTCATGCGCCTTCCCAACGACCGCGGCTCATCCACTTGCTTGGCTCCGTACATCATGGCTCCTCCTTCGGTCCAGCTCTTACCATGGCATCATCATCGCAGCGCCGCGCATACGCTGCCATCGATTTGACTTACGCCCAGCTTTCCTTTATTGAAAGGTTGGACCGTGCAGGTAAGAAACGCTTTCAAACGCATGCATCGCCCCGTTGAACTACAATGTGCTTCACGATATGTGCCGCAACCTGGGTGCGACAGATTCTCCGCGCCCGCATCGAAAGGACCAGCTATGAGCGCCGCTCGCAAGACACTCAAAATCCTTGCCCTGATTTATTTTGTTCTGGGCATCGCCAGTCTCATCATGGGAATCGCCGGCATCGCGACCGGCAAGCTCGAGTCCACCTACGGATCGAACGCCATGCTCGCCGCGGCCGTGATTATCGCCAAGGGCGTTGTCGATCTGGCCGCCGGCGTTGCGGGCATCAAGGGTGCCAACAAACCTTCTCAGGTAGACGGCGCGTTTAAGCTCGGTATTGTTGCCGCGGTCGCCACGCTTGCCAAGGCGGTGCTCACGCTTCCCGCGCTCGGCGGCAGCGCCGTCAACATCGGCGCCTTTGTCCTCGTGGTGTACGACCTGTTCTTTGTTCAGCAGGCACACGCCGTTAAGGCCGAAAACAAGGACCGCCTGTAAGCGCTCGCTTCTCATAACCTCTGCAATCAAGCAACTAAAATGGGCCGATCGCGCAGCAACGCGGTCGGCCCATTACGTTTGCCCAGATAAAACCTGCCAAAATAAACCTGTCCCTTTTTGGTAGGTTAGTGGCGGTACTCGGCGATGATGAAGTCGATGTCGGTTTGAAGGGTATCCAAATTTGCCAGGCGCTCTTTGTCAGCGGGGCGCGTGCGGTAGTAGTACGGCGTCATCTGGAACACCGCCTCGATGTCGGCCTGGGACTGGAGCGTAATGTTCGCAGACACGCGCTGCGTTCCGACAAGCTCGAGCTCGGTAGTCTGCGGCAGCTTCTCGTCGTTGAGATATGGCGTGTCGTAGAGCACTTCCTTGAGCCCAAAGAGATGACGGGCACCCGGCACCACGGTATAGAGCGAGCCCTCGGGCGCCAGCACGCGGGCAAACTCACGCTCGTTAAAGGGAGCAAAGAGCTCGGTCACCATATCGAAGGCGCCATCGGCCACGGGGATGTCCTTCATGTTGGCCACGAAGTAGGTCGCATCGTCGCGCTTGGCGGCAAGGCGCACCATCTCTTTGCCCAAGTCGAACCCGTAAGCGTCCACGCCCGGCACCGCGCCCATGGCACTCGTGTAATAGCCCTCGCCGCAGCAAATATCGAGCAGCGTCATGGGGCCGCTCGTAGACGCAGCACGCCCAGACACCTGCTTGCGCACCAGCTCGACCATCGCATCGCGCAACGGTGCGTAGTATCCACGGTTCAGAAAGTCACGACGACTGCGTGCCTGCGACTTGGGATCGCCCATGGAGTCGCCGCTCTTGGACGAGCGCAGCAGATATAGATAGCCCTCGCGAGCTCGGTCAAACCGGTGTCCGCCCGCGCATGCAGCACCTCGTTCGTCATCCACCAGTGGCTCATGGCAAACGGGACACAACAACATGGCAACTCCTTAGCGCGAACAACACAACGCCCACCATTGTCGCACGCCTTCCCCACCTAGTCATTGGGGACGTTCTTAAATGACTAGTCGTTTAAGAACGTCCCCAATGACTAGTCGATTAGGAGTATCATCGTCTGCGCAAATAAGCACGAAAGAGCATGTTAGAGATTGAGAGCGTATGGCTGATACCGCATCTAAGCACATTGACATGACCACCGGCTCGCTGTGGCGCAATATTCCCCTGTTCGCCTTCCCCGTGGCCGCCACGAGCATCTTGGAGCAGCTGTCGAACCTCATCGCCACGGTCATCATCGGTAACTTCTCGGGCGACCAGGGAACCCTCGCCATGGCGGCGGTCGGCTCCAATGTTCCGCTTACCAGCCTTATGCTCAACCTGTTTATTGGCATATCGCTTGGCTCCAACGTGGTCATCGCCAACGCTATCGGCCGCAACGATCAGAACATGGTCAAACGCGCCGTCCATACCTCGATTTTAATGGCGCTCGTGGGCTTTGTCGTCATCGCACTGGGCGAGATCTTTGCCGAGCCCATGCTCGCCGCGCTCAACGTTCCCGCCGAAACCATGCCGCTCGCTTCGCTCTATCTACGCGTCTTTTTGCTCAGCATGCCCTCAATCTTGCTCTACAACTTTGAAGCCGCAATCTTCCGCTCCGTCGGCATCACCCGCATGCCGCTGCAGGCGCTTGCCGTGTCCACCATCCTCAACATTGGCCTGGACCTCATCTTTGTCCCCGTACTCCACTGGGGCGTCGCGGGCGTCGCCATCGCCACCGCCATCGCCTACACCGTCAGTGCCGCTACGCTCTTTATCCGCCTGCTCAAGACCGACTCCGTCGTCCGCGTCACCCCACGCGACCTGGCTATCGACCCCGTCGCCCTCAAGCGCATCGTCAAGATCGGCCTGCCCGCCGGCATCCAGAGCACCGTCTTTGCCGTCGCAAACATCATCATCCAGTCCGCCATCAACAGCCTGGGCACCGAGGTCATGGCGGCATCGAGCGCCGCCATGAGCTTGGAGTACGTATGCTACAACCTGCTCAACAGCTTTAGCCAGGCCTGCACCACCTTTGTGGGACAAAACCACGGCGCCCGCCAGATCGACCGCTGCACCAAAACGCTCAAGGTCTGCCTGGTCGAAGGCGGTATCGTTGCACTCACCACGATTATCGTTATTGTTGGCCTGGGGCGCGAGATCCTATCGCTGTTCAACAGCGACCCCAACATCGTTTCGATCGGCTATATCCGCGTGTGTTCGATCTTCCCGGCATACGCCTTTAGCATGTTCTACGAAAACATGTCAGGCTACCTGCGCGGCTTTGGCATCTCGCTCACGCCCGCCCTCATCACCATGATCTGCGTCTGCGGCATCCGCTTCTATTGGGTGTTCTGCGTGTTCCCGCACTTCCGCACCTTTGCGAACATCATGATGGTCTACCCCATCAGCCTGGGCACCACGGCGTTCTTTATGGTCGTGGCGGTGCTACTTTGCCACCCGGCACGCACCTATCGCGCCACCCAAGCCAAAGCGACAGCCCGCTAAACACCGCGCTCAACGCCACCCCAGTCATTAATTGACAATATGCGAGCTCATATAGTCGATAAAGCGCCTCGTGGCGATGGGCATGGTGTCCCAGCTGCGCCAGGCGGCCACCACGTCGCGCGAGGGGGCATGCACGATGGGGCGTACGCGAATATCGGCCCGCATGCCCTCCACAGTACGACGGTAGAGCATGCTCACGCCTAGGCCCTCCTCCACCATCGCCATGATGGTGTAGTCGTCGGTCACCTCACTCGTCACGTGCGGCGACAGTCCATGCGCCGCGAATGCATCGAGCACCAGACTCTGTTCGCCCTCATCCAGCAGCACAAACGGCTCGGACGCCAGGTCGGCGAGCGTCACCTTTTCCTTTGCTGTCAGCGGATGCGCAGCCGGCAACAGTGCCACCAACTCGTCGTGATAGACCACACGCTTCTCGAGCCCCGCGGTAAACCCGCGTGCCGTAAAGCAAAAATCAACCACGCCATCGTGCACCCACTGGGCGTTGCGCGTGTAATCTCCCTGCTTGAGGGTAAAGCGTACGCCCGGGTGCAGCGCACCAAAGTCGCGGATCACGCGCGGCAACACAGTACGGCTCACGTTGGTAAACGTCGCAATGCGAATATCAGTCGACGAAAGCCCCAGCAGTTCCTGGCGCTTGCCCTCGAGCTCAGCCTCGGCAGTCACAATCTGTCGCAGGTACGGCAGATATTGTTTACCGTCGCGCGTAAGCGAAACGCCCTGCTTTCCGCGCTCGATAAGCGTGGTGCCCAGCTCGCGCTCGAGCGCCTTGACGGCCTGGCTCACCGCACTTTGCGTATAGCCCAGCTCGTCCGCCGCGCCCTTAAGACTGCCTCGATCGACCACCATACAAACAATCTGATACCGCGATGCCATCGTGCCTCCACATCGATGTAGCCGTAAAACGTTTTGCCAGGGCTTTTTCTTACAACATTAGTATTTCTTAATCATACTAAAGATACATTCGCTTTACTACATCTACATCTGGGAGCAGAATCCTTTTTACGAAACCGTTCTGTAACAAAAGGAGTCCCATGGATCGCAAAAAAGCAATCGCGCTCTCATTTTCCGTTCCCGTCGCATGGGGCTTTTCGTACCCCCTTATGAAGATCGGCATGGACAGCATGAACGCCACGAGCATCGTCGCGCTGCGCTGCATCATCGCCTTTGCGGCTTGCCTGCTGCTCTTCCACAAGCACGCGTTGCGCATCAACCGTAACCTTATGGTCCGCGCCGCCATCATCGGCGCCATCATGGCAACCGAGCTCACCTGCATGTGCCTGGGCTCCAGCCTCACCTCCGCCTCCACCGCTGGCTTTCTGCAGAGCTTGACGGTCGTGATTGTGCCATTTGCCAACGCGGCCCTGCTGCGTCGCGCCCCCGAGCGCAAAGTGCTCATCGGCACGGCCATCGTCACCTGCGGCATGCTGCTGCTCTCGGGCGCCGACTTTACCAGTCTGAATCCCGGCGCGCTCATCATGCTGCTCTCCGCCTTTATCTACGCTGGACACATCATTGTCGCCAAGCGGTTTGTCGAAGAAGTCGATCCGCTTGCTCTGGGCGTTTGGCAGCTGGGCTTCGGCGGCTTATTCTCGGGTATCGCCGCATTCACCTTTGGCGGTTTTACGCTTCCCAGCACGCCTAGCGAGATTGTCGTTGTCGTCGCGCTCGCACTCATCTGCTCTGCCTACGGCTTTATCACCCAGACGCTCGTGCAGCCCCACGTGCCCGCCGAGACCACCGGCTTTGCCTTCTCGCTCGAGCCGGTCTGCTCCGCTGTCTTCTCGTTCTTCCTGGTCGGCGAGGTTCTGAGCCCCATCGCCTTCTTTGGCGCCGCCCTCATCCTCACCGGCGTCATGGTGGCAACCGTCGAGCTTCCGCACCTTCGCGCACATGGACACGCTCGTATGGCAGGAGCGCCCGAGCGCGTCTCGTAGTCCCCACTCCCTATGCAGCCGCGGCATAAAGGCAACCGGTGCGCCTTTACAATAGATGCCAACAAAGTATCTGCCATAAAGGAGCCCCATGGACACCGCAACTCGCGACCGCAACATAGCAACTTGGTTGGGCGATGCGCCGCAGCCGGTACGTAACACTACGAACCAGCTGCTCGAGCGCATCGCCCTCTTGCGTGCCGAGCAGACTATCTACCCGGCACAAGACGACATCCTCAATGCCCTCGCCTATACGCCGGCCGACCAGGTCAAGGTTGTCATCCTGGGTCAAGACCCCTATCACGGGCCCAACCAGGCCATGGGGCTGTCGTTTTCGGTCCCCGCGACGCAAACCAAGTTGCCGCCGAGCCTGCGCAACATCTATAAGGAGCTCAAAGCCGATCTGGATTGCCCCATTCCCGCCACGGGAGACCTAACCCCATGGGCACTGCAGGGCGTCCTGCTCCTCAACACTACGCTCACCGTGCGCGAGCATGCCGCGAACTCTCACGCCAAGCTGGGTTGGAGCACCCTGACCGACTACATTATCGAACGCTGCTGTCAGCTGCCCCAACCGGTCGTCTTTTTGGCATGGGGTCGCTTTGCCCAGCAGATGGTCGAGGGCAAACTCGCCGCGACCGGCGCGGGCAAGGCAGCCGGCAAGTTCTGCCTGGCCTCTACGCATCCCTCGCCGCTTTCGGCCAACCGTGCCACGGCAGAACTCCCCGCTTTTATGGGGTCGCGCCCCTTCTCGGCAGCCAATCGGCTACTCGAGCAGCATGGCTCGACCCCCGTCAACTGGACTTGCCTCGGCTAAAAATCGATACATCAAAAACGCGCCCGACGGCTTTCCATCGGGCGCGTTTCCTATTCGGGCCAAATAAATTGTGTGCGGCCGGCCTCGCCGCCATCGATCAGCAGGCTCTGCCCGGTCATAAAACGGTTGGTCACACCCACAAAGTAGATCCACTCGGCGATCTCTTGGGCGGTGGCCCAGCGCTTAAGCGGCGTGAGTTCCATAATCTGGCTCCACAGGTGTTCGTCTTCCATCACGCAACGGTTGAGCGGCGTGATAACGCCGCCCGGGTCCACACCGTTGGCGATGGCCCGCGGTGCCAGGCGGTTTGCAAGGTTCTTGGTATAGGCGATAACGCCGCCTTTGCTGGCGGCATAGGCGGGAAACTCCGATCCCGTATGCCCGCTCGCCGACCCCACATTGACCACGGATTTAATAGCCGGCGCCGGCTTGGCGGAAAGCCCCTCCCCCACAAAGGCGTAACGCTCGGTCACGTTGATGGTGCCACACAGGTTGGCGGCGATGTCATCGGCCGAATCCTGCGTACCGGCAACGTTCACGATCACCTGGGGTTCAAGGTCGTCTGGAAACGAGTCAGGCTCACGGACATCAACGATCAGATGGCGGTAGCGCTCGTGCTCAATCGCCGCCGGCAGCAGGTCAAAGCCCACGACCTCGTGGCCCTCGTCCAAAAAACGCTGCACGCACGCGGCTCCGATACCGCCCGAAGCGCCCGTGATCAAAACCCGCATACTTGCTCCTTAGGCGGTTGCGTGGCGCTCGAGGTACTCGGAGCCCACATTTTCGCGCTCCCAGCCGCGCACGACCTTGTAGCCCACGGGGCTCAGGAAGACCTCGCACAGCAGCTCGGCAACAGCGCCGGTCAGCGAGCACATAAGGACCTGTACCCACGTCCAGCCAAAGAACGTGTGGCTCACCACAATGGCAAAGACCAGGTTGTCGATAAACTGGCCAACGCCCGTGGACACATAGGAGCGAAAGGCAAAGCTCGCAAAGTTATTCTTTTTGAGCATACGACCGAGCGACTGGTTGAGCGTGGAGTTAACCACGGCAGAAACGAGCATTGCCAGCGAAGAGCCAAGCACCACGTACCAGGTGCCGCCGATGGTGGCGTTAAGGGCAGTGTTGACCTCGATCATGCCCGTGTCGTAGTAGGCGCCCCACATACCGGGCGTGAGCGAGCATGCCCAAAAGCACAGGCTCACGGCCAGGTTAACCAGCAGCGCGAGGATAGAGATTTTGATAGATGCCTTGGCGCCAAAGCGCTTGCAGATCATGTCCTGGCACAAAAACGAAACCCAGCTCACCACAAAGCCGCAATCGAGTGCCAGATACGGCAGGCTGATAAGCTCTTTGTTGGCCAGCAGGTTCATCATGATGACGCTCACGAAAAACAGCGAAACCGTTGCCGCGGGAATGCTCCGCAACAGGACCTTGTAGTCCTCCATGACCTTCTTGATCATTATGTACTCCTTTGGTTTTAGGTTTAACGAGCAGGATATCGGACCCGAACTGCTCGGACGCCCCGGTCTTGAGACGACGGTGGGTATGATAGCCGCTCACACGGCATCAGGCAAGCAAACGGCGCGGCAGCCCCGCAGGACCACCGCGGCGATGCGTTAAAAGGCTACGTTGCCAAACTCCGACAGGATAAGGTCGGGGTTGTGGTCGGTTGCCCAATCCACGTTCCACGGGCTCGTGAACAGCAGCAGCTTGCCGCCGCGCATGTCCTCGACGCGCAGCGTGTCGCGCGTGAGCGAAAGGCCCGGGATATCGATGGTGTCGGGGTCGTTCTGGATCCAGCGGATGTCCGTATAGGGCAGCGGCTGGCGACGAACCTCAACACGGTACTCGGCCTTGAGACGGCGCTCGAGTACCTCAAACTGCAGCACGCCGACCACGCCCACGATGACGCTCTCCATGCCGGCACCCAGCTCGCGGAAGATCTGGATGGCGCCCTCCTGGGCAAGCTCCTCCATGCCCTTGACGAACTGCTTGCGCTTGAGCGTATCGACCTGTGTAATGCGAGCGAACATCTCGGGGGCAAACGTCGGGATCTGCGGATACTGCACGTGGCGCTTGCCGGAGCACACGGTGTCGCCGATGCTAAAGATACCCGGATCGAACAGGCCCACGATATCGCCCGCGTACGCCTCGTCCACGATGGCGCGGTCGTCGGCCATCATCGACGTGCCCGTGGCAAGCTTAAGCTTGCGGTTGCCCTGCACGTGGAAGGCATCCATGCCGCGCTCGAACTTACCCGAGCAAATGCGCACAAAGGCGATGCGGTCGCGGTGGTTCTTGTCCATATTGGCTTGGATCTTAAACACAAAGCCGCTAAAGTCGTCGCGGCAGGGATCGACCGGCTCGCTGGTGAGCGTATCGGTATAGGCGCGCGGCGTCGGGGCCAGACGCAGAAACTCCTTGAGGAAGGGCTCCACGCCAAAGTTGGTAAGCGCCGAGCCAAAGAACGCCGGGCTCAGCTTGCCGCAGGCCACGGCATCCAAGTCGAGCTCGTCGCCGGCGCCATCGAGCAGCTCGATATCGTCCATCAGGTTCTTATGGTTTTCCTCGCCAATGAGCTCATCCATGGAAGGATCGCCCAGCTCGGCCTCGACCTCGGCGACCTTCTTGGTGGCGTTGGCGTGGCCGTCGCCCTCAAAGGCAATGACGCGACGAGTCTGACGATCGAACACGCCACGGAAGTTGCGGCCGCTGCCGATCGGCCAGTTCATAGGATACGTATTGATGCCCAGGACGTTCTCGATCTCTTCCATGAGCTCAAACGGATCGCGAGCCTCGTGGTCGAGCTTGTTCACAAAGGTGAAGATGGGAATATGGCGCAGCGTACAGACCTTAAAGAGCTTTTTGGTCTGGGCCTCGACGCCCTTGGCACCGTCGATGACCATGACCGCGGCGTCGGCGGCCATAAGGGTACGGTAGGTATCCTCCGAAAAGTCCTGGTGACCGGGGGTATCGAGGATGTTGACGCAGGCGCCGTTGTAGGTAAACTGCAGCACCGAGGAGGTAACAGAAATACCGCGCTCCTTCTCGATATCCATCCAGTCCGAGACGGCGTGCTTGGCCGAGCTCTTGCCCTTGACCGAGCCGGCGGTCTGGATGCTGCCGGTATAGAGCAGCAGCTTCTCGGTAAGCGTGGTCTTACCGGCGTCCGGGTGGCTGATGATCGCGAATGTGCGGCGCGACGAGATTTCATCCGACAGGATTGCCATGCGGATCCTTTCTTGCATTGAGTGCATTACGTCGTTGTAACCGCATTATTGTAGCCGCGAAATCCCGCCATAGGGCACCTATCAGGACAAATTCATCAGTTGGGGACCAGGGTAGCAGTCGATGGCGGCACTCCGCAGCAGTTTGTCTCGATCTGTAACATCTAGACGGTTTTTGAACCTCTACCTGTTACAGATTGAGACAACCAGGTGGGGCCCGCCAGCAAAATCTCAATCTGTAACAGGTAGCCGTCCAAATCGGTTCCAGATGTTACAGATTGAGATGAATGAACGAGCGGGCAATCCGTATTTGCCTCTTGCAGAACTGTGCATAGTGTATATATACTGTGTTTACCGGTTATATACACGTGTAGCCCAACAGCTAAGGAGCCGCTGTGGACATCATCCTATCCAATTCGAGCGACAAGCCCATATACGAACAGATATCCTCGCAGGTCAAAGCTCAGATCCTTTCGGGCACGCTCGCTGCGGGAGCCAAACTCCCCAGCATCCGTGCACTCGCGAGCGACCTTGGCGTGAGCGTCATCACCACCAAGCGCGCCTACGCCGACCTAGAGCAACTCGGGTTTATCTGCACCGTGCAGGGCAAGGGCTGCTTTGTCGCCGAGGGCAACCAAGAACTCTTGCGCGAAAACCAGCTCTGCCATATCGAAGAGCTGCTTGCGAAAGCGGCAAGCCAAGCCGAAACCCTGGGCGTCACGCGCGACAAGCTGCACGAGATGCTCGACCTGGTAGCCCCCGAAACCATGCAGTAGCCATCTGCAAGAAAGGCTATACCATGCAAAACTTGCTTGAACTCAAAGGCATCTCACGCACTGTAAGCGACCGCTTTTCGCTGCGCGACGTCACGCTTGCCGTAGAGCCCGGCCAGATCGTCGGCTTTGTTGGTGCCAACGGTGCTGGTAAAACAACGACGATTCGAGCTGCTCTCGGGCTTATAAAGCTCGATGCCGGCGAAGTGCACCTGTTTGGGCAGCGCTGTGGCGCCGACGCGCCCGATGAGTCGCAACGCCATCTACGCTCCCGCGTCGGTCTTGTCCTGGACACGTGCCCCTTCCCCTCCACGCTCAAGGTGGGCCAGGTCGAGTCGCTCGTAGGCCCGGCGTACCCCACGTGGGACCGCGAAACGTTCGCCGGATTCATCAACCGATTTGGCCTCGATCCTAAGACAAAAGTCAAGGACCTCTCCCGCGGCATGGGCATGAAACTGCAGCTTGCCTGTGCACTCAGCCACAATGCCAAGCTGCTCGTTTTGGACGAAGCCACCGCAGGCCTCGATCCCATGGCACGCGAGGAACTGCTCGATGAGCTGCTTGCCTTTGTCGCCGACGGTCAGCACAGCGTGCTGCTCTCGAGCCACATTACGTCCGACCTCGATCGCGCCGCCGACCGCGTCATCTGCATCGATAACGGCTCGATTATTTTTGACCTGCCGCGCGAGGACATTACCGACCGAGCCGGCATCGCCCACTGCACCCAAGCACAGGCCGCCGAGCTTATGGCTTGCGTCGAAGGCGCCCGTGCCGTCCATCACGCCTATAGCGTGGACGTGCTCGTGCCCAACCGTCGCGAAACGCTCGAGGCCTTTCCCGAGATTCCCTGCGATCGGGCAACCATTGATGACTATCTGCGCCTCATGCTGAAAGGGGCTTCGAAATGAAACGCGCCATTATGTCCGAGCTTGCCATCGTTCGCACGCTCGTCCCGAGCATCGCAGGTGTCGGCCTGTTCATCTTCGTCGTGCTGACCGCCGTCAGGGCATCGAATGGTGATTCCGATATGAGCGCCGCCGGCGCCTTCGCGATCAGTGCCATGTCGCCTATCATGGCCATGACGTCGCTGGCCGGGCTCGACAACCAAAACGGATGGGAGCGCTATCGGGCAACGCTGCCCATCTCACGCAAAGACATCGTCAGCGCACGCTACCTGTGCATCACTATTTTCTCGGTCATCATGACGTGCGCGGCCGTGCTGTTGAGTATCGTCGCCATCCCGATCTTAAACAGCGTGGGTATCCCCTCCACGGGAGAGACCGTCTTTGAGACCGCAATCGCCTCGGCAATATCGATGCTTTTCTCCCTCATGGCGGTGTTTTTGGTACTGCCTCTGTTCTTTCGATTTGAACACATGAAGGCGCAACGCCTATCCGTTGGTCTGTACGCCCTATACATGTGCCTTATCATGGTCACGCTAAACTCATTCAACCCCATCAGCAACCAGCTCATGTCGGTGATTGCCGGGGCGAATCCCGATCCTTCCGTTCTTGGCTTCCTGTGCGCAGGAATTGCCGCGCTGGCAACGGTCGTCCTTGGCGCTGTCAGCTGCGCCATCAGCACCAAGGTCTACCGGGCACGCAACCTATAGGCAAGCGCGGTATCATTGGACATGCGCCATAGATCTGGCGTGGTCTTTTTTGAGGAGGCGCTCAACCCGTGTCGTGGGTCGTCGCAGCATTTGCGTCAGCATTCTTTGCCGGCATCACATCCATCTTGGCCAAATGCGGCATCAAGCAGACCGACTCCGATGTCGCGACGGCCATTCGCACCTGCGTGGTGCTCGTTTTCGCCTGGGCAATGGCGGGCATTTCTGGATCCATTGGAACCATTGGCAGCATCGAACCCAGATCCTGGCTCTTTCTCGTCCTCTCGGGACTCGCTACCGGTGCTTCGTGGATCTGTTACTTTAAGGCGTTGGGCATCGGAGACGTCAATAAGGTCGTACCGGTCGACAAGATGAGCACCGTACTCGCCGCACTGATCGCCATCGTACTTTTTGGCGAGACGAGCAACCTTGCGGTTAAGCTCGTGGGAACCGCTGTCATCACCCTCGGCACGTTTTTAATGATCGAGAAGAAGCAGTCTGCCGGACCCGAGCAGCAGCAAGACCGAACCTGGCTCGCTTACGCCCTCGGCGCCGCCGTGTTCGCAGCGCTCACGTCCATCCTTGCCAAGGCTGGCATCGAAGGCGTCGAGTCCAACCTGGCCACGGCAATCCGTACCTGTGTGGTACTGGTTATGGCATGGGCAATCGTGGCAGCTAAAGGCAAGATGGGCCAAGCCGTGCACGTAGACCGCTATGAACTCGTATTTCTCGCGGCATCGGGCATTGCGACTGGCGCATCGTGGCTGCTCTATTACTATGCCATCGCCGCAGGCCAGGTGAGCGTCGTGGTGCAGATCGACAAACTATCGATTGTCGTATCGGTACTATTTGCGCGCTTGGCATTCAACGAAAA
>CALBUZ010000196.1 GCA_937969105.1 uncultured Collinsella sp. | reverse complement strand
ATCTTTTTATATGTTGTAAGCAAAGTAGCAGTACTCATTTTTGCCATTTTTTGACCACGGCCTTTGTGGCAGACGTGCTGGCGGGTTCGAATCCCATGCGCTGGGCACAAAAAAGAAAGGCCCCCATCGCTGGGAGCCTTTTCAATCAAGTGGTGGGCGATGAGGGATTCGAACCCCCGGCCTTGTGCGTGTAAAGCACCTGCGCTAACCGTTGCGCCAATCGCCCGCAGGGATTGAGAATAACGGAAACACCGTGCTGTTCACCGCTAATTCATAACGAAACTTACGCGGCGACTTCGGCGCCCTTGTCCTCGTCGATAAAGAAGCGCTTGTACCAGATGAGGAACGTCAGCGTGGTATAGATCTTGCGCTGGTTGAGCGCGCGACCCTCAAAGTGATCGTCAAGCAGTTTCATGAGTGCATCGGTGTCAAAGAAATCGGCAGCCCACGGTGCGGTGAAGTATTCCTTTACGTAGTCGTAGTACTTTTGCTCGCGCAGCCAGAACTTGACCGGTACGGGGAAGCCCACCTTCTTGCGCGTTGCCCACTCGTCGGGCAGCGTGCGGTTGGCGGCGTGACGCAGGACGAGCTTGCAGCCTTCTTCGTTAACACGGTAGTTGGCGGGAATGTGCTCGGCAAACTCCATGACCTTCTTGTCCAGGAACGGTACGCGAAGCTCCAGAGAATGCGCCATGCACATCTTATCGGCCTTGAGCAGGATGTCGCCCGGCAGCCACATGTTCATATCCAGATACTGTTTCTTGGAAAGCTCGCAGCAGTTGGGAACTTGCTTGTAGTACTCGGCGCACATCTCCGCGGCGTTCTTGCCAGTGTCATAAGCGGGCTTGAGCACCTCGTCGACCTCGGAGGGGTCGAACACCTTTGCCTGACCCACATACCAGCGCTCGGGAACCTCGGCGCATTTCGTCAGGAAGTTGTGGCCCTTAAAGTAGGGGAGATGCTGAACGAGCGAGCCTAGGGCGCGACGTACGCCGAGCGGCACGAGCTTCTTAAAGGAGCGCATCTCGGGGGTGTCCTCGTACCACTCGTAGCCGGCAAACAGCTCGTCGGCACCCTCGCCCGAAAGGACGACGGTGACCTCCTCGGAAGCCATCTGCGCCAGATAGTACAGCGGCACGCTGGACAGGTTCGATTGCGGCTCGTCCATGTGATACTGGATATCGGGCAGTGCATCGAAGAACTCGTCGGCGGTAATCATCTTGCGCACGTTCTTGATGCCCAGCTTGTCGGAAAGCTCGGCAGCGTAGTTGGTCTCGTTGAAGTTCTTGTAATCGAAGCCGACAGAATACGTGGTGTCGGGCATGAGACAGGCGGCAATGTAGCTGGAGTCCACGCCGCCAGAAAGGAACGAGCCCACCTTAACATCGGCGATTCGGTGCGCAGCGACGCTTTCGTGCACGACCTTGTCGCACTCGTCAACGTACTCCTCGAAGGTCTTGGAGTTGTCGTCGGTGAAGTCACAGCTCCAGTAACGCTTGATGTTCATGGTGTTGGTCGTCAGGTCATACGTAAAGCAATGCGCCGGGGCAAGCTTGAACACGCCCTTAAAGAAGGTCTCCTCCGTGGCGGGGAATTGCAGCGTCAGGTAGGGGCGCAGCGCGTCGTGGTTGACGGCCTTCTCGAACTTGGGATGGTCCAGGAAGCTCTTGATCTCGGAGCCAAACAGCAGCGAGCCATCGGATGCCTGGTAGTAATAGAACGGCTTGATACCAAAGATGTCACGAGCGCCAAAGAGCTTGTTCTTGTTCTGGTCGTGAATCACGAACGCGTACATGCCGCGCAGGCGGTTGACCAGGTCCTCGCCCCACTCCTCGTAGCCGTGTACCAGGACCTCGGTATCGGCGTTGCAGTGGAAGGCGTAGCCGGCTGCCTCCAGCTCGGCGCGAAGCTCCTGGAAGTTGTAGATCTCTCCGTTGAAGACAATCGTGACCTTGCCGTCGTCGCTCGACATGGGCTGAGCTCCAGCTTCGGAAAGATCAAGAATCGAAAGACGACGGAAGCCAAGGGCAACGTTGTCGACGATATGCTGGCCGCCCATATCGGGACCACGGTGGATGATGCGATTCATCATGGCCGTGAGAACCAGCTCACTCTGTTCATCTGTACCGGTAAAACCGACAAAACCGCACATGCAAGATCCTTTCTGCTGACGGCTCAGGTGTACTGCCGCAAGGATCGCGGCAGCTGATGTCAAATAATCTTTACTATCATGCCAATCTTTTGTTTCGTGATAAGGCATAAGCGCCGAGCGAACCGAAAAAACCACGGCCCGATCTTCAGACGAAGCGGCGGGTCGTGGTTGTGAACGCTATGTTAAAGAACAGCATCCAGATTTCCCTGTTTTTACGCGGGGTGGACACTGTTGCCATTTATTGACCCACAGCACAGTCCATGCAATTTTTTAGAAGGCTGCAGTGCGCGCAAGGCCAGGTGGCATATTAGGATGGTTGATAATACAGAATGTTTCATCGTTTCTGCCGCGGGACGTCTTTTGCCCTTTAAGGCTGAATTTAGCGAGAGAGGTCTTTGTATGTCGAGTCCGACACAAGAGAAGCTAACTCTGATGCGCTATATAGAGTTGCTCGAGGAAGATGACCTTGTTGTTTCCAGACCGAGCGCTTCGTACGACCAGCGCATTGAGTTTGCAACTGATGACTCGCGCCAGGTGCGTCCGGGCACGTTGTTCGTCTGCAAGGGCCGTGCGTTTAAGCGCGAGTACCTGCTTTCGGCAATCTCCGATGGCGCCGTGGCCTACGTTTCCGAGGTCGATTACGATGTTGATCTTCCCGCGGTGATTGTGAGCGATATTCGTCGCACGCTCGCCGTGGTGGCAGATGCCTTTTATGGGCACCCGTCGGGTAAGGTGAAGGTCTGCGCCTTTACAGGCACCAAGGGCAAGTCGACCTGCAGCTTTTATCTGCGTGGCATTCTTGCCAACGAGGCCAAGCTTACGGGCTGTCATCGACCCGCTCTTAATACGGGCATTGAGTTCGACGACGGCATCGAGACGGGCCCTTCCAAGCTGACGACCCCCGAATCCTTTCTGCTGCAGTCTCGCATCGCGCATGCTGCGGAGGCGGGTGCCCCGTGGCTGGTTATGGAGGCATCGAGCCAGGGCCTCAAATACGAGCGCACGGGCAAGATCGCCTTTGAAGTCGGCGCCTTTACCAATATCGGCGAGGATCACATTTCGCCGATTGAGCATCCCACGCTTGAGGATTACTTTGCCAGCAAGCTCAAGATTTTTTCGCAGAGCCGCTTTGCTGTGGTCAACCTCGATATGGACCACGTCGACCGCGTGCTCGAGGCGGCGTCCCGCTGCGAGCGCACGGTGACGTTCTCCCTGACCGACGAGCGTGCCGACGTGCTTGCGCTGGCGATTCGTAATGGTGACTGCGGCGTGGTGGCAACGGTGCGCACGCCCCGCTTTACGCGCGACATGGTGATTCCCACGCCGGTTAAATTCAATGTGTCCAACGCGCTTGCCGCTATTGCCTGCGCCGAGGCCCTGGACATTTCCGAAGAGGGCATCGTCCACGGCTTTGAGGGCGTCTTCGTTCCTGGCCGTATGGAGCTCTATCCGTCCGTATCGGGCAAAATCCTGGGTATCGTCGATTTTGCACATAACGGCATGAGCCTCGAGACACTCCTGCGCGACTTGCGCGAGAATTATCCCGAGCGCGAGCTGGCGGTTGTATTTGGCGCTACGGGCGGTAAGGGTGTCGATCGACGCACCACGATGGGCATCGCCGCTGGCAAGTATGCCGACCGAATCGTGATTACCGAGGACGACCCCGGCCCCGAGGATGTCGAAGATATTTGCGCCGAGATCGCGCGCAACGTTCAAGCGCAGGGAAATGATAACTGGCAAATCGTGACTGATCGCGTTGCTGCTATCGAGACCGCCGTGCGCGAAACCGTCCGTCCTGCCGTGGTCATCGTGACCGGTAAGGGCGAGGAAGAGTGTATGCTGCGCAAGAACGGACCCGAGCCTTGCGAGCGCGACGGTTCGATTCTCAAGCGCACCCTTGCGGCGTACGATGCCTAAGACCAGAAGCCCCTTCTACGTAAATGGAGTGACCATGTCCCACAATACCCTGCCGACCGTCGCTGAGCTTTCGGGCGAGATGCGCGAGCGTCTTGCCAAGGTTAAGTACGTCTTTACCGATCTGGACGCCACCATGCTCGCGCCCGGCTCGTGCGTGCTGCGCGACAACGACGGCAACCCCTCGACCAAGCTCGTCGAGGCTGTCGTGGCACTTGCCCGCGCCGGCATCCAGGTGGTCCCCACCTCGGGCCGCAACCGCACCATGATTCACGAGGATGCGCGCGTGCTCGGCCTCAACTCCTACATCGGAGAGATGGGTGGTCTGGTCATGTACGACCTCAAGGCCAACGATTGGGAGTACCTGACCGGCGATATGCCCTACGACCCCGCCTGCGGCCTCACGCCGCATCAGGTGATCGAGCAGACCGGCGTGTGCGAGAAGATTCTCGCCCGCTGGCCGCATAAGATCGAGTACCACAACGACATGTCGACTGGCTACAAGTACCGCGAGGTCACCGTCGGCATGCGCGGCGATGTGCCCGACGACGAGGTCCAGGCCATTCTTGATGAGGCTGGCTGCGGCCTGGTCTGGGCCTGCAACGGCCATCTGACCCATCTGTCCAAACCGACGACGCTCGAGCTCGAACGCGTCGAGGATGGCCGCGCCTTTAACATCAATCCCGCCGGTCTCAACAAGGGCGTTGCCATCGCACGTTTCTGCGAGCACCTGGGTATCGAGCGCGAGGAGACGCTGGCGCTCGGCGATTCCGAGTCCGACTTCTACATGGCTGACCACGTGGGCACGTTCTGCCTGGTCGAGAACGGTTTGACCAGCGCCGGCGCGCCCGAGTTCCTGGATGCTTGCGATAACGCCTACGTCACGCGCGGCAAGATTGTCGATGGCTGGGCGGCAACGGCAGAGCTGCTCGTCGCGGCCCGTTCGTAGTGCGGTCCTATCGCGCTGAGCCATATCTTTTCGAGAGAGAATCTGGTGAGGTAATGTCCGATATCGAGAATCCGGCAGGCGACACGCGCCCGATTGGCGTGTTCGATTCTGGTCTGGGCGGTCTGACGGTTGCACGCGCCATCGCAACGGCGTTGCCGCACGAGTCCGTCTACTACTTTGGCGACACCAAGCGCTGCCCCTACGGCACTCGCACCGAGGACGAGGTGCGCTCGTTTGCACTGCAGGCGGGCCGTTGGCTGTCGAAGCACGACGTCAAGATCATGGTCATCGCCTGCAATACGGCGACCGCTGCGGCCTTGCGTTTGGCCCAGCAGGTGCTCGACGTCCCCGTCATCGGTGTGATCGCACCGGGCGCACGCGCGGCAATCAACAGCACCCGCACGCGCCGGGTGGGCGTGCTCGCCACCAACCTCACCATTCGCTCAGGCGCTTACACGCGTGCCATCCAGGACCTGGATGCCGGCGTCGACGTATACGGCTGCCCTGCCTCGAGCTTTGTCGAGGTCGTTGAGCACGAGCTCGCCTCGGGCGCGCATCTGCAAGAGCAGTGGCTCGAGAACGAGGACATCTTTGATACGCCTGCCGTACGCGCGCTGGTCGGCGCCACGGTTGAACCGCTGCGCGACCACGGCATCGATACCGTGGTACTCGGCTGCACACATTTCCCGCTGCTCGTGGGGCCTATTCGCCATGCGCTGGGTCCTGGAGTGCGCGTGGTGAGCTCCGCCGAGGAGACCACGCGCGAGCTGACCGATATTCTCACACGCCGCGAGCAGCTGGCGGGCGACGCAGCCGAGCCGCAGCATCGTTTTGCAACGACGGCCGATAACATTGCCGAGTTTGCGGTGGCGGGCAGCTTTATCTTTGGCCAGCCGCTCAAGAGCATTGAGCATATCGATATCGACGAACTCAAATAGATATAAGGTCACCGACCAAAGGCTCACTTTCACCTTTTGCCGAAAGGATTTTTCTATGGAGTATATGCAGGTCAATCGCGCCAACGGCCGCGCCGCCGATGAGCTGCGCCCCATCAAGCTTACCCGCGGCGTCATGAAGCACGCCCACGGTTCGTGCCTGGCCGAGTTTGGCGATACGCGCGTGCTGTGCGCCGCCACCATCGAGGAGGGTGTGCCGGGCTGGCGCAAGGGCGCCAAGGCCGGTTGGGTAACGGCGGAGTACGCCATGCTGCCGGCATCGACCGGCAAGCGCTGCAAGCGCGAGCACGCCAACCGCAAGGGTCGCTCCATGGAGATTGAGCGTTTGATCGGCCGTAGCCTGCGCACCGTCGTCAACATGAAGGCGCTCGGCGAGTACACCGTCACCGTCGACTGCGATGTGATTCAGGCAGACGGCGGTACGCGAACGGCGAGCATTACCGGCGCTTGGGTGGCGTTGCACGACGCCCTTGCCATGTGGGTCGAGGCGGGTAAGCTCGAGCGCATCCCGCTCACGGGCCAGGTCGCCGCGATTTCCATGGGCGTTGTCGACGGCAACACCCTACTCGACCTGGATTATTCCGAGGACAGTCACGCCGAGGTCGACATGAACCTTGTCGCCACCGATACCGGTGAGATGATCGAGCTCCAGGGCACTGGCGAGCAGGCGCCCTTCGACCGCAAGCGCCTCAATGCCCTGCTCGATTTGGGCGACAAGGGCATCGCCGAGCTCATCGAGCTCCAGCGCCAAGCCCTCGCCTAACCTATCAAAAAGAGATGGTTATAACCTGCCAAAAAGGGACAGGTTTATTTTGGGCAGGTTTTATCTGCGGAAACGCCGATAGATAAGGTTGACGCCACATGAAAGGGGAGATGCCGAAGGGCCAGTCCCTTTTACGTGACTTTGCTATACGGACAAGGAGACCACTCATGGCACTTGAGAAGATCGACATCGACACCCTCGACCCGGCGGCGACCATCGTCGTGGCAACGGGCAACGCCCATAAGCTCACCGAGATCGAGGCCATTTTGGGCAAGGTTATGCCCGAGGTTCGCTTTGTGGCGCTCGGCCAGCTGGGCGATTTTGAGGACCCCGAGGAAAACGGCACGACGTTTTTGGAGAACGCCATCATCAAGGCGCAGGCTGCCGTCGAAGAGACGGGGCTCATGGCCATTGCCGACGATTCGGGCCTGGTCGTCGACGCGCTGGACGGTGAGCCCGGTGTGTATAGCGCGCGCTACGCGGGCGTTCACGGCGACGATGCCGCCAACAATGCCAAGCTGCTCGTGAATCTGGAGGGCGTGGCCGACGAGGACCGCACTGCGCGCTTTATGAGCGTCGTCGCGCTCATCGACACGGACGGTTTGGTCACCTATGGTGAGGGCGCCTGCGAGGGCGTTATCGCACACGAGGGTCGCGGCGATCACGGCTTTGGCTACGACCCGCTGTTCCTGCCGGTCGACACGCCGGGCAAGACCATGGCCGAGCTGACGGCGGACGAGAAGAACGCCATCAGCCATCGATTCCATGCGCTCGAGCACCTATCCGCCAAACTGACGGGCGAGGAGTAGGCCGTGCGTGCGGTGGTGCAGCGCGTGCTCAACGCCGGCGTGACGGTCGACGGTGAGTGCGTGGGCAAAATTGGGCGCGGCTATCTGGTGCTGCTGGGCGTGGGCCACGGCGACACGCGCGCCGAGGCCGATAAGCTGTGGGGAAAGCTCCGGGGCTTGCGCATTAACGAGGACGAGAACGGCAAGACCAACCTGGCACTTGCCGATGTCGACGGCGAGGTTCTCGTGGTGTCGCAGTTCACGCTGTTCGCCGATTGCCGTCACGGCCGCCGTCCATCGTTTACGGATGCTGGCGCCCCCGATGTCGCCAACGAGCTCTACGAGTACTTCCTGACGCTCGTTCGCCAAGATGTCGAACACGTGGCGCACGGCATCTTTGGCGCCGACATGAAGGTCGACCTGGTCAACGACGGCCCATTCACCATCGTCTTGGACACCGATAGTCTGTAAGTAGTCAATTTGGGACCGGGCTTTTTTAGCTACTTGCGTATGGCCACAACAGGGTGCTATAGTATTAGAGTTTTGTCTATCTTAGGGGTATTATCCCCTTTTTGAATTGCACCTTCTGGAGGCCCTGTTCATGGAAGAGATGGAAGTCAATCACGTCGACGACATCCACGAGAAGCTGACCGATATGGTGGGCGATCGCGTTAAGGTGAAGGCCAACATGGGCCGCACCCGCGTCGTCGAGCGCATGGGCACCATCAAGAGCGTCCACCCCGCCGTCTTTATCGTCGAGGTCGACGAGCGCCGTGGCCGCAAGTCGCGTCAGTCCTACCAGTATATTGATGTTCTCACCGGCCAGGTCGAGCTGTTCGACCCCGAGAGTGGCGAGCACATTTTTACCCCGCTCGGCAATCAGCTCGAGGAGCACTAGCGGTGACCGATTGGTCCCTGACCCTTTCCGCGCCGGCAAAGATCAACCTCTATCTGGGGGTTCATACCGAGCGTGACGACCGCGGCTACCATAAGGTCGATTCCCTGATGGCAGCCGTCGGTCTTGCCGATACCGTGACGGTTACGCCGGCACAGGCGCTGACCGTCCAGACGATTCCGGCATCCGACTTTCCCATGCAAAAGAATACGGCGTATCGTGCGGCCGCTGCTATGGCCGAGCATTACGGTCGCGAAGCCAATGTCTGCATCACGATCGAGAAGCGCATCCCGTTGTGTGCCGGCCTGGGCGGTCCTTCGACGGATGCCGCGGCGGTCATTGTTGCCTTGGCAGAGAGTTGGGGTATCGACCGTGCCGACCCCGCGCTGGACAACATTGCGCGCGGCATTGGCGCCGACGTTCCCTTCTTTTTGCATGCCAGCCCTGCATTTTACGTGGGTGGGGGAGACGTGCTGGCAACCGAGTACCCCGCACTACCCGCGACACCCGTCGTGCTGGTCAAGCCGCGCGAGGCAAGCGTTTCAACAATTGAAGCCTATCGACGTTTTGACGAGACCCCAGCGCCTACGGACAAGCCCGGAGCGATCGCATCTGCCCTTCGCTCGGGAGACGCAGAGGCGGCCTACGCGCTCGTCCACAACAACCTGGGTGTCATTTCCGCGCAGATGGAGCCGCGGATTCAAACGGTGCTCGACTGGCTTCGTTCGCAGGACGGTACCATTGCCGCAAACGTGTGCGGTTCGGGCGCCTGCTCGTTTGCCATTTGCGATACTGCCGCCACGGCAGTCAATCTTGCGGCAGTCGCTCAACAAAACGGCTGGTGGGCTTATGCAACAGAGCTCATTTCCGACACGGTTCGCATTGAAGCGCCAAAGAAGTAAAAATTTCTCTGGCACACGACGGAAATCTTTGTTACTATAGTCGAGCTAACGGGTTGTGGCTCAGTTTGGTAGAGCACTGCGTTCGGGACGCAGGGGTCGCTGGTTCAAATCCAGTCAACCCGACCAGAGCATGAGGAGGGACCGCTTCTTGCGGTCCCTTTTTTTAGCTATTGTTGTGATACCGCGATACCCGCGGTATACTCATTCGAGCTTGTCTCGCTGTATTGTGGAGGTCTACATGTTTGGACTGAGGGCTCCTGAGCTCATCATTATTCTCGTCGTTGTCCTGATTATCTTTGGGCCCAAGAACCTGCCGAAGCTCGGTAAGTCCCTCGGCTCTACCGTCAAGAATATCCGCGAGGGTATGGAGGGCGACGATAAGGGCGAAACCAAGCAGGCCGAGGAGGTTGTGGTCGAGGAGTCCAAGGAGGACAAGGAGATCGCAGAGCTCGAGGCTAAGCTCGCTGCTGCCAAGCAAAAGAAGGCAGAGGACAGCGACGCGGACGCAGAGTAGTCCCATCCCTTTGGGGTGAGCACCTGACCGGCTTGCCCGCAGGCTAGCCGGTCTTTTTCGTTTTTGTTGACAGTTGATCGTTACATCATAGTTGGGGAGATATCCGTATGGACGCAAGCCAGATCGTACTGACCGCCGAGGGCCGCCAGAAGCTCGTCGAGGAGCTCGCTTGGCGTGAGGGCGATTACGCCAAGGAGATCGTCGAGGACATCAAGGAAGCCCGCGCGTTCGGCGACCTTTCGGAGAACTCCGAGTACGATGCCGCCAAGGACAAGCAGGCCCAGAACGCCGCTCGTATCGCCGAGATCCAGGCCATCCTCGCCAACGCTCAGATCGCTGCCAGCACGGGCGATCTGACCGTCTCCATTGGCTCGACTGTTACCCTGGTCGACCCCAACGGTGAGCTCATCGAGGTCACGCTTGTCGGTACCACCGAGACCAACTCGCTCGAGCACAAGATCTCCAACGAGTCTCCGGTCGGCCACGCCATCATTGGTCATGGCGAGGGCGACTCCGTCGAGGTCGTTACGCCTTCCGGCAAGACTCGCGTCTACACCATCGCCAAGATCGCACGCTAGACCACGGTCCCGCGTAAAGGTATGTTTTCGCTCCCTGGGACCGAATCCTGGGGAGCGTTTTAGTTTGAGGAGCTAACTTATGGCAGAGAACCAGAACGCCGCCGATCAGGCATCGACGCTCAACGACGAGCGCGCCACCCGCCTGGCCAAGCGCGCCGCCCTGTTCGAGGCGGGCCAGAACCCCTATCCCGAGCACTCTGAGCTTGAGGACTACGTCGCCGATATCGAGGCTAAGTACGCCGAGCTTGCCGATGGCGAGGACACCGAGGACGTCGTGAAGATCGCCGGCCGCGTGGTCGCCAAGCGCGGTCAGGGCAAGATCATGTTCATCGTCGTGCGCGATGCGACTGCCGAGATTCAGCTGTTCTGCCGCATCAACGACATGGACGAGGCTGCCTGGAATACGCTCAAGGCCCTCGACCTGGGCGATATCCTGGGCGTGACCGGCGTAGTCGTGCGCACCAAGCGTGGCCAGCTTTCCGTTGCCCCTAAGAGCGCGACCCTGCTTGCCAAGGCCGTTCGCCCGCTGCCCGAGAAGTTCCACGGTCTTTCCGACAAGGAGACCCGCTATCGTCAGCGCTATGTCGACCTGATCGCCAACGACGACGTTCGCGAGACCTTCCGCAAGCGCTCGCAGATCCTCTCCACGTTCCGCCGCTTTATGGAGTCCGACGGCTACATGGAGGTTGAGACCCCCATCTTGCAGACCATCCAGGGCGGCGCTACGGCTAAGCCGTTCATCACGCACTTCAATGCGCTCGATCAGGAGTGCTACCTGCGTATCGCCACCGAGCTGCACCTCAAGCGCTGCATCGTCGGCGGCTTTGAGCGCGTGTTCGAGATCGGCCGCATCTTCCGTAACGAGGGCATGGACCTTACCCACAACCCCGAGTTCACTACGATGGAGGCCTACCGTGCCTTCTCCGACCTCGAGGGCATGAAGGCACTCGCCCAGGGTGTCATCAAGGCTGCCAACAAGGCTATCGGCAACCCCGAGGTTATTGAGTACCAGGGTCAGACCATCGATCTGTCCGGTGAGTGGGCAAGCCGTCCCATGACCGACATTGTCTCCGACGTGCTCGGCAAGCCGGTCACCATCGACACGCCGGTCGAGGAGCTTGCTGCCGCCGCACGCGAGAAGGGCCTGGAGATTAAGCCCGAGTGGACTGCCGGCAAGATCATCGCCGAGATCTACGATGAGCTGGGCGAGGACACCATCGTCAACCCCACCTTCGTGTGCGATTACCCCATCGAGGTTAGCCCGCTTGCCAAACGCTTTGAGGATGACCCGCGCCTGACCCATCGCTTTGAGCTGGTCATCGCCGGCCACGAGTACGCGAACGCGTTCTCCGAGCTCAACGACCCGGTCGACCAGGCCGAGCGCTTCGCTGCCCAGATGGCCGAGAAGGCCGGCGGCGACGACGAGGCCATGGAGTACGACGAGGATTACGTGCGCGCCCTCGAGTACGGTATGCCTCCCGCGGGCGGCATCGGCATCGGTATCGACCGTGTGGTCATGCTGCTCACCAACCAGGCTTCCATCCGCGACGTGCTGCTGTTCCCGCACATGAAGCCCGAGAAGGGTTTCCAGTCCGGTGCCGCTGCCGCCAAGGCTGCAGAGGCCGGCAACGCCGCGAGCCCCTTCGTCAAGCCGCTCAAGCCCACGCTCGACTACTCCAAGATTGCCGTCGAGCCGCTGTTTGAGGAGTTCGTCGACTTTGATACCTTCTCCAAGAGCGACTTCCGCGCCGTGAAGGTCAAGGCATGCGAGGCCGTCAAGAAGTCCAAGAAGCTGCTGAACTTTACGCTCGACGATGGCACCGGTACCGACCGCACCATCCTCTCCGGTATTCACGATTATTACGAGCCCGAGGACTTGGTCGGCAAGACCCTGCTCGCCATCACCAACCTGCCTCCGCGCAAGATGATGGGTATCCCCAGCTGCGGCATGCTTATCAGCGCCATCCACGAGGAGGAGGGCGAGGAGCGCCTCAACCTGATCCAGCTCGACGCTTCCATCCCTGCCGGCGCAAAGATGTACTAACTAGTTACGCGGTTCTACGAACCGCGTAACGGCTCGACGCTGCGCGGGCCGCATTTGGACAATCTGACGTTCAACTTCAAGGGCGCGACCAGAAGGTCAGCGCCCTTTCGTTTCACGTCACCTTGTCTCAAATGCGACCCGCTCGCTGGCGTTGCCAAAACATCGATGTAGTCATTGGGGACGTGGTTCGCATGACAGCCGTCTCTTTTATGTTTCCTTTAGCCGTCGCTGCCTAGGATGGGGGTTAGTCGATAGGAAGGGAGCACCGGGATGGACGATGCGAGCGAGCGCGCAATCGAAGAGGACATGCTCGATCAGTTCAACTACTTTGATGATGAGGACGAGGAGCTGATCGACCGTCGCGAGCCAGCGCCGCTTGATTCCTTTGATCTGGTCGATGAAGAGCCCGACGAGGACGAGAGCGAATCAGCGGAACTCCCACAGCCTTCGCGCCTTGACTCGCTGCTTTCGAGAGCTCCCATGCACCACGGTGTTCGTGCCGGTGCGCTCCATATGAAAACTGACTGGCGCCAAATCGTGACCGCGGGCGATGAGCTTGCCGTCGATGCACCACTTACCGACAAATCATCCATCATCTGCCGCACCGGCATGCTTATGCTCGCGAGCGGAACGGGTGCCTGGCGTGTACGCGATACCATGAATCGCGTCGCCGCCGTACTCGGTGTCACCATCCACGTTGACCTGAGTCTCCTGTCGTTCGAGTGCACCTGCATCGAAGGCGGCCACTGCTTTAACGAGGTCGTCAGCCTACCCACAACGGGGGTCAACACTCATCGCATTTGGATGATGGAGAGCTTCTTAAAGGAAATCGAGATTTACGGGCGCCGGTTTACCGTGCATGAGTACCACGAGATGCTCAAGACCGTTGAGAGCTCAAAGCCCGATTACTCTCCCTGGCAACAGGGCCTTGCGGCGGCCTGTGCTTGCGGCGCCTTCGTCTTTTTGCTCGGCGGCGGCCCTATCGAGATGGCTTGCGCATTCGTAGGCGCTGGTGTCGGCAACTTTGCTCGCTCCCATATTCTCAAGCAGGGTCTTGGCCAGTTTAGCGCGCTGACGACCGGCGTTGCGCTCGCTTGCGTTTCGTATCTGCTGGCATTGCTCGGCCTTGGCCAGCTCGTACCGGGGGCAATGTCGCACCAAGAAGGCTATATCGGCGCCATGCTCTTTGTGATTCCTGGCTTTCCGCTCATTACGGCAGGCCTCGACATCGCTAAGCTCGACATGCGAAGCGGTATCGAGCGTCTTTCGTACGCTGTGTCGATTATTGTGATGGCGACCCTCGTGGGTTGGATGGTTGCCGAGTGCGTGGGACTGGCGCCGGATGACTTCGCCCCGCTCGGCCTCTCACCGTTGGCTCTTACGCTCTTGCGCATACTGATGAGCTTTATCGGCGTATTTGGCTTCTCGGTTATGTTCAACAGCCCGGTAAAGATGGCAGCGGCGGCAGGGCTCATCGGCGCCGTGTCTAATACCTTGCGCCTTACGCTCGTCGATGCGCCGACGCTGTTTCCCTTCCTGGGCCTGAGTGCGGGTATGCCTCCCGAGGCGGCTGCGTTTATCGGCGCGTTGGTATCGGGGCTGCTCGCGAGCTTAGCCGAAATCAAGCTCACCTACCCACGCATCGCCCTCACGGTGCCATCGATTGTCATTATGGTGCCGGGTTTGTATCTGTATCGCTCGATGTATTACATGTGCACCTTCGACACGGTCAATATGCTCGGCTGGTTTGTGCGTGCAGTGCTCATCGTGGCGTTTTTGCCCGTTGGCCTGGGTGTGGCGCGTACGCTCACCGACCCTCGCTGGCGCCACACCAGCTAATTGTTGCAAAGGGAACAGGTTACTTTGCACCAAATGAGTTGCGGTGAAATAGGGACTGAATTGCTGCTTAAAGGGTCAAAACAGTCCGTATTCCACCGCAACTTATGGGGTCGGGGGATTGTTGGTGCCCTGCATCTTCATAAACTCAACGCTTACGAAGCGCGGGGTTTTCGTGCTAGGCTGGTTCCACCACATAAGTAGTCGCAGACGCACGTATCACGGGCGGGCGAGATGAAGTCCCAACAGCTCCATCTTGCCCGCCCGTTTTTGTTGCGTGGTGCCGCGGCGTAACACAGAAAGGAATCTGCCCTTCATGCCTATCAACAAACGAGAGAGCCTGCTGTTCACCTTTATCATGTGCTTTTGCATGGTGCTCTGGATGAGCATCTACAACGTTGCCCTGCAGCACGGGGCCATCAACGGCGAAGTCGTTGCCGCTGCGTGGCTCGGCTTCCCCGTTGCCTATGTCTTTGCCATGTGCTGCGACTGGTTTGTTGCCAGCCCGCTGGCCAAAGGCTTCGCCTTCAAGTTCCTGGTTACTCCGGGCAAGAGCTCGCCGCTCGCTATGACGCTCGCCGTCAGCTCCTGCATGGTCGTTCCCATGGTCATCATCATGTCGTTCTACGGTGCGTGCGAGGGACTGTTCCATATGCCCGGCGGCCCGCTCGCCAATTTGCAGACGCTGCCGATGATGTGGCTCGTCAACATCCCGCGCAACTTTATCATGGCCCTGCCCTGGAACCTGCTGGTGGCCGGTCCGGTTGCTCGTTTTGTCTTCCGCCGCGCCTTCCCCGTGGGCACGGTCTTTGCCGAGCCGCACATGGAGCTCGTGCACATGCCGGGTGCTCCCGCTGCCGAGGAGGTTGCCAGCATTTCCGAGGGCATGGACGCCGAGCCTGCCTGCTAGGCAACGCTCAAGACCAGACTCCCAAAAAGACCGGAGCGATTCCTTTTTTGTAGACGTTGTCGCGCGGCTACGGGCAGGAAAGGTCCCAACGGTTAACATATACTCCATATGGGTAAAGAGACCAAAGCGCTGCCGCGGGGCGGCGCTTTGCGTTTGAAAAAACTAGCTCGTCTAAGAGGAACTAGCATGTTAGACCGTTTTACCGATCGTGCGCGTAAGGTCATGTCTATGGCCAAACAAGAGGCGCTCGATCTTCATTCAAATAAGGTGGGCACCGAGCACCTGCTGCTCGCGCTTGCCAAGGAGGACGAGGGCATTGCCGCCGAGGCATTGCGTTCGCTCGACATCTCCTACGATGACATCATGGATACTCTCAAAGAGGTTCAGACCACGGTTCCCGAGCCCAGTGAGGAGACCGAGGCGGCCAAGCTCGCCTTTACGCCGCTCGTCATCAGCGTGATGGAGCGCTCCTTCCGCGTGGCGCGTGAAAACAACCAGACCTACGTGTCGACCGAGCACTTGCTGATCGGCATCGTCGAAGAGGGCAACGGCATGGCCATGGACATCCTCATGCGCCTGGGTGTGTCGTCCGCCTCCATCAAAAAGGCTATCGAGAAACTCACCGCCAAGGACCAGGACAAGAAGCGTCCGCTCGCCGGCGCCGGTGCTGGTCGTCCCGGTGCGGGCCTGCCGTTCTTTAGCGGCTCGGATGCCTCTCAGCAAAAGGGGAGTGGCACCGATACGCTCAAGCAGTTCGCGACCAACCTCACGCAGAAGGCGCGCGACGGCGAGCTCGACCCCGTGATCGGTCGCGAAAAGGAAGTCCAGCGCATGATGGAGATCCTTTCGCGCCGCACCAAGAACAACCCGCTCATTCTGGGCGATCCCGGCGTGGGCAAGACGGCCATCGTCGAGGGCCTAGCTCAGCAGATTGCAGCCGGCAACGTGCCCGAGAACCTCATGAACCAGAATATCTGGACGCTCGACCTGCCGGGCCTCGTGGCGGGTGCCAAGTATCGCGGCGAGTTTGAGGAGCGCCTCAAGAACGTGATCCAGGAGGCCACCGAAGCCGACGACGTCATCCTGTTTATCGACGAGATGCACACTATCATCGGTGCCGGTTCTGCCGAGGGCTCCATCGACGCGAGCTCCATGCTCAAGCCCGTGCTCGCGCGCGGTGCTTTCCAGATTATCGGCGCCACCACGGCCGAGGAATTCCGCAAGTACCTCACCAAGGACCCGGCCTTTGAGCGTCGCTTCCAGACCATCGATGTCGAGGAGCCGAGCGTCGAGGACACGGTCAAGATCCTGACCGCGCTCAAGCCGCGCTACGAGGAGCACCACCATGTGCGCTATACGCAGGGTGCTATCGAGGCCGCCGCGAACCTTTCCAACCGCTACATCCAGGATCGCTTCCTGCCCGATAAGGCCATCGACCTCATCGACGAGGCCGGTGCTCGCGCTCGCATCGCCGCGAATCGCGCGCCCGAGCCGGTGCGCGAGGCCGAACATCGCATCGAGGAGCTCAAGGCTGCCGCACAGGAGGCCACCGAGAGCGACGATATGAACAAGGCCGCCGAGATCACCGAGCAGCAGAAGGCCGCCGAGATTGAGCTCGCCGAGGCCAAGGCTGCCTGGACCGCCGAGCTCGACGCCAGCCCGCTCACCATCGACGTGAGTCAGATTGCCGACATCGTGTCCGTGACTTCGGGCGTGCCGGTGTCCTCGCTTACCGAGAGCGAGAGCCGTCGCCTGCTGCAAGCCGAAAGCGTGCTCAAGACGCGCATCATCGGTCAGGATGAGGCTGTCGAGGCAGTTGCCAAGGCCGTGCGCCGCAGCCGCTCGCCGCTCAAGGATCCGCGTCGCCCCGGCGGCAGCTTTATCTTCCTGGGTCCCACCGGCACGGGCAAGACCGAGCTCGCCAAGACGCTCGCCGAGTACCTCTTTGGCAGCAAGGATGCGCTCATCAGCTTCGATATGTCCGAGTTCGGTAGCGAGTTCGAGGTCTCCAAGCTCATCGGTAGCCCTCCTGGTTACGTCGGTCACGACGAGGGCGGCCAGCTCACCAAGGCCGTTCGTCGTCACCCGTATTCGGTCGTGCTGTTCGACGAGATCGAGAAGGCACACCCCGATATCTTCAACATCTTGCTGCAGGTGCTGGAGGAGGGCCGCCTGACCGATAGCCAGGGCAAGACGGTCGACTTCCGCAACACCGTGATCATCATGACGTCCAACGTGGGCGCCCGCGAGATTGCGCAGGATGCGAGCGTTGGCTTTGGCACTACCGGCGAGCAGGGTCTCACGTCGAGCGAGATCCGCGGTCGCGCGATGGGCGAGCTCAAGCGCCTGTTCCGCCCCGAGCTGCTCAACCGCATCGACGACATCGTGGTGTTCCAGAAGCTCTCGGGCGAGAATCTCACCAAGATCGCGCACCTGCTGGTGGACGACCTACGTCAGCGTTTGATTGCCAACGGCATGAACATCAAGCTCACCGATGCGGCGTACGACAAGATCGTGGCCGAGGGTACCGACCTCACCAACGGTGCGCGTCCGCTGCGTCGTGCCATCCAAAAGCTCATCGAGGACCCGCTGTCCGAGGAGCTTTTGGCCGGCGAGTGGGGCGAGGGCGATACCGTCCTGTGCGACGTGGCCGATGGCAAGTTTGTCTTTAGCCATGGCACGGGCGAGATCCCGGCACCGCGTCCTGCCGGCGCGCTCGGTGGCGATACCGTCCCGACGGCACCGCACACCGGCAACGCCGCGCCCGTGAGCGGCGGCGTGACCTCGGGCCCTGGCGGCATGATGCAAGCCGGTTCCGGCGCGCTGTAGGGATTGAGCATAACCTTGCAAGATGGGGGCGTTTCCGATGAGGAAGCGCCCCCATTTCCATTGAAATGCGCTCATATCTTTCGTGCTATACTAAATCTAAAGATACGTATAGCAAAGGAGCTGATATGCCTACGTCAATACTCGATACACGGCCAGTTCAGATGAACGTGCGCATAGATCGCCAGCTCAAAGAAGCGGGAGATACCGTGCTTGCCCATATCGGCATGACGCCGTCGCAGGCTGTTCGGGCGCTTTGGGAATATCTGGTCATCAACGAACGCATGCCTTCAAAGGAGGGGAGCGCAGAGATTCTCTCCGACGAGGCGAACCAGCGATTCGTGCCTCAAATACGGCATCCCCATCCCTGAGTTCTCGGGTGACTACGACGACCTCTATGAGGAAGCCATGGCCGATCGCTATCCCGAGTGGGTGGAGCTATGAGTGCGGGCGGAATCCTCAAGTTGCTCATCGATACCAATGTATGGATGGATTATTTTTCTGGTAGGTCTGACCGTACGGCAAACGTCGTCCATCTGATCGAGATTGCCGATGTCTCGGAGCAGATTGCCCTGTTTGCCTCGTCTCTTTCGGTCAAAGATGTCTCGTATCTTGTCTCGGCGGCGATTAAGAGGGAGTGCCGAAGGAAGAATGGTTCGCTGAGCGATAACGCCATTGCGGCGGCGGACGAAACGGCCTGGGCATGCGTTCGGCAGATGCGCGAGCTCGCCCTCATCGCGCCGGTCGGTGCAGACGAGGTCTTCGACTCCTTTGTGTTCAAGTATCATCACAACGACTTCGAGGACGACCTTATGTTGGGCGTCGCCAATCGTATCGATGCCGATTACGTGGTGACCGAGGATAAAAATCTCATTAAACATACCAATGGTGTATGCATTAACGTTGAAAAGGCGTTGAGGTTGGTTGGAGAGGTCAACAGCTCATCCGCCCTGTCCATCTAGCCTGCTCCATCTTGATAAAGTGACGTTCCTCGCCGTTAGCCGATGATGCGAGAGCGCTCGGCGTTTTCGACTGGTTTATGCACGTAAAGTCTGGGAATATACAAGTCGCATGTCTTATTGTCTAACCAGTTGCGCCAAGGAGGCACCATGGACTACAAGATTACCGGCTACGAGCCCGCCCAGCTGTTCCATTTCTTTGAGGAGGTCAGCGCGATCCCCCGTGGGTCTGGCAACGAGAAGGGCATCAGCGATTTCCTGGTTGCGTTTGCCAA
Source organism: uncultured Collinsella sp. (assembly GCA_937969105.1). Classification (GTDB taxonomy): domain Bacteria; phylum Actinomycetota; class Coriobacteriia; order Coriobacteriales; family Coriobacteriaceae; genus Collinsella. The sequence goes on along the minus strand of CALBUZ010000196.1, from coordinate 10,091 downwards.
GGAGCGCGGCCTCGACGTGTATCAGGACGAGGTCTACAACGTCATCATTCGCAAGCCCGCATCTGCCGGTGCCGAGAATGCCCCGACCGTGATGCTGCAGGGCCATATCGATATGGTGTGCGACAAGTTGGGCTCCGTTGAGCACGACTTTACGACCGACGGTATCGACCTGGTCGTCAAGGACGGCGTCCTCACCGCTAACGGCACCACCCTGGGCGCCGACAACGGCATTGCTGTCGCTCTGATGCTTACCGTGCTCAACGACGATTCGATTGCTCATCCGGCCCTCGAGTGCGTGTTCACCACCGACGAGGAGACCGGCCTGGTTGGCGCCGAGACGCTCGACAAGTCACAGATCAGCGCCCGCACCATGATCAACCTCGATTCCGAGGAGGAGGGCGTGGCCACCGTCAGCTGCGCCGGCGGCGTCGTCGTTACCTACACCTGCCCCATCGTGCGCGAGCACAAGACCGGCAGCACCCTTACGCTCGAAATCTCCGGCCTGCTGGGTGGTCACTCCGGCGCCGACATCAACCTGGAGCGCGGCAACGGCAACCTCATCATGGCTCGCATCATCGACCGCCTGATGGTCGCCGGCGAGCCTGCCATCGTCAGCTTTAACGGCGGCACTAAGGACAACGCCATCAACCGTGAGTGCAAGGCCGAGCTGGTCTACGCCGACCATGCCGCCGCCGAGGCCGCGGCCGAGATTGCAAAGGGCATCATCGCCGACGTCACTGCCGAGCTCGAGGTCTTCGACCCCGGCTTTACCTGCACCGTCGAGATTGCCGACGACGCCGAGGTCGAGGCCATGGACCAGAAGTCCGCGCTTGCCCTCATCCGCGCCCTGCGTCTTGCCCCTAACGGCGTGATTCGCCGCAACGTCGCCACCGACGGCTCCGTCGAGGTTTCCTCCAACATCGGTGTGGTTGCCACCTCTGACGACCAGGTCAAGATCATGCTGTCCCCGCGCTCCTCGATCACCTCGCTGCAGAACGAGTTCAAGGACCGCCTGCAGACGCTGGCCGATGTCCTGGGCTTCGACGCCAAGTTTGAGTTCGAGTATCCCGGCTGGAGCTATGCCGAGCATTCGCCGGTCCGCGACATCTTTGTCGAGAGCTATCGCGAGCTCTTTGGCTCCGAGCTGCGCATCGAGTCCATTCACGCCGGCCTTGAGTGCGGCCTGTTTGCCGAGGCCCTGCACGGCCTGGACGCCATCGCCGTGGGCCCGACGCTCTCCGATGTCCACACCCCGGACGAGAGCATGGAGCTCGCTTCTGCCGAGCGCTTCTACGAGCTGCTCATCGATGTCCTCAAGCGCCTCGCTGCGTAAAGGTTGCGCTGGCAGCAGTCCGAGCCACGTGCTAGCGGATTGCAGATGACATTATGAGAGGGGGGCACCCGAGCTTTTGCGATGGGTGCCCCCTCTCTTCTTTTGGGAAATGGGAAATTGCGGCCACCTAGCCCATATCCGCCTTGATGAGGTCGAGGGTGCGCTGGCAGTTTTCGCGGACGGGGCCGAGCATATGCTCGCGCAGGTCCGCCATGCCGGGCAGGTCGGCGTATTCGTCCATGACCTCTTCCATGCAAATGGGTACCTCGTAGGCGAGGTCCATCATGGTCGCAAAGCAAAACTTCTCGGATAGCCCGGCATCGGTGAGCGCCGCCTCCAGTGCGGGGTCGCCCATACCGTGGTATCGGCGGATGGCGCCTGGACCGATGCGCCCCACACGATTTTCGCCGCCAACGCTCATGGCAAGGCGCGCCCGGCGGCGCATGCGCTCGTACGCCAAGCCCGAAGCGACATCGTACATTCGAGCCATCATGGCTGCGCCGTCGTTTCCAAGGAGCAGGGAATAGTTTTTCGCATGCGCATCCGGTGCGCCGATAATGGCGTTGAAGAACAGTATCTGCGTAAACAGATACAGGTTAAGTTGATGGTGGCTCGTATTTACGAGGAGCTCTTGAATATCGCGGGTGGTCGGGCCGCCGTCTGCCGTGTACTTTTGGGCGGGCATCACCCCAAGTGCCTGACAGAGGTCTTCTTGATGTAGGCGCCTGATCGTTCCGTCTTCGACTTTCACGCGGTCATAGCGCTCAACAATGAGGGCGGGTTCGTCCTCAAACATACGATATTCGACGTTTGCCGTTGCGATACCGGCGCGCTGGGCGCTTTTCATGCAGACAAACTCATTCAGAGCCTCGAGTTTAAATCCGATAACGCCATTTTTGAAAATATGCGTCGTGGGCGAGGAGCCCATGCATTCGCACCAGCGGCCGTTTATGAACGCGAGCGCGAACTTGCCCTGATTGCCTCCAAGTGACCAACTTTCATCTAGACCCATCCACGATGCATCGCGGTTATCTCTGATCGACTTGAGACGGAGAGCAATTTCGTGGTCGTCTATAGGGCGATATTCGCCAGCGCGATGCAGGACGGCGTCGGCCTCTTCTTCGGCACAAAACTGCACTCCGCCCGGACAGTCGAGTCCGATATGGCTGAGCAACGCAACGGGATTGTTGGGCCTAACGTCGAATTCGGTGGCAATCGCTTTTCGTTGGTCCTCGCTGTCGGGTAGGAGGCCAAACAGGTACGGATTCATGACTTGTTGTCCGTATGTGCGATTCGATACGGGTATGTTGGTCGATAGGGCTGGCCCGTCATAGTCATGATCGTAGGTAAAGCTGATAAGACCGTTCTCATCTTGCGTGAGCGTTCCCGCAGGTACGCCGCAAATAATGGTCCGAAGTGATGTTCTGGCCATTGGCTATTTCCCTTCGGGCTTGGTTTGGTTAGATACGTTTGCGGCAATCGAGACTCCGAGATTGGACATGGCGAAATCGGCGAAGACCTCGTCGTAGAGTGCGGATGTAAAGGGGGCATCTGCAAGAGCCGGAATGGGGGTACTACGACGGTTGCGATGATGAGGACGTTGAGTGTGATGGCGCCTGGGGATGCTGCGAGGCAGCGGATTGGCATGCGGGGCGTCGACTGGTCGCTCGTTTTTCGCTTCGCCGATATCCCCTTGAGCGGCGAGTGCCAGTCCAAGAGCATTAAAAATCGTCAGCAGCTTGTTGAGCCGAATGCCGGTGGCGTCTCCTAGCTCGAGCGATGCGAGCAGGCGCTCCGAAACGCCGGCTTTTTTAGCGAGGGTTGCACGGGTGATTCCCTGCGACTCGCGTGCCTGACGCACATAGATGCCAGCTTGGCGCGGCGTGGTGATGGGAAGGGTATCCATGGCGATCTCCAACATGCAGACTTTTGCATATCAGTATGACATGCAAAAGTCTGCACGAAAAGGCCTCATGCAAAACTCTGCATAAGGCCTTGTGCTGGCGTTGAGTTTTGAGCGATTGTGCTTGGCGTTACAGCGCCAAAATCCCCAGATGCTCAACCAGGATCTTAAGCCCGATGAGGATGAGTACGACGCCACCCACGATGGTGGCGGGTTTTTCGTAGCGCGCGCCAAAGGTGTGGCCGATCGCTACGCCGGCGACGGAGAAGATAAACGTTGTGACGCCGATAAGCGATACAGCGGGAACGATGTCAACCGAGAGCGCCGCAAACGAGATACCTACGGCTAGGGCGTCAATCGAGGTGGCAATGGCAAGAACCAGATATTCTGCCAGGTCAATCTTTTCGGCATCCTTGCCGTCGCCCCCATCCTCGTCTTCGGTAAAGGCTTCCCACAGCATTTTGCCGCCGATAAAGGCCAAAAGGATAAAGGCGATCCAATGGTCGATGGGTCCGATGATGCCCATGAATTGACTGCCGAGCGCCCATCCGATTACGGGCATGCCGGCCTGAAAGCCGCCAAAGAACAGGCCGAGCACCACGGCAACTTTAAGGTTGATCTTTTTCATGCCAAGGCCCTTGCAGATGGATACGGCAAAAGCGTCCATAGAAAGGCCGATAGCGAGCAACACAAGCTCTGCGAGTCCCATAGTCTGGCTCCCTCTCTGCGGGCGAGCCCGATTACGCGACTACTCCCTCATTTATATGAGACCCGATGCTACCACACGAGCAGTCAAAAGAACCCCGTCCCAAATGAGCTACCTAAGCGGTGTTCGCTCATTCTGTAAGCATCGGATTTCGCAAGCGCCGCAGGGACAAACCGTGAGAAACTATTTAGCGTTTATGGAGCGTATACGATGGGAGCGATGCCTTGGATAAGAACGAGCTGCAAAAGCGTATGGAACAGGCCATCCGCCTGACGGCACCTGGTCAGCCGATCCGCACCGCCCTCGACATGATCATCGCCGGTCACCTGGGTGCCCTTATCTGCGTCGGCGACACCGAAAACGTGCTTGCTGCCGGTAACGACGGCTTCCCGCTCAACATTTCGTTCACCTCGAACCGTCTGTTCGAGCTCTCCAAGATGGACGGTGCCATCGTCATCGACGGCGACCTCACCCAGATTCTGCGCGCCAACTTCCACCTCAATCCCGACCCCTCGCTTGCCACGAGCGAGACGGGCATGCGTCACCGCACCGCCGCTCGCATGTCGGTGCTCACCGATGCCATCGTGATCTCGGTCTCGGCCCGTCGTGCCGTCGTTAACGTGTACGTTCACGGCAAGAGCTACGAGATTCAGCCCGTCACCACCATCATGAGCTCGGTCAACCAGCTCGTCGCTACGCTCCAGACTACCCGTCAGTCGCTCGATCGCTCCCTGCTGCGCCTGACGGCCCTCGAGCTCGACGACTACGTTACGCTCGCCGACATTACCGGTATTTTCTCGAGCTTCGAGATCATGCAGCAGGCAAAGACCGAGCTTAAGGATTGCATTGTCAAGCTGGGCAACCAGGGCAAGCTCGTGCAGATGCAGCTCGAGCAGCTTGCCGGCTCCAGCATGGATACCGAGTACGACCTGATGATCCGCGACTACGCGAGCGACTCCTCCGAAGCCAATGCCGAGAAGATCCGCGCCGAGCTTAGCCGCATGACGCCCAAGGACCTGTCCGACCCGCAGCACGTGGCGGCGGTTCTGGGTTATGACGACCTGGACGAGGATTCCGTCATGACGCCGCTGGGCCTGCGCACGCTTTCGCGCGTGTCCGTCGTGCGCGACGGCGTGGCCGAGAAAATCGTCGACGAGTACGGCTCGCTGCAGGAGCTCATGGACGACATCAGCGAGGATCCGGAGCGCCTGGGCGACTTTGGCGTTAACAACCCTGCCATTCTTGCGGACTCCCTGTACCGCATGAAGGGCACCAAACAGGGGAACGCATAATGGCGCCCGTATGCGCCGTGGTCGTTGCCGGTGGCAGCGGCCAGCGCTTTGGTAACCCCGGTGGCAAGCAGCTCGTCAATGTAGCGGGTCGTCCGCTTATGAGCTGGTCCATCCGCGCGTTCGATCGGAGCGACAAGGTCGGCCACATCGTCGTGGTTTGCCCTGCCGAGCGTCGTGCCGAGATGCGCCGCCTGGCCATCGACCCGTTTGACTATGACACGCCCATCAGCTTTGCCGACGCCGGCGATACCCGTCAGGATTCCACCCGTGCCGGCGTGCATGCGGTTCCGGCGGGTTTCGAATATGTCGCCATTCACGACGGCGCTCGTCCGCTCATTACTACCGAGGCGATCGATCATGCGATCGACGTGCTCGTGGGCGATCGCGCCCTCGACGGTGTCGTGTGCGGCCAGCCTGCGATCGACACGCTCAAGATCGTCGACGGCGATAATATCGTCGAGACGCCTCCGCGCGAGCTCTATTGGGCCGCGCAGACGCCGCAGATCTTTAGCGTCGACGCCATGAAGCGCGCTCACGCCGCCGCTATCGCCGAGGGCTTTACCGGTACCGACGATTCATCGTTGGTCGAGCGCATGGGCGGGCGCGTCCGCTGTGTCCAGAGCCCGCGCGATAACCTTAAGGTGACGGTGCCCGAGGACCTGCGTCCCGTAACCGCGATTCTGCTTGGCCGCATGGCCGAGGGAGAGGACCTTCCCCATGTTCAGTAACCTGCGCATTGGCCACGGCTACGACGTCCACCGTTTGGTGGAGGGGCGTCGATGTATCATCGGCGGGGTCGACATTCCCTACGAGCGCGGCCTGCTGGGCCACTCTGATGCCGATGTGCTCGCGCACGCCTTGGCCGACGCCATTCTGGGCGCCTGCCGCGGGGGAGACATCGGCAAGCTATTCCCCGATACCGATCCCGCCTACGAGGGTGCCGATTCGATGGTGCTGCTCGCTCGCGTGATGGACTATGCGCGTGAGCTGGGCTTTGAGTTTGTTGATGCCGATTGCACCATTGCCTGTCAGCAACCCAAAATCACCCCGCACCGCGATGCCATGCGCGCCAACCTTGCCCATGCCCTGGGCGTTGACGTCGAAAACGTGGGCGTCGCCGCCACTACGACCGAAAAGCTCGGTTGGGAAGGCCAGGGCGAGGGAATTGGCGCCTGGGCCGTCTGCCTGCTACAGAAAACCGTTAAGGAGTAACGAATGCGTATCTACAACAGCGCTACCCATAAAAAGGAAGAGTTTCAGCCGATCGAGTCCGGCAAGGTCCGCATGTACGTGTGCGGCCCCACGGTCTACGACAACATCCACATCGGCAATGCCCGCACGTTCATCAGCTTTGACGTAATTCGTCGCTGGCTCATCGCGAGCGGCTACGAGGTCACGTTCGCCCAGAACCTCACCGATGTCGATGACAAAATTATCAAGCGCGCCAACGAGCAGGGCCGTACGGCTGCCGAGGTCGCGACGGAGTTTTCCGACAAGTTCATCGGCGTCATGCGCGCCGCCAACGTACTCGATCCCGATGTGCGCCCCCGCGCCACCAAGGAGATCGGCCCCATGATCGCCATGATCAAGACGCTCATCGAGCAGGGCCACGCCTACGCCGCCGATAACGGCGACGTGTACTTTGCCGTGCGCAGCGATCCCAACTATGGCCAGGTCTCGGGCCGCAACATCGATGACCTTATGGTTGGTGCACGTATCGAGGAGAACGAAGACAAGAACGACCCGCTCGACTTTGCCCTGTGGAAGGCCGCCAAGCCCGGCGAGCCCAGCTGGCCGAGCCCCTGGGGCGAGGGCCGTCCCGGGTGGCACACCGAGTGCGCCGCCATGGTGCATCGCTACCTTGGCACTCCGATCGACATCCACGGCGGTGGCTCCGACCTTGCCTTCCCGCATCACGAGAACGAGTGCGCCCAGGCCACCTGCGCCTGGCACCAGGGCTTCTCCAACACTTGGATGCACACGGGCATGCTGCTGGTAGACGGCGAGAAGATGTCCAAGTCGCTCGGCAACTTCTTTACGCTGGCCGAGGTTCTCGAGCAGCACTCCGCTGCCGCCCTGCGCCTGCTGATGCTGCAGACGAGCTATCGCTCGCCGCTCGACTTTTCTTGGGAGCGCCTGGAGGGTGCCGAGAACTCGCTCACGCGTATCGCCGGTACGGTCGAGAACCTGCGCTGGGCCGCGAACCATGCGACGGCCGATGCCGATGAGGCAGCATCTGAGGCGTTTGCCGCCAAGGCCGCCGAGACCCGTGCCACCTTTAAGGAGTGCATGGACGACGACTTTAACACCGCCGGTGCCATGGGCGCCGTCTTTGGCTTTGTGACCGAGTGCAACCAGTACCTGGAGCAGGCCGGCGACGCTGCCGACAAGGCCGCTGTCCTCGCCGCCGCCGATACGCTGGCAGGGCTGCTCGATACGTTTGGCGTTGAGCTCCCCGAGCCCAAGGTCGAGCTGCCGCTGGGCTTGCTGGGCGTTGCCGCCGGTTTGGTCGCCTACACGGGCGACGACGTGGACGAGGCCGCTGCCAAGATTCTCGAGGCTCGCGCCGAGGCCCGTGCCGCCAAGAACTGGGATCTGGCAGACGCCATCCGCGATCAGCTCAAGGATCTGGGCCTGACGATTGAAGATACCGCCGCCGGCACCCGTATCAAATCTCTCTAATCCCCGCGGGTTTCCCAAGCACCCGACCGCCCGAGCCACGGCACCTTGCCTTTCAATCGTCGGGCATGACCTCAAGGTCTATGCCCTCCTCTTTCAAGGCAATCTGCCGCACCTCGGGCGGTCGGTCTATTTGTTTCGTTTGATAGTTGTATTTAGGAGGTCGCTTTATGGCCGACAATCGCAAGCGTGCACCGCGTGGAGGCAAGCAGGCTGCTTCTGGCTCGCGTCCGATTCGCCGCAACGACCGCGCTGCCACTCCCAAGGGCCAGCGCGAGCGCTCCCAAGCCTCACGTCCGCAGCGCGATCGCAACCGCGACAACGTTCAGGTTCCCAAGGGCGAGTTTATCGAAGGTCGCCGTGCTGCCGCCGAGGCGCTGCGTACCGGCTTTCCCGTCAAGTGCGCGCTCATCGCCGAGGGCGGGGAGCGCGATGCCGCCCTGTCTCGTCTGGTCGACGACCTCAACGCCGCCGGCGTCCGCATTAAGTATGTGCCGCGTGCGCAGCTCGATGCGCTGTCGAGCCATGGCGCTCACCAGGGCATTGCGCTCGAGGTTGGTAACTTCCCTTACGCTGATGTTGCCGATATCCTTGACCGCGCGGGCGACGGCCCGGCACTTGTCGTGGTGCTCGACCACGTGACCGACGACGGTAACTTTGGCGCTATCGTGCGCTCCGCCGAGGTCGTGGGCGCCGCGGGCGTCATCATCGCCAACAAGCGCGCCGCCGGTGTAACCGTCGGCAGCTACAAGACTTCTGCCGGCGCCGTCATGCACCTGCCTATCGCGCAGGTCCCCAACATTGCCCGTGCACTCGACGATCTTAAGGCCGCCGGCTTTTGGGTGGGCGGTGCCTCCGAGCACGCCGAGGGCAGTTGCTGGTATGCCCCCTTTGATGGTCGCGTGGCGCTCGTCATGGGTTCCGAGGGCGACGGCATCTCGCGCCTGGTGCTCGAGAAATGCGACTTTTTGACCAAGCTTCCCCAGCGCGGCATGACCGAGAGCCTTAATGTTGCCCAGGCGACCACGGCACTGTGCTTTGAGTGGCTGCGCCGCAACGCCGGCGAGCTCATGGGGGAGGAATAGCGCATGTCCAAGAAGAACCGCGCCAAGTCCAAGGCCAAGCGCTTTGGCGAGGGCTCGGCCAAGCCGATCGTTTCGGCCGCGACCTACGGCGTGGGCGGCAATGCGTTTGCACAGGCCATCGCCGACCCGGTCTCGACGGTGCACTCCAATAAGCCCGAGCTTTTAGTGGTCGACGGCTACAACGTGATCCACTGCACGCCGCGCTACGAAAAGCTCGTATACGACCATTCCGACGATCCGTATTCCAGCGACGTTCACGATATGGCGCGCACCGCCCTCATCAACGACGTCGCCGCCTTTGCCCAGGGCCGCTACGAGGCCGTGATCGTGTTTGACGGCGCGGGCAATATCTCTAGCGAGCGTCCCAACCTGCCGGCTCGTGGCGTGCGCATCGAGTTTTCGCCGACGGGCGTCTCTGCCGATACCGTGGTGCAGAAGCTCTGCATCGAGGCACGTGAGGAGGGCCGCGCGTGCTCCGTGGTATCGAGCGACGGCACAATCCAGGCCGTCGTTATGGGCAAGGGTGTTACGCGCATCTCGAGCCGCATGCTGGTGGACGAGATCAAGCAGATCGATAACGACGTTCACGAGGCAGAGGAAGCTCCGCAGATCAAGATGACTCTGGGCAGTCGCCTGAGCCCCGATGCCCTGGCCAAGCTCAAGGCCCTTCGTGGGAGGTAGGGGATTGTCCATAGAGACCCGTTTCCCAATTGGCCAGCCCGTTGATTTGTAATCAATGGGCTGCGGGTTACCGTCGCCAAAACGAATAGTTTTTTGTTTTGGCGAACAGATAAAACTATTCGTTCTGGCGAATAGTTTTGAGATGTGGTCGGCCGAAAGGCCTGTTGCGCCACGTGCTCAATTCCTTTATCCTAAACAAGCTTCGCGCGAAAGCGCCAAGTGTGCCAGTGTGGCGCAACGGTAGCGCAACTGATTTGTAATCAGTCGGTTGCAGGTTCGATTCCTGTCACTGGCTCCATGAACGAACTAAGGCCGACATACCGTCGGCCTTTTTTATGGATGCCGTGCGGTGTTCTCAATGGCGCCTTGTCTTTCTGTTGTTGCTGTTCGGGCTGTGTTTAGCCCGCATTTG
>CALBUZ010000195.1 GCA_937969105.1 uncultured Collinsella sp. | reverse complement strand
ACCCCTATCACAATTTTAAGAAATATTTTTTTCACGCTATCAAAACTCCTTGTCAACTACCGATTTGTTGTCATCTTGGCTTTGCCGACATGTTGTAGACGAACTGCGCACCCTGCATCAGGTCGGAGCGCTTGATGTAGTTCTTGGAGTAAGGCTTGCCGTTGAGCGTGAGCGAATTGACGTAGCAGTTGTCGTCGGTGTTGCCATTAGCCTTGATGCTGACTGTGCGACCGTTCTCCAGATGCAGCGTCATCTCGTCGAAATAAGGTGCTCCGAGCACATATTCGCCAGCTCCGGGACATACTGGATAGAAGCCCATAGCCGAGAAGACGTACCATGCCGAAGTCTGACCGTTGTCCTCATCGCCGCAATAGCCGTCGGGATTGGCGTTGTACATGCGCTGCATGGTCTGACGAATCCAGTACTGCGTCTTCCACGGCTCGCCCGAATAGCCATACAGATAAATCATGTGCTGGACGGGCTGGTTGCCGTGGGCGTAGTTGCCCATATTCATAATCTGCATCTCGCGTATCTCGTGGATAACGCTGCCGTAGTAAGAGTCGTCGAAGAGTGGCGGAACATTGAACACCGAGTCGAGCATATGATTGAATGTCTGCTTGCCGCCCATCAGTTGGATGAGGCCAGCAGGGTCGTGGAATACCGACCAGGTGTAGTGCCAAGCGTTGCCTTCGGTGAAGGCATCGCCCCACTTAAGCGGCGAGAAAGGACTCTGGAACTTGCCGTTCTTGAGTCTGCCGCGCATCAGTTTGCTCTCGCTGTCGAACACGTTGCGATAGTTGAAGGCGCGCTTGCGGAACGGTTCCAGCTCCTTCTTCGACTTGCCCAGCGCCTTGCCGAACTCGTATATGCACCAGTCGTCGTAGGCATACTCCAGCGTACGCGCCACGTTCTCGTTTATCTTCACGTCGTACGGCACATAACCCAGCTTGTTGTAGTATTCATAACCAAGTCGGCCGGTAGAGCTGACCGTAGGATGTACGGCGTTAGCACCATGCACTACAGCCTGCCACAGGGTCTCGGCGTCGTAGTTCTTGAGTCCGCACAGATAGGCATCAGCCACTATCGAAGCCGAATTGTTGCCCACCATGCAGCCACGATGGCCAGGCGAAGCCCACTCAGGCAGGAATCCGCTCTCCTTATAGGCATTGACCAGACCAGCCTGCATCTTCTCGTTCATCGACGGATACATCACATTGAGCAGAGGGAAGAGGCAGCGGAAGGTGTCCCAGAAACCAGTGTCGGTGAACATATATCCCGGCAATACCTCGCCGTTGTACGGACTGTAGTGTACGATTTCGCCCTTGGCGTTCTTCTCGTAGAACGAGCGTGGGAAGAGTACCGAACGATACAGGCACGAATAGAACGTGCGCAGATGGTCTATGTCGTCCGACTTCACCTCGATACGACCCAGAATGTCGTTCCATGTCTTGCGTCCACGTGCCTTGACTTCGTCGAACGAGTCAGAGCCAAGCTCCTTCAGGTTCTCAATAGCCTGCTCTTCAGAGATGAACGACGACGCAATGCGCACGTTCACCTGCTCGCCACGGCTGGTCTTGAAGCCCACGATGCCGCCTGCATGGTTGCATTCGGCCTTGACGTCAGCCGTATTGATATGTCCGTCGGCAACAGCGGCGGTATAGGTGAAGTCCTTGTCAAACTTCATTACGAAATAGTTCTTGAAGTTCTGAGGTACGCCACCCGAATTCTTTGTAGTATATCCTACGATCATGCGCTCCTTCGGCATTATCTTGACATACGAACCCTTGTCGAAAGCGTCAACAACTACGTAGCTCTTGTTCTCGGGGAAGGTGATGCGCATTATGGCAGCGCGCTCTGTCGGAGCAAGCTCGGTCACCACGTCGTAGTCTGCCAGATAGGCACGATAATAATAAGGTGTAGCCACCTCGGCTTTGTGCGAGAACCACGAAGCACGCTTCTCCTCGTCGAATACGGGAGCTTCGCCCGTCTCGGGCATGATAGTGAACTGGCCGTAGTCGTTAATCCACGGGCTTGGCTGATGAGTCTGCTTGAATCCGCGCAGCTTGTCTGCAGTATAGGTGTATGTCCATCCGTCGCCCATCTTTCCTGTTTGCGGAGTCCAGAAGTTCATGCCCCACGGCATACAAACGGCAGGATATGTGTTACCTGTAGAAATAGCGTACGACGACTGCGTTCCGACAAGCGTGCTCACATAGTCTACAGGTTCGTAATGGCGGCCCATTGCGGTGACGCACAACGCCAGCGCAATAAGCATAGAAAAAGGGCGAGACGCCTCGCGAGATGTTACGGCTGATCCCACACAAAACGACAAGCGAAATACCCACAACGAGTGCCAGGCACAGTCCGCTTGGGATAACGATGCACCCGCCATTGAGAAACGTCACGACACCGAAAGAATCGACAGAGGCAACGTTTGCAACCGCATACCAGATCACGTAAACAACCAACGCGGCAAAAGCGACGAGCATCCCTGCAAAAACGGCTGCCATGCAAAAGCCAAGCTTCCTGATATTTTCGCCCGCTTTGGCCATACGCTGAACGCTGTTAGACATACACTCACCCTCATCGACTCTATCGTTATTCGAACAGTTTATCGAACAACGATATTGATTGCATGCGGAAAGCCCCGCCAGTGCGCATAGGCCATTTACTAACCCGGAGGGGTGAGCGTGGATTTTTGGACACATATCGAACGAGAGTGGATAATCTCCCACTTTGAGGCCGCCGCCGGGCCTAAAACGGGAGATTATCCACTCTCATAGTCATCAAGGCTCGCAAGCTCTTATTCGGCCGCCTCGCGCAGGGCCGACATCGTAGCCGCATATTGCTGCTGCAACGCATGCATTCCCTCGCGAGCGCCGTCAACGGCATCGGCGCCGCGCAGCGCTTCGGTCACCACGACCGCCGGCTCGTACAGATTATCGAATCCCAGGTTCTGGCTCACGCCCTTGAGCGTGTGCGCTGCCATAAACGCTTCCTCGGCGTCTCCTGCCGCCATGGCAGCCTCCAACCTGTCCATGCTCTCGTCATCTAAAAACTTGAGGGCAAAGCGGGCAAGCATTTCCCCGCCCATCAGCCGAGCACACGCGTCATCATAATTAGCGCCGATCTTCTCATACGCCTCACGCATGGAAATCATGGGTTAAAACTCCTTTGGTCAAACTAAATCGTGGGAAACGCGACGACGTCAGCGGGGCGTGCCAACGTCTCGGCAATTTGGTCCTGCACCTCGAGCAGGCAATCGAGAAGCAGCGGGTTAAAGGTACCGCACTTACCGTCCAGGATCATCTGGATAGCCTCCTCGTGCGGGATGGCATCCTTGTACACGCGCACGCTCGTCAGCGCATCGTACACGTCGGCCACCGAAACCACCTGTGCGGCAATGGGAATTTCGTCGCCCTTAAGGCCATCGGGATACCCCTTGCCGTCCCAGCGCTCGTGATGCCAACGCGCAATCTGGTACGCATATTCCATAAGCGCATTGCCGGCGTGATGGCTACCCAGCTCAAGCAACATGTCGGCGCCGATCGTGGTATGCGTCTTCATAATCTCGAATTCCTCGGGCGTAAGGCGTCCGGGTTTGTTGAGAATCGCATCGTCAATCGACATCTTGCCGATATCGTGCAGCGCCGAAGCCAGGGCGATCGTGGAGCGCTCCTCATTGTCGAGGGAGATCGCGCCGCTACGCTGGACCAGACAGCCAAGCAGCAGCTCGGTCAGCTTTTCGATGTTCGTAACGTGCCTGCCGCTCTCGCCGTTGCGAAGCTCCATGACGCCGGCCATGATGTCGATGAGCATGCGACTGTTCTTGACGCGCTCGTTGTACTGCTGGGACAGCAGGTTCGTCAGGCGGCGCTGTTTGGCGTATAGGCGGATGGTGTTGCTTACACGGCGGCGCACGACACGGGAGTCAAACGGGCGGTTGATATAGTCCGAGGCGCCCAGCTCGTACGCGCGCAAAACCGCATCATCGGAATCTTCGCTCGAAATCATGATGACAGGCAGATTATCGATACCCGATCGGCGCGACAGATCGGCCAGCACCTCAAAGCCACTTATGCCCGGCATGACAATGTCCAGCAGCACGAGCGACAACTCATCGCCATAGCGGTCGACCATGTCGAGCGCCGTACGACCGTTGTCGGCCTCGAGGATGCAATACTCGTCCTTGAGCATCTCGTTGAGAATGGCTCGGTTCATCTCGGAGTCATCGGCGATAAGCACCAATGGCTTTTCGCTTTGGAAGGCCTCGATGGAATCGGCATCGGTCACGACCGTACCGGCTTTTGCCTTAGCGCGGCTCAGTAACTGGACAGCGCGGCCAACGCCCCCATCGACCGTCTCGCCATGAATGCGAACGCCACCAACACATGCCGTCAAGCTCACGTACTCATGGCCCGGAATAATCGTGGAATGAACGGCATCGGATACCTGATGCAGGCGACGGGTGAAGTCATCGGAGGGAATATTGGGCATGACGACCACAAACTTGTCGCAGCCATAGCGTACAAGCTCGTCAGTCGAACGAATTCCGCTGCGTATGGCTGTCGCCACAGCACCGAGCGCAAGGTCGCCGGCATGACGGCCACACGTATCGTTGAAGACCCTAAAATCATCAAGGTCGATCACCGCAACGCCGGCATTCATGCGGGCGCTACGGAGCTTTTCCTCGTAATATCGGCGATTGCGCACACTCGTCAGCACGTCGGTGTAGACAAGGTCCTCTTCTGCAGTCTCTTGTTCATCGATCGGACGCACCATCAGCAGGACGTGAGGCTCGCCCTCGACCTTCAGAGGGCGTAGGCGAGCGCGGTACTCAACACCATCGTTGAGCAGTTGCTCCGACAACTCATCGGAGTCTGCCAAAGCCTCAAGACTCGACTGACGCAGACAAGGGCAGCGATCGCCGGCGAGCAGGCAGTTAGGCTCGCTCTTAATCTGATCGGCCGACAGCAAACGCACCACGGGGTAGGTCTTCGCGACGCGGGCGACCTCAGCGGCAGCCTCCTCGTCGGTTAGATTGACCTCGTGATTATTGAGCATATGGGGCCCCTTCGATAGTTTCGCATGGTAGCGGTGGGTTCCAAATGCTACAAGGGTAACACCTTGCCGATGCAGGTAAGCACGTGAATGCTGTTACATTTTTATGACCTGGCAAACGGTGGTAATGGAACCGCGGGCGCGTGGTTATTGGCGCATTCGTTAACAATGACGAAACGCCAACAGTCCCCCTCCCCGCAGGTCATCGAGCGTGCTAACGCTCCAAGACATCGTGAACGGCGTTTGCCGCCGTAACGGGGCGATCGCGCAAACTGTTATGCGCGCCCGGGATCGTCACAAGGGGGCAATCGAGATATTCGGCAGCCGCTCGCGTACCAGCCTCGCGGGGTGTACCGACCGAAAGCTCGCCCAAAAACACAGCCGACACCGCCTTTGATTCGCGGGCGCGCTCCCAGTCGGGAGCATATGTCATATTTGTTCCGTATTCATTGGCCATAAAGCAACGACCATTGCGCAGGGCATGCTTGGCTTCCGCTTCGGTCGTCCCAGGAGCCTCGGGGTCCAAGTCGCCGAGAGCTCCCAAGAAAAGCCGAAGCGCCCTTGAAACCTTTCCAGCCGCAATCATATCGAGCAAAATCGGAGCTGCGCCCATGCCGACGCCTTCGGCCGACACAGCCGGCTCATGCAGAATCGCACGGGCGACGAGATGGGGTTCGGTGCGAAGAAGCTCCAGCGCCACCAACGTACCGGCGCTGTGCGCAAGCACATTTGTCGGAGCGCCAACGTGTTCGATCACGGCCTGCAGGTCGGCGGCCTGAGCGGCAAGATCATAGCTGCCGTCTGCCGCTTCGCTGCTGCCGCCACAGCCGCGGCGGTCATAGGCAATTACGCGGTAGTTGCGACCGAGCTCACATGCGATGCCGTCGAAAAATGTGCCGTCGACACAAGCGCCGTGCACGCACACCAAGGCAGGAGTATCAGGCGACACATCCGGGCCGGCATATTCGCGACAGGCAATCGTGGTGCCCGCATTCTCGACCGTAAAATCCATGTTGTGCCCCCATCATCAACGCCCATCCAGTTGCGCGTCAGTACGGCTGGATAGACCCGCATTGCTTTACGCCTTGTTAACAGATTAACTTTACCCGACCCGAGGCTTTTCATGACACGGCATAATGAGCGACGTGAAAAAACGAAACTTGTAAAGCAAGAGCCCGCGCCTTGCTTTGGAGCCGATGCTATGCTTAGGCACAATTGTCTTGAGGAGCATATGCCTATGTCTACGTTTTTGAATGCCAGCCCCATCTTTGGGCCCGTTCGCAGCCGTCGCCTTGGTCTCTCGCTCGGCGTCAACATGATGCCGGCCAGCGGCAAAATCTGCACGTTCGACTGCATTTACTGCGAAAACGGCCTCAACGCCGAGCGCCCCTGCCACGAGCCGTACAACACAACCGCCGTGGTACTCGACGCGCTCGAGGCAAAGCTGCGTGATATGGCAGCCGAGGGCGAGCTCCCCGATGTGATCACCTTCGCAGGCAACGGCGAGCCCACCGCCGCACCGGAGTTTCCGCAGGCCATCGCCGGTGCCGTCGCGCTTCGCGACCAGCTGGCCCCAAACTCCAAGATTGCCGTGCTCTCCAACGGCACGCGCGCCGACCGCCCCGAGGTACACAATGCGCTCATGATGGTCGACGACAACATTCTTAAGCTCGATACCGTCGACCCGGCATTTATCCAGCTGCTCGACCAGCCTGTTGGCCCCTACGACGTCGAGCACCAGATCGAGACGTTCGCAAGCTTTGACGGTCACGTTATTATCCAGACGATCTTTTTGACCGGCGAGTATCAAGGCAAGCCCATTGACAACACCGGCGAGGAGTACGTTGCCCCCTGGCTCGCGGCGCTCGAGCGCATCCACCCGCAGGAGGCGACCATCTACACGGTGGCGCGCGAGACACCGGTCGCCGGCCTTGCCAAAGCAGCGCCCGAGGCGCTCGACGCCATCGCCGCGCGCGTGCGCGCCCTCGGCATTCCCTGCCAGGTGAGCTACTAGCAAAGCCACGCAGCAGCCAGTGTCCGCCATCCCACTCCATCAGTTGCGGTGATATAGTTCCTGTTTATGCTGTTAAACCGCTTAAATCGGAACTATATCACCGCAACTTTTATGGACACGTGAGTGGGCTATACTAGCTGCGGATGAAAGGAAGTTAACCATGTATGACAAAGGACCCGTGCCTGGCCGCAACGACGCTTGCTGGTGTGGCAGCGGCAAAAAATATAAGAAATGCCATAGCGCCTTCGACGAGCGCCTCGAGCGCCTGTGGGAAGAGGGCTGGGAGGTCCTGCCCCGCACGCTCTACAAGACGCCCGCCGATATCGAGGGCATCAAGCGCTCGGCCGCCATCAACGTGGGCGTGCTCGATTACGTAGGCGAACACATCGCCGCGGGCATGGCCACCAACCAGATCGACCAGATGATCTACGACTACACCGTCGAGCACGGCGGCACGCCGGCCGACCTCAACTATGAGGGCTACCCCAAGAGCGTTTGCACCTCGATCAACGACGTGGTCTGTCACGGCATCCCCTGCGATACGGACGTGCTGCACGAGGGCGACATCATCAACGTCGACTGCTCCACGATTCTTGACGGCTACTTTAGTGATTCGAGCCGCATGTTCTGCATCGGCGAGGTCTCTGCCGAGCGCCAGCGCCTGGTCGACGTCACCCGCGCCAGCGTGGAGGCGGGTCTGGCTGCCGTCAAGCCGTGGCTGCCGCTGTCCGTGATGGCCGAGGCCGTGCAAAAGACGGTCGAGGACGCCGGCTTTAGCGTGGTACGCGAGTACGGCGGACACGGCATCGGTAAGGAGTTCCACGAGGACCCGTTTGTGGGCTTTACCACCGAGGCACCCGATGTGGACACCATCATGGCTCCGGGCATGGTCTTTACCATCGAGCCCATGGTCAACGCCGGAGCGCCCGACATCAAGATCAGCAAGGGTGACGGCTGGTGCGTGCGCACCAAGGACGGCAGCGATTCGGCCCAGTGCGAGGTACAGCTCGTGGTGACCGAGGATGGTTACGAGCTGCTGAGCTGGTAGCTGTGGATGCGCCGGGCTACGCGATGGATATGTTAACCATCGCGTAGCCCGGCGTTTTTATAACGTTTTGCCTGATACAACCTGCCAAAATAAACCTGTCCCTTTTTGGCAGGTCGAGCGGAAAGGACTGCTTGTGAACATCCTGGTTTTGCTGCCCGTCAACGACCGCCATCGCGCAATTCTTGAGTCGAGCGCTCCGGGCGAGGACTTTATCTACACGAGCTCCGACACCATCACGCGTGAACAGGTCGCCAATGCCGACGTGATCCTGGGCAACATAGACCCTTCCCTGCTGACCGCATGCGAGCGCCTCCAGCTGCTGCAACTGCAGACCGCCGGCTATGACGACTATCTCGCCGCCGGCACCGTGCCGGCTGAAGCCAAGCTGTCTTGCTCAATCGGCGCCTACGGCCAGGCCGTGAGCGAGCACATGTTTGCCATGGTGCTGTCTATGATGAAGCGCCTGCCCGGCTACCAGGACCTGCAGCGCGAGCATCGCTGGGAGGATTTGGGGCCGGTCACCTCGCTCAAAAACGCCAATGTGCTGGTGCTGGGCGCGGGCGATATCGGTGGCCACTTCGCCACGCTCTGCCGCAACATGGGTGCGCACGTCCGCGGCATCAAGCGCCATCCGCTCGTCTACCCCATTGTGTTTGAGGACATGGACAGCATGGACGCCCTGCCCGAGCGTCTGGCCGAGGCTGACATCGTCGCATCCTTTATGCCCAGCACGCCCGAGACCCGCGGCTTGGCGAACGCCGAGTTCTTCGCTGCGATGAAACCGGGCGCCTTCTTTGCCAACGGCGGCCGCGGCGACCTTGTGGTCGCCGACGACTTGGTTGCCGCCCTGGAGTCGGGTCATCTCGCCGGCGCCGCGGTCGACGTCACCGACCCCGAGCCGCTGCCTGAGACAAGCCCACTGTGGGATGCGCCTAACATGCTCATTACGCCGCATATCTCGGGCTGGTTCCATCTGGCCGCCACGCTCAACAATGTGGTCGACATTGCCGCAGAGAATCTGCGTCACCTGCAAGCCGGCGAGACCCTGCGTTGCTGGATTGAGCATTAGGTTGTTCCGGCGTTTTACCAAACGCCGGAACCCCTCGACGCTACGCGCCGCCCAGAGCGACAATTTGTCATTCAAAAGGCGAGGCATGACCAGAAGGTCAATACCTCGCCTTTTTCATGCCAACTTGTTCGCTCTGGACGTCGCTCGCTGACGTTTGCCCAACCCGCGGTGTCTTAACAATTCCGTCCAGCTGGTGGTATTGCGGCATTTGCCCAGATAAAACCTGCCAAAATGAACCTGTCCCTTTTTGGTAGGTTTTAGAGCTCCGCGCTTTCGGCTCCGTTGATGGTTAGGTTTCGCTCGTAGAAAGCCGTGAGGGCGCGGATGGCGTACATAACGTCGCGCACGCCGCCGGTCTCGTAGCTCGAGTGCATGGCAAGCTGCGGCAGGCCCACGTCCACAGCATGCATGCTCGCCTGCATATTGGACAGATTGCCAAGCGTAGAGCCGCCGGCCATGTCGCTCTTGTTGGCAAAGGCCTGCGTGGGCACGTCGGCATCATCGCAGATGGCCTGGAACACCGCGCGGCTAAAGGCATCGGTGCAGTAGTGCTGGTTAGCAGCTTCCTTGACGACGATGCCCCCGTTAAGCACCACCTGGTTGCGGGCATCGCACTTCTCGGCATGGTTGGGATGCACGGCATGTGCGTTGTCGCAGCTCACGAGCATCGAGGCGGCAAGCGCGCGGTGGTACGACTCGTCGTCAAAGCCCAGCGAGCCGTTAATGCGGCGCAGCGCATCGGCCAAGAACGTCGACATGGCGCCCTGCTTGGTCTCGGAGCCAACCTCCTCGTTATCAAAGCAGCAAAAGACCGAGACATCGTGCGCGTTCTCGGCACCCAAAAATGCCTGCAGAGAGGTGTAGGCGCATGCCAGGTCGTCGAGCTTGGGCGTCGAGATAAACTCATCGGCCCAGCCCCAAATGCGCGCATCCTGACGATTGACCAGGAACAGGTCGCGACCCAGGATCTGCTCGGGCTCAACGTCCAGTTCGTCGGCGATCAGAGCATCAAAGTCGCCCTGCTTAAGACCACCGGCGCTGATGAGTGGGCACAGGTCGACAGCGCGGTTGGGCGCAAAGCCCTCGTTAACGCCACGATTCATATGGATGGCAAGGCTCGGGATAATAGCGACCTCGCGCTCGGTAGCGAGCAGGCGACTCTCGATGCGGTCGCCCTCGCGCACCAGCACGCGGCCCGCGAGCGCCAGCGGGCGATCGAACCAGGTGTAATCGATCATGCCGCCGTATGCCTCGGTGTTCAGGCGCAGCGTCTCGCCCGCGCCGTCAAGCTCAGGCACGGCCTTGACCTTAAACGTCGGCGAATCGCTGTGCGACGCCGTGAGCTGAAAATGATAGTCACCGGCAACGCCGTCCTCGCCCCACGTCGCGGCCAGGTCCTCGCCCACCTTAAAGGCAACAACGCTCGAGGTGTTGCGCTGCGTGTAATAACGCCCGCCCGGCTCGATATCCCACGCCGCATTCTCGGGCAGGTAGGTAAAGCCTGCCTCGTCGAGCTCGGCCATAATGGTCGCCGCCGTATGGAACATGCTGGGGCATGCCTCGATAAAGTCGATAAGGTCGTTGGCGGCCTCGATATCGTCGGCCGTCACGTGCGCGCGCTCGGGCGTTTCCTGATCCGTCATGCTCTCCCCTTTCGCTGGGTTGATGGTCCCTTCCAGCATACCCCGCCGCGCCAGCGCCGCACTCTTCATTCCGCGTTTAATCCCGCACCGCTCACCAAGTTGAGCCATCATGCCCGTGCACCTTTTGCGACAATTACGCTAACAGGACGAGAGGAGCCGTCATGAAGCCACGTAACATTGCCATCGTCTGCGGTGTCGCGGGAGTCGCCGTCGGCCTTGCCGCTGCCACCGGTATCGTTTATCACAAGCAAATCAAGTCCGCCGCGTCGCTCAAACGCTTGACCGGCTACGCGGATGGCTATGACCTGTACGCAATCGACATCGCCTACGACTACGATCTTGATTGCATCATCGCCGCTGGCGTGCGCGACGACCAGGCCTACATCGATGCCGTGGTGGCGCAGGTGCTGCCCGGTGTGCCGGTACATGTCCAGGCGCCCCAGTTTGCCTGCAGCGCTTTTGTCGCCGTAGATGCCGAAGGCCGCGTGCGCACCGGTCGCAATTACGACTTTAAAGACGACACCTCGGCGCTGCTGGTGCGCAATCACCCACGCGGCGGCTATGCCTCCATCGGCTTTGCCGCCCTCAATAACCTGGGCGATAACACTCCGCTTGACTCCGTCACCGGACGCGCCGCGGCGTTGATGGGCCCGTTTGCCCAGCTCGACGGTGTTAACGAATGCGGCGTGTCCATTGCCGTACTCACCCTGGATTCCAAGCCCTGTGACCAGGACACGCAACGCCCCGTCATCAACACTTCGCTCGCCATCCGTCTGGTGCTCGACCGCGCGGCTACCACGCAAGAGGCCGTCGACCTGCTTTCCGCCTACGACATGCACGCCATGGCAGGACGCGATTACCACTTCTTTATCAACGACGCCGCCGGTGACGCGCGCGTAGTAGAGTGGGACCCGCGCGATCCGGACCGCGCTTTCAAAGCGACCCCTGTTCGCCAGGTCACGAACTTCTACGCCTGCTATGGCGACGAAGTGCTGCCCAACCAAAAGAATGGCGAGCTGGGCCATGGTAAAGAGCGCGCCGTCGCAATCGCCGATGTCCTCGACGCCCATGCCGGCGCCCAGGACGAAACGATTGCCTGGGAAGCCCTGCGTGCCGCAGCGCAAGAGCCCAATCCGGAAGATATCACCAGCAACACGCAATGGTCGGTCGTCTTTGACAATACCGAGCCCGCTGCCGCCATCACGCTGCGCCGCCACTGGGGCGACGTCGACGCCTTCGCACTGTAAGGAGCCAGGCCCGTCGACCTTACGCTGGCCTGACGTTGCTTACATTTCCATACATTTGAGCTAACACGTTTTACCCCCGTATCAACAGTGTGCGGGGGTAAACTTATGCGCATGTTATAACTTGCCCGGAAGGATTCACCATGCTTAGAATCGGTCTTCTTACTAGTGGCGGCGACTGCCAGGCGCTCAACGCCACCATGCGCGGCATTGTCAAAACGCTTATGACCAATAGCGAAGAGCCTATCGAGATTTATGGCTTTGAGGACGGCTATCAGGGCCTTATCTACAGCAGGTTCCGCGTCATGACGCCCGCCGATTTTAGCGGCATCCTCACCCGCGGCGGCACCATCCTGGGCACGAGCCGCACGCCGTTCAAGCGCCTGGATACCCCCGAAGCCGATGGTGTCGAGAAGGTGCCGGCGATGGTCCACACCTATCATAAGCTGCAGCTCGACTGCCTGTTTATGCTGGGCGGTAACGGCTCCACCAAGACCGCCAACCGCCTGCGCGAAGAGGGCCTCAACGTTATCGCCCTGCCCAAGACCATCGATAACGACACCTGGGGCACCGAGCTGACGTTTGGCTTTACGAGCGCCATCGACGTCGCCACCAAGTGCATCGACGACATCCACACTACCGCCTCGAGCCACGGCCGCGTGTTTGTCATCGAGATCATGGGCCACAAGGTTGGCTGGATCCCGCTGTACGCCGGCGTCGCGGGCGGCGCGGATGTCATCTTGATTCCCGAGATTCCCTACGACATGGACCAGGTTATCAAGACCATCGAGCATCGCATGGAGACCGGCAGCCGCTTTACCATCGTGGCCGTCGCCGAAGGCGCTATCTCCAAGGAAGACGCGGCGCTGTCCAAGAAGGAGTACAAGAAGAAGCTCGCCGAGCGCACGAGCCCATCGATCGTCTACGACATCGCCAAGGAGATCGAAGCCAAGACTGGTCGCGAGACCCGCGTCGCCATCCCCGGCCACACGCAGCGCGGCGGCCAGCCCGACGCCCAGGACCGCATCTTTGCGACCCAGTGCGGCGTCGAGGCAGCGCTCGGCTGCCTGCGCGGCGAGTTTGGCTACATGATTGCCCTGCGTGACGGCAAGATGTGCCACATGCCGCTCGAGGAGGTCGCCGGCAAGCTCAAGTACGTCGACCCCCAGAGCGACCTGGTACGCGAGGCCAAGGCGCTGGGCATCAGCTTCGGCGACGAATAGCCTCGGCCGAAACTGCTCTCATCGGAGACCCCAGGGCTTACCTCCCAAATCGTCCTCGGACATGTCAGGATCCCGCCGTGCGCTTCGCGCGGCGGGATCCTTCCGTCCTGCGGAAAGATTTGGGAGGTAAGCCCTGGGGCCTCCTGCGGTAACCGGGGAGGCCGAGGCTATTCGTCTTCTTGCTGCAAGTGCCTGGGGTAGGATGCGGCGTGCATTTTTGGGAGTATTCAGCAGCCGAGGGTGCCTGCATACTGGATTTTGGGCGAGAGACAGGCGCCGCGGGCCGCATTCTGCAAAAAAATGAGCGGTCCTCGAGGCGCCGGAGCTCAAAGTCAGGCTTTCAATGCGCTTTTGTGCGCCCGCTCCCGCACCCGCGGGCTCCGGGATGCTGAATACTCCGGAATTTGCACGCCGCCCCCTGGGGTACCCGTGGGCAAAAAGCAACCACTCAGCCGAAATATGCATCCGGCGGGGCGGTTTATACAAAAAGGCGGTTGTGGACGCGTCAACGGCTCGCTAGAACTTGAATCCCAGAACAGGCTACTCGGCACTCTTGAGGGCGCCGACCATGTCGATCTTGTTGAGGGTACGATTGGTAGCGAGGTTGACGATAAACGTAAAGCCAAAGGAAAGCACCACGGCAAGCACGTAGCTCAGCGGCTCGACTTCGACGTCAAAGTACAGCGACGGCATCTGCAAAATGTACGTAAAACTCTCGGCCAGCAAGCCGCCCAGCGGCACGCCCAGCGCAGCGCCGATCGCCGTGAGGATCAACGTCTCCTTGTTGACGTAGTGGTGCACCTCGCCGCGGCGGAAGCCCAGCACCTTGATGGTTGCCAGTTCGCGCTTGCGCTCCGAAATGTTGGTGTTGGACAGCGTAAACACCACCACAAACGACAGGCACGCCGCCATAAAGGTCACGAGCACCACGACGGAATTGATAATTGTAAAGTTCGCTTCATAGTTCTCCCAATGCTCGGCCGTACTCGAAATCGTAAGCCAACCGTCACTCTTAAGATTCTTGCTAAACGCAATCTGGTCAGAAGATGAGCCCTTAAGCAGCACAAAGACGCCGTTAAGGCGCACGCTTCGACCGAACGCGCGCTCATAGGTGTCCTGCGTCATGTAAAGCGTGTTGCCCAGATAGTTGAGTGAGATGTCACCAACCTTGACCTTAGCAACATTGAGCGACGAATCCTGGACGTGCGCCGTATCGCCCGGCTGAATCCCCAGTACCAGCTGTGAACTCTTGCTCAGATACACGTCTCCGTCACGCAAAGACAGCGGTTCTTTGGACTCATCCTCCAGGCGCACGTAATCACCCAAGTCATCCGTGCGGTCATCGGGCACCACGATCAGCTGCACGGTCTCACTCTTGCCGCCGAATGTAAAGGTGACGTTGTCGGTCATAATCGGCAGCGTCGAAGTTACGGTCACGTTGGAATCATTGGCCGCGCTGCGCTCATCCAACGCCGCGCACGTCTGCGTAAAGTCATCGGGGTTGGCGACCGCCAGCAAGTCATAGCACGTGATATGCCCATACTGCTTGGGCGAAAGCGCGACCGACGTGTCGCGAATACCCATACCGCAGATCACAAGCGCGGTGCAACCCGCGATGCCAAAGATGGTCATAAAGGCGCGCTTTTTATAGCGGAATAGGTTGCGTGCAGCGACCTTGTTCAAAAAGCCCATGCGGCGCCAGATAAAGCCGATGCGCTCGAGCAAGATGCGCGAGCCAGCGCGCGGGGCCTTGGGACGCATAAGCGAGGCCGGGGTCTCGGCCATCTCGTGGCGGCAGGCGATAATCGTGGCGCCCACCACGCCCACGGCAAACAGCGCCACCGACACGAGCGACGACACGATGTCGTACGAAAGCAGCATCTGGGGCAGTGAGTACATGTCGTCGAACACCGTAAACAGGAACAGCGGCAGGCCCACAAATCCGATGATGTTGCCGAGCACGCCGCCGATCAGACAAGCCCACAGCGCATAGTCCACGTATTTGGACAGAATACGCCCGCGCGAATAGCCGAGCGCTTTGTACAGGCCAATAAGCGTGCGCTCCTCCTCGACCATACGCGTGGCGGTGGTGAGGCTGATGAGCACGGCGACGATAAAGAAGATGAACGGAAACACCGTGGCGATGGCCTCAATTGACGAGCTATCGCTCTCCACGCTCGAGTAGCTTGCGATATTGCCGCGGTCCTGGATGTACCAGGTGCATTCGCCCAGATCGGAAAGCTCGGCGCGGGCATCGGCAAACTGCTGGTCGGCGGCGGCGCGGCGCTGATCCAGGTCGGTCTGCGCTTGCACGCGCTCCTCGCTGCCCTCTGCCATGCGATTGATGTTGTCCTGCTCAATCCCAAAGAGCATATTCGCCTGGCGCTCGGCCGCATCCAAGCTTGCCGGCGTGTCGACCGTCAGTTCCTGAGCGCGCGCCTTCTCACGCTCCTCGCGAATCTTCTCTATATTGCCCTTGACCTTGTTGATCTTTGCCGCGTAGGCATCCGAATAGGAGTTGAGGCTCTTGGCTCCCTCGACGATCACGTGGACCGCGGAGTAGGAAGAAGATGTCGCGGCGTCCTCGCTCACATAGAACTTATAGTCCGCCGCCGAAGCAGCGCGAAAGGCGTTGACTGTCGAGTCGGAGCTCACATCAGTGGGATCGAGGACCTCGGCCGTAATGGTGTAATCGCCCGCGGCAAACTGATCCTTGGCGCTTTGGTTCGACGAGCTCGCGTCATTGGCGGCAAAACTCACCGTATCGCCGATTTTCTTGCCCGATGCCTTCAGGAACTTCGAAGTCACCGCGACTTCATCAGCGCTCTCGGGCAAATCGCCGTTCACGAGCACCGGCTGATCGATGTTCTCCTTGGAGAGACTCTGCACGACCACGCGCTCGCGCGTTGTACCCACGGCGGTGTAGGCGGTCTCGGTGTAGATGCCCTCGGCCGTCTCGACACCATCGACCTCTTGGATGGCGGCGAGATCATCGTCGGTCAGGCCATAGGTCGACTGGACGTTGATATCGTAGACATTCTGCTGGTCAAAGTAGGCGTCGACCGAATCGCACAGATCCTCGCAGCCCGCCTTAAGACCGCACATCACACTCACGCCGAGCGCGGTGATGACCACAATGGACAGGAAGCGCTTAAGGCTGCCTCGGATTGTGCGGTAGATGCCACGGCGAAAAACCGTCGGCACCATATCGTTTGAGCTTTGGGCAGTGCGGTAGGTCGTAAAATCCTGCTCGCGCTCCGTGTTCTGCGCGTCGCGGCGTAGGCTGTTTTGGCGGTCTTGGTCCATGGGCGCTACCACTCGATCGTCTCGATAGGCACGGGATTTTGCTGGACCGTTTCACTCTCCACGCGCCCGCTCTTAAAGCGAATCAGGCGATCGGCCATGGGCGCGAGAGCGGAGTTGTGGGTGATGATAATGACCGTAATGCCCTGTTTGCGGCAGGTGTCCTGCAGCAATTGCAGGATCTGCTTGCCGGTTTTGTAGTCAAGTGCACCCGTGGGCTCGTCGCACAAAAGTAGCTTGGGGTTCTTGGCCAGCGCGCGGGCGATGGACACGCGCTGTTGCTCGCCGCCCGAAAGCTGCGCCGGAAAGTTAGCGAGTCGGTCGCCCAGGCCAACCTGGCAAAGCGTTTGCTCGGCATCGAGCGAATCGGGGCAGATCTGAGCTGCGAGCTCAACGTTTTCGAGTGCCGTCAGGTTGGGAACCAGATTGTAGAACTGGAAGACAAAGCCGACGTCGGCGCGGCGGTATTCAACAAGCTGCGCCTCGTTGGCGGAGCTCACGTCGCGCCCGTCCACCGTCACGGTGCCGGAAGTCGCCGTATCCATGCCGCCCAGGATGTTGAGCGCCGTGGTCTTGCCAGCACCCGAGGCGCCCAGGATAATGGCGAGCTCACCGCGCTCGACCGTAAAGCTCGCGCCGTCGAGCGCATGAATACGGGCGTCGCCCTCGCCGTATGCCTTGATGACATCTTTGAATTCGATATAGGCCATCGATTGGTTCCCATCTGGTCGGATAACTCTTTAGTATTACCCATTTCGCACCGACCAAAAAGGGACAGGTTCATTTTGGCAGGTTTTATATGGGGAAACGGCAGCCATAGATGAGGCGCCGGGGAGACAGAGAAATCATCGACAGGGTCAGGCCGACCGCCAAACACAACGTACGCATCTCTATCTGTCAGACAAATCATTCGAACAGCTGTTCGTTTCTATGATATGATTCAGCTATCTAAGCAGGCCAATACGTAGAAAGGCGGCCAACATGGCGTTCGACTTTAAGAAGGAATGCAAGGAGCTCTACAAACCCGCAAGCAAGCCGAGTATCGTAACTGTCCCGCCTATGAGCTACGTTGCCGTTCGCGGAAAGGGCGACCCAAATACCGAAGGTGGCGAGTATCAAAACGCCCTGCCGCTGCTTTACGGCATCGCCTATACCATCAAGATGTCGAAGAAAGGCTCAAGGAGTATCGAGGGCTATTTCGACTTTGTGGTACCGCCGCTCGAGGGTTTCTGGTGGCAAGACTCCCCGAGCGGCGATATCGACTATGTACGCAAGGACGATTTCAACTTTATCTCGTGCATCCGCCTGCCCGATTTCGTCACCCAAGATGACTTTGACTGGGCAGTCGCAGAAGCCACGACCAAAAAGAAACTGGACTTTTCTGCCGTCGAGCTGCTTAAAGTTGACGAGGGTCTCTGCGTTCAATGCAT
Source organism: uncultured Collinsella sp. (assembly GCA_937969105.1). GTDB lineage: Bacteria > Actinomycetota > Coriobacteriia > Coriobacteriales > Coriobacteriaceae > Collinsella. The sequence continues at coordinate 11,390 of CALBUZ010000195.1, read as the reverse complement.
GCACACCGGGCCCTACGACAACGAACCGGCGACCGTAGACGCTATGCATGAATACACGACCGAGCTGGGCTATGTCCCCGACTTCTCAGACACCCGTTTACATCACGAAATCTATCTCTCCGATCCACGCAAATGTGCACCGGAGAAACTTAAGACCGTGGTTCGTCATCCTATCAAGCGCGCTGAATAGCGTGGGGCGTCATTTCACGCGCTAGGTTTTAAGCCAGCCAACCAGCCGCCTCCTAGGCCGTCCGGTAATTATCTTGACGCGGCCCGTCGCATCTAATAAGTTTGTTTTGCTAAAGCTGGAAAGCCTCTCAACGATGCGCAACTCCAGCTCTTTTTCTATCAAGAGAGTAAGTATCGGAAAGCAAAATGTCAGAAAGCAGCGCTTCGAGCAGAATCAAACACCTGCTCAACACCTATAGCGGTCTCGTGCTCATGGGTGCCGTCGGAATCCCTATCGGCGTTATCGTCGGCACCATTTGTGCCCTCTTTGGTCGCGTGCTCCTGGCGATCGGCGCCTTCCGCGACGAGCACATCACCCTGCTCCTTCCCTTCCTCGCCCTCATGGGCTTGGCCATCGTATTTGCCTACCGCACCTGGGGCAAGGGCACCGACCGCGGCATGAGCCTGGTATTTGACGTAGGTCACGGACGCGAGGACGCCATCTCCCCGCGTTTGGTGCCGATCATTATGCTGAGCACGTGGGGGACGCACCTCTTTGGCGGCAGTGCGGGACGCGAGGGCGTGGCCGTGCAGATTGGCGCAACCGTTTCGCACTGGATCGGCCGGCGTCTACCTTTCCGAAACCCCGGCAACACGTTTTTGCTTATCGGCATGGCTGCCGGCTTTGCCGGACTCTTTCGAACGCCACTCGCCGCCACGGTCTTTGCTATCGAAGTACTGGTCGCAGGACGCATGGAATACCGCGCGCTGTTTCCCGCGCTTACGGCCTCACTCGCCGCAAGTGTGACCTCGGGCGCCCTGGGACTCGAGAAGTTCGAGGTCGCCGTTACCGCCTCATACGCGCTTGACCTCCCCGGTCTTGGACGGCTTGCGGTGTTGGGCATCGCGTTTGGCATGGTTGGCGGCGCCTTTGCCTGGTGCCTTGCCCACGCCAAGACCCTTGCGGCGCGGCTACTCCCCAACCCTTATATGCGCATTGCCTTTATGGGCCTTGCACTGTCGGCGATTCTGTTCGTGCTGTGGCAGGGGCGATACTGCGGCCTTGGCACCAACCTGATATCGGCGGCGCTCGACGGTGACGGCAAGGTCGCCATCATGCCTTGGGACTGGGCGCTCAAATTCGCACTCACCATTACCACGCTTGCCGCAGGATATCAGGGTGGCGAGGTGACGCCGTTGTTTTCCATCGGAGCCAGCCTGGGTGTCGTGCTCGCCGGGATTCTCGGCATGCCCGCCGAACTCTGCGCCGCGCTGGGCTACGCCGCCGTCTTTGGCAGCGCCACCAATACACTGCTCGCGCCAATCCTTATCGGTTGCGAGGTCTTCGGTTTCGGTAATCTGCCGGCGTTCTTTATCGTCTGCGTTGTGGCTTATCTGTTCAACATGGACAAATCGATCTACACCCTGCAGGAGCGGGCGTAGAAAGCCGCCCGGCAGGTACACCGGGACGCAGCTTCCGCCCACAGCCTTCCCCGCCGGCGTTTCCCCAGATAGATCCTACCAAAATAAACTTGTCCCTTTTTGGCAGGTTTTAGAAGCGGACGGTGAAGGTGATCTGGTTGCCGCGGCCGCAGACAGAAGCGCTCCCGCCATGGGCCTCGGCGATGGCACGCACCACGGATAGGCCCACGCCCGAGCCGCCCGTCTTGGAGCTACGCGACACGTCCGCACGATAGAAGCGGTCGAACAATCGGTCCAGGTCACCCTCGGGCAGCTCATCAACAGCATTCGATACGACAAGCTCGGCCAAGCCTTTGCCCGCACCGCGCGAGACGGCACGCAAACTCAACTCAATCACGCTGTCCTCGCTTGCGTAGCGCGTGGCGTTGTCCAGCAGCAGCTCAACAACCTGCGCCACTGCCGCGGCATCGGCATGGGCCCGCACACCGCTCGCGATCGACGTCGACAGCCGCTTTCCGCGCGAAACCACCACCGATTCAAACGGCGCCGCCGCCTTGTCCACAGTCTCCGAAAGATCGATCGATGTCATAGTAAAGCCCGCCGAGCCCTCGTCCATGCGAGCCAAAAATACCAGACGCTCCGTGAGCGCCGTCAACCGTGCAACCTGCTCGTGAATGCTCTGCGTCCATTCACTCTCGCCGCTCTCGATTTCCTGCACCTCGTTAGCGGCATCAATCACGGCCAGCGGCGTCTTGATCTCGTGGCTTGCATCGGTAATAAAGCGCTTTTGCTTGCTGTAGCTCTCGACCATCGGTCGAATCACCGCGCCCGACGCACCCGCCACAATTGCCAGCACCGCCAGCCAGCCAATGCAACTGATTGCCACGCTCGCACTCAAAAACGAATGAAAGCTTGCAAGCTCGCGCGAGCAGTCCACGAACACATAGGTGGTCTCACCGTCTTGAACGTCAGTCGTATAGCGATAATTGCCAGAAAAACCCGAGACCCAACCCTTGGAATGTAACTTTGCGGCAATGCTGGCGGCGCGCTTGGCGCCCACCGCGGCAATGCGGGCCGTATTGACATCGGCAACCTGTCCGGCGTCAATCGTCACCGTAAAGTAGCGCGTGTCGAAGGGAGACTCCGCCGTCATACCTTCGAAGTGCCTGATGCGAATGCCCGCCTGGCTATCGCCGGCATCCTTGCCATTAGTGGGATCGTCTTTAGGCTCGTCCCCCCAATCGATACCGTCCTTGCCCGCCAGGATATAGTCCAGGCGAGCGTCGGCCATCTTGCAGACATGCGAATAATTGACGATGTTGATGCCGGCGATGATGAGCGTGAGCACCACGGTCACGGCGCCCATGGCAACGAGGATAAACTTGCGACGAAGACGGCGGCCCAATGCGTCAACAGCATTTGCCCGCCCCGTACTACTCGAGGCGGCATGAAACCGCTCCGTCATGTTTTTGCACCACGCGCGCACGCTCACGCCTGCTCGCCTTCCTCGACAACCTCAAGCGAATATCCCTGATTGCGCGACGCTCGGATGGCCACGTTGGCACCCAGCGCCGTCAGCTTTTTGCGCAGGTACGAAATATAGACCCACACCACGTTGGCACCCTCGGGCGCGTCCTCACCCCAGACCTCGAGCATCAGACGCTCGGTGGGCATGCGCGTGCCGGCGTTGCGCATAAAGAGCTCCATAAGTTGAAACTCACGATTGGCCAGATGTTCCTCGCCCAAGGGGCCCACAAGCGTGCACGATGCCGTGTCGAGGCGCACGTTGCCCACACTGAGCGTCGAGGCGTCAATTGCCGTCGCGGCGCGCGTCATGGCACGAATGCGAGCAAGCAGTTCCTTGGCGGCAAACGGCTTGGTCAGATAATCGTTGGCACCGGCATCCAGGCCCTCGACCTTATCGGACACCTCGCTTTTGGCCGTGAGCATGATGATGGGCAGCCGCTTACCGGCGGCGCGAGTGCGCTTGAGCACCTCGATGCCATCCATACCGGGCATCATGATGTCCAGGATTGCGGCGTCATAGTCGTTGGTGAGCAGATATTCGAGCGCCGTCAGACCGTCGAGGGCGGTGTCGACCTCGTAGTCGCTATGTTGAAGAATCGCGGTAAGGGCGCGGGAAAGGCCAGGTTCGTCCTCGGCAAGCATCAGTTTCATGGTTGCTCCTTTGGCGCACGGCTATACAAGTTTCGATACTGCCGATGATAGCGCACCGTCAGCCGCCTTAGCGCAGCCTTAGCTGCTCAACCTGCGCGTTTTCAAATACGCAGGATATGGCTTAGCCAAACTTAAGGCGCTGACGCCGAGCGCCTGGACGCATGCCGACCGCGAAAAGACAGCGACTCGTCCTTTCGCGGCGTCCTAGTTATGCAAAGTGTTCGAGCGTTACTCCTCGTACGCGCCCTCAAGCCGCAGCAGCCACTCCTTGCGATCAAGCCCGCCGGCATATCCGTTGAGCGATCCGTCGGCTGCCACCACGCGATGGCACGGCACGATGATCGAAATAGGGTTGCAAGCGACCGCAGCCCCCACCGCGCGAGGAGATACAACGGGCGCTTCATTTCCCGGCACACGATGTCGAGCCGCAACACGCTGGGCGATCTCGCCATACGTAGCGACCTCGCCACGCGGGATAGAGAGCAGCTCAAACCAAACCTCACGCTGAAATGCCGTGCCAATCATATGCAACGGCGGCGTAAACCGAGGCTCCTGCCCCGCAAAATAAGCATTCAACCAAGCCCAAGAACGCTCAAGTACCGACGAGGCAGCACCGTTTGCCGGATTCACCGAAGACATCCCGCCAGCACCAGAAACCGCATCGGAACCCTCGACATGCTCCATATCTTCTTTGAGCAGCGTAGAGCCAAAATGCTCCTGCCCCTCAAACCAAAGCCCTGTCAAACCGCGGCCATCAGCGGCAAGCAAGATTTCGCCCAAAGGCGAAGCATACGTCGTCGTGACCACCAGCGGCTCCTTTCAAAACTCCGCAACATAATACCGCGAACTGTGCAGGCAACCCCCGCAGATACGTCCGGGCGGGCTCGCAATTACTTCAGCGAGGCTGTTTTTCCCAATCAAGCGAAGAAGACGCGGAGCTTCGACGCCAGGGCGGTACCCCCGCGAGCTGAGCTCTAATACTTTTCCCGAGAAGTGAACGAGTAAAAACGAAGCCCCAGAGCATCCACACCTTTAGACCGCAAAACCGCAGGATTCGCACTGCAAAACCGCAGGAAATAGCGGTCAAAATATGCCAATGCTTCGGGGGTCCAAATAAGGTCGTTCACTTCACGGGAAAAGTATTAGACCCCGATTCGCCCCAATCCCAAAGTCACCCCAGGCAGCAAGCGCGAACGCGCCGCAGCTGCCGGCCGTGCCCCACAGTCCCCCAAGGCGGCAGGCGCAAAGCGCCGAAGCCGCCGCCGGGATCAGGGCCCGCAACAGCCACGTGCCCCCACATCAGCCCAGCGGCCCCAACCAACAACGGCCCCATCGCAGGTCGCTTGCAGCAGCGTCACCGCAGGCGGGGGCCGGGCTTGGTTTTCAGAACACTCCGCAGACCAGTGTGGCGCCTTGTCCGCGGCTCCGAAGGAGCAGGACAAGGCGCCACACATGGTCGAGGACGTTCTGAAAACCAAGCCCGGCCCCCGCCGGACAGGTCACACTACTCGCAGAGCAGCTTAGCGATCTGGACGGCGTTGGTTGCCGCGCCCTTACGGATTTGGTCGCCGCAGCACCAGAAGGTGATGCCACGCGCGGCCTCGGGGTTCGAGATGTCGCGGCGTACGCGACCGACCCAAATCAGGTCCTGGTCGGAGGTGTCCATCGGCATGGGGAAGCGGTCGTGCGCATCCTCGGCGCTCATGTCGTCAACTAGCTTGACACCCGGAGCGGCAGCCAGCGCGGCACGGGCCTCTTCCACCGTGATGTCGCGCTCGAACTCAAGCGTGATGCTCTCGGAGTGCGAGCGCAGCACGGGCACGCGCACACAGGTGCAGTTCACGCGCAGCTCGGGCAGATGCATGATCTTGCGGCCCTCGTTTTGCAACTTCATCTCCTCGGAGGTAAAGCCCTCCTCCTTGACGCCGCCAATCTGCGGAATCAGGTTGCTCGCGAGCTGGGCGGCAAACGCGCGCGGCTCGGGAATCTCCTCGCCACGGCCCAGGGCGGCCAGCTGAGCCTCGAGCTCGGCCATACCGGGGGCGCCAGCACCCGAAGCCGCCTGGTACGTCGAGACGATCATGCGTTTCACGCCAGCGAGCTGATGCAGCGGCCACGTGGGAACCAGGCCGATAATGGTCGCGCAGTTGGGGTTGGCGATAAGGCCGTGATGCCACTTGATGTCGTCGGCATTGATCTCGGGCACAACCAGCGGCACCTCGGGATCCATGCGGAAGGCATGGCTGTTGTCGACCACGACGGCGCCGCGCTTGACGGCCTCGGGCAGTAGCTCCTTCGCGATGTCGTCGCCGGCAGCTCCAAGCACAATGTCACAGCCCTCAAAGGCCTCGGGACAAGCCTCTTCGATCACGATCTGCTCGCCACGGAACTCGACGGTCTTGCCCGCAGAACGCGCGCTCGCCAGCAGCTTGAGCTTGCCAACCGGGAACTCCTGCTCGTTGAGGCACTCGAGCATCTGGGTGCCCACGGCTCCCGTCGCGCCCAAAATAGCAACCGTGTACTGTTTCATGCTTCCCCCTTTAAAGGTTGTGGCTTTTGCCCGCACGCCAAGCAGGCCGATTATTGTTGCCAGTGTATACAAGAACGGGGCGGGCACGAAACCCGCCCCGTCGAAACGAAACCGAAACGAAACGCCCCGCCATAGATTTTTGAGGCAAGTCCAAAAATCTACTGGGATAGCAGCTACTTGTGGAGCGCGACCAGAGCGGGATCGACCGGCGCGGGAGCCTCCAGATCGGAGACCTTCACAATGCCGTTCTCGTCGGAGAAGGCGCGGTAAATGGTCTGAATCGCCAGATCAAAGTCCTTCTCCTCCACACCGATGATGATATTGATCTCGTCGCAGCTCTGCGAAATCATACGCACGCTCACGCCAGCCTGGCCAAGCATGCCAAACAGGTGGCCCGAGATGCCGGCACGACCGCGCAGGTTACGGCCGACGGTCGCGATAAGTGCCAGACCCTCGACAACCTCGATCTCGAGCGGCTCGACCTCCTGCTGAATGTCGCCCACGAGCGAGTACAGTGAATCGTGAACGTCCCGCTCCTGCACCACGGCGCCAAAGCGGTCGACACCGGTGGGCATGTGCTCGACGGAAACGTCATAGCGCTCGAACACCGAAAGCGCACGGCGCATAAAGCCGACGCGGGGCTTGGTGCGGTCGCGGGCGACGTTGATGGCGACAAAACCGCGCTTGCCGGTCACGCCGGTAATGATGGGCTCCGCCTCGCCTTCATCAGCCGTCTCGCTAATGATGGTGCCGGGGTCCTGCGGCGCATTGGTGTTCTTGATGACCAGCGGAATGCCTGCCTCGCGCACGGGGAACACGGCTTCCTCGTGCAGGACGCTTGCGCCCATGTACGAAAGCTCGCGCAGCTCCTCGTAGGTAACGCGCGCAATGGGCTGAGCCTCCGGAACAATACGCGGATCCGCAGAATAGAAACCCGAGACGTCGGTCCAGTTCTCGTAAAGGTCGGCGCCCAGGCACTTAGCCAAAATCGAGCCCGAGATATCGCCGCCGCCACGATCGAGCAGCTTGATCTGGCCCTCACGCGTCGCGCCGTAGAAACCGGGCATAACAAAGCCGCCCTGCTGACCGTACTCCTGCACCAGCTCGGAGGTGCGGTTCATGCTGAGCGTACCGTCGTGATGGAACGCAACGACCGTCGCGGCATCCAGGAACGGCAGGCCCAGGTACTCGGCCATCAGGCGGGCGGTGAAGTACTCACCGCGGCTCACAAGCTCCTCGGTGGAGTAACCGCCCGAGCGGGCGCGCTCGGCAAAGGCCGCGAACTCCTCGCGGATGGGATAGGTAAGCTCCAGCTCGTCAGCAATATCAAAATAGCGCTGGCCAATGTCCTCGAGCAACTCCTCGCACGACACGTGATACTTAACGTGCGCGTTAACCAGGTAGAGCAGGTCGGTCACCTTGGTGTCGCCCTTAAAGCGGCGACCGCAGGCAGAAACCACCACAAAACGGCGGGCAGAGTCGGCATCGACGATGGCCTTGATCTTCTTGAAGTGTTCGGCGTCGGCGACCGACGAGCCGCCAAACTTGGCAATCTTAATCATGGGCTGGAGGTTACCTTTCTAAAAGCCTCTGCGAACCTATTTTGCGTGCTCTGATACCATGGTTTCACCGATTGGGACCAAGGCATCCGAGGAGCAGTGTTATATGGGAACTTATCATAGTACACGAGGACGCACTTTATCGTGCTCAAGTAAGGTGGCAATCCGTACCGGCATCGCTCCCGACGGGGGTTTGTTTGTCTCGGACGAGCTCGGCACCCAGCAGGTCGATATCAGCTCGCTTGCAGCTAAATCGTACTTTGAAATCGCTCAAGATGTGTTGGGAATGTTACTGAATGATTACACGGCCGAAGAAATTTCGGCGTGTGTCGACGAGGCATACCGCGGCACGTTCGCGAGTGAAGAGGTTACGCCGCTCGTCAAACTCGACGCTGCGCCGGGTGTTGACGCCCCTCAGACCTATGTGATGGAACTCTTTGGCGGCCCTACAAGCGCCTTCAAGGACGTCGCCCTGCAGATGCTCCCCCGTCTGATGGCCCGCACTTCCGCCAAGGACGGCGGCGCCGAGCGCATTATGATTGTCACCGCCACATCGGGCGACACGGGCAAGGCTGCGCTCGCCGGTTTTGCCGACGCTCCGGGCACGGGCATCACCGTCTTTTATCCCGAGGGCAAGGTTAGCCGCGTCCAGAACCTGCAGATGTCCACGCAGGAGGGCGACAACGTCGCCGTCTGCGGCATCCGCGGCAACTTTGACGACGCCCAGAGCGCCGTCAAGCGCATCTTTGCCGATAAGGAGCTTGCCGAGCGCCTGGAAGCCGCCGGCACGGTGCTTTCGAGCGCCAACTCTATCAATGTCGGCCGTCTGGTACCGCAGGTCGTCTACTACTTTGCCGCCTATGCGCAGCTGCTGCGCGCCGGCGCTATCGAGGCTGGCGACGCCGTAGAGTTCTGTGTGCCCACCGGCAACTTTGGCGACATCCTGGCCGGCTACTATGCCAAGCGCATGGGTCTGCCCGTCGCCAAGCTCATCGTCGCGAGCGACAAGAACAACGTTCTGGCCGACTTCCTGACCACCGGCGTTTACGACCGCAACCGTCCGTTCTTCACGACCATCTCGCCGTCGATGGACATCCTTATCAGCTCCAACCTGGAGCGCATGTTGTACTTCCTGTCCGACGGCGACTGCGAGCTCGTTGCCGGCCTTATGGAGCAGCTTGCCCAGACCGGCCGCTACGAGGTGCCCGCCGAGCTGCTGGCCAAGATCCAGAGCGTGTTTGGCTGCGGCTGGGCCAGCGAGGACGAGGTCCGCACTGCCATCAAGAGCTGCTGGGATGCAAACGGCTACGTGATTGACCCGCACACCGCTTGCGGCTATCACGTCTTCGAAAAGGTCGCTCCCGCCGAGGGCGTCAAGGCCCGCGTGCTACTTTCGACCGCCAGCCCCTACAAGTTCCCGCGCGCCTGCTGCGACGCCCTGGGCCTCGACGTTCCCGAGGACGACTTTGAGGCCATGCACGTGCTCGAGCAGGCAACCAACACGGTCGCCCCGGCACAGCTCGCCGAACTCGAGTCCAAGCCCGTCCGCTTCGAAGACGTCTGCGACGTCGATGAGATGGCCAGCTACGTAGAGCAGGCTGCAAAAAAGATGGCAACCAACTAAACCCCATATAAGGCGCTGGCGAAAGCCGGCGCACTTTCTTTTAATTTGGCTCCCCAGCGCGGTGAGGAGACGGCGTAGGTCGGTTTCACGCTTGCTCCGTCGCGAGTTCCGCACGAGCCGAAGGCCACTAAATGTGGCCTTCGTGCGAGCAGGACTGTCCGAGCAGCGGAGCAAGCGTGAAACCGACCCCCAGGAGGACCAACAACAATGATCAAGATCACCGTCCCCGCCACCAGCGCAAACCTAGGCATTGGCTACGACACCCTCGGCATGGCCGTAAGCCTCTACTCGCACTTTACCTTCGAGCGCACCGACAAGCTCACCATCACGGGTTGCCCCGAGGAATTCCAAAACGAGAATAACCTGGTCTATGTAAGCTTTGTCGATGCTCTGGCCGCCTGGGGCGAGCCGGCTTTTCCCGTTGCCATCGACATTCAGACCGACGTGCCCGTCGCCCGCGGCCTGGGTTCCAGCTCCACCTGCGTCGTCGCTGGCATCATGGCGGCCGCCGCGCTGACGGGCCACACCGTCGACCGCGCCGAGCTCGTCCGCATTGCCACCGAGGTCGAGGGCCATCCCGATAACGTCGCCCCTGCCATCCTGGGCGGTGCCGTTTGCTCCTTTACGCCGACTGATTCGCTCCCCCAGTGCCTGCGCTACGAGGTGAGCGATCGCTTGCGTTTTATTACCGTGATTCCGCCCTACGAGGTGCATACGAGCGAGGCGCGCAAGGTCGTGCCGCAGGAGATTCCACTCTCCACCGCCGTATGGCAAATGGGCCGCATCGCCGGCATGACGCGCGGCCTGGAGACCGGCGACCTTGACCTGATTGCCGCCGCTAATGACGACCGCATTCAGGAGCCCTATCGTCGCCGCCTCATCCCCGACTACAACGCCGTGCGCGACACCTGCCTTAACGGCGGCGCCAAGACCATCTGGATCAGTGGTTCGGGCTCGACCCTCATGGCTATAACCGACGACACCATCGTGGCAAAGTTCCTGCAGGTCAAGCTGCGTGAGCAGTTCCCTAAGTGTGATACGCATATTCTGACGTGCGACACCGAGGGCGCTCAAATCGAGTACCTGTAGCGCCCTGCCTCATTGCTCTCACCGGTCCCCTTGGGGCTTCCCCTGAAAACGTCCTCGATCATGAATTGCCCCGTCGTGCGCTTCGCGCGACGGGGCAATTCGATCTGCGGATTGTTTTCAGGGGAAGCCCCAAGGGGACCTGCGCAGCCTCGACAGGATAATCGCATTCGCTGATTTAATCTTGTGCTCCAACGGAGCCACAGACGAGAGGCCTTCGCGCTGCGGAATAATTTTGAGGGGAACACCCCGACCATCCCTGCGTTTACCTTGCTGAGGATGTCTACAGGGACCCACGCTTTGAAGGGGCGCCGGGCAGATAGGGGCTTTTTAGGTTACATAATAAACTGTTTATCTATGCTACTATTTACGCACACTCAAAGCTTCGTTTTTCCTCTCGATACTTTTGATATTACCGATATGTTTCTCGTTTAGCCCTTCGACTGCTTATGCTGCAGAAAGCGATGCTGTCGCAATTTCTGGCGCAACCCAAGATTTTGATTTAACGAAAGGTCCCGAGCAGTCTCATCAAATCAAGCTTAAGGATGGGACCGTTGCAGTAATAGGAATTAAAAAAACCAATGAACCCAGCCTGATATGGGACAGTTACTACAACAACGCATCTGGAACTTGGACTATCTATTACAACAGTCCTTTTATTTATCGCGAATTCAAGATCAAGATAGCGAACTCGCTCATTACCAGCGCTTGGGGACAAAACTATACGACTATCGGCTGTACGGTAACTAACGAGTCCTTTATATGGAACTCGAAACAGGCGACATATCGACTCAACTATGAATCGATGGGGATGACGTCCGGT
>CALBUZ010000194.1 GCA_937969105.1 uncultured Collinsella sp. | reverse complement strand
ATCGCATCGCGGCGCGTGGCGATAAACTTGGTGTCCAGGCTCAGGCGGAAGAGCTTTTTGAGGTACTCCCACACGCTGTCCATCTTCTTGGAGAAGTCGGTCTTTTCGCTCGACTTTTCGTAGGCGGCCTGCGCGGCGACCATCTCGGCCGAGGGCTCATCGACTGGCGCGGACTCGGTGGCGGCATGCGCCGACGTGGTCTGGGTCTTGCCCTGCGACTCGAGCCAAATGATGGCATCCAGGACGTTGCCGTCGGCGGCATCGAGCGCTGCCTTGGCATCGGTGTAGCTCACGTTGCACTTGGTGCGGATGGTTTCAACTTTTTCGAGGTCGTCCATGACCTGTCCTTTCGTTCGATGGGCGCGACGCCAGGCGATCTGCCCGGGCGCGAGCGTTGCGTTCGGCGGCCTGCGTTGCGCGGCGCCGCCCCGCCCTTGGTCGAACTCTATAGTGCAGGTTATAGATTAAGCGATTCTTGAGCCAAGATTAATGTTGGATGAGTTTTTGGGTGGCGAAGCGCGTGACGCGGGGCACGCAGGCAAGGGGAAGGCCGGTTTTGCGTGGCGTGGGGAAGGGAAGGACAGGTCTTTGGGGCGGCCGACAGCGAGGTTTAATACTTTTCCGTGAAGTGAACGAGTGAAATCGGACCCCCGAAACATCGACACTTTGAGTGTGCCGTTTCCTGCGGTTTTGATGCCAGAATCCTGCGTTTATGCCGTTGAAAAATGCTGATGCTTCAGGGGCCTAAAAACAGACGTTCACTTCGCGGAAAAGTATTAGACCTCGATAGCAGGGACGGGGTGCCGGTAGCAAAGCGGCGTCAAGGGTTGGTCGAGCAAGCGGTTTCCCCATTGATGTCCGCACGGCATGTGACACTTACTTTACCGCCCTGTTCTGCCTCGGCGGCATGTACCCAAACAACGGCCCTCTAAGGAGTTCGATATTGATGAGTGACAACACCAAGCATCTCGCAAAGAAGTGCGTCAAGGACGCGGGCCCGTGCCTTGCGCTGTGCGTAGCCGGCGCAGCGGTCGCGCTGCTGGCTGTTCTGGGGCCATTCGACGTGCTCCGAAGTGCCAGTTCTCTGCACGTTTGCATGGCCCTTGCCGGCGCCATGATGACCGGCGGCGTGCTCGATCTGGTTTTTTGGGTGCTCGATCCGTTTGGATGGAAGAACGAGGGGTAAGCCCTAAGGGCTGGAACGGTTGGCTTAGTGATCGTGCAGAATGTGGCTAGCGACTTACAGCGAAGTGGTGATCCGATGACGGTCTATGTGACGGGCGATATTCACGGCGGTCTCGACATGCAAAAGCTGCGCGATTGGGACCTTGGGGATAGCCTGACGAGCGACGACTATCTCATCGTCGCCGGCGACTTTGGCTTTCCGTGGGATTTCTCTGCCGAGGAGTGCGCCGACATCGCTTGGCTGGAATCGCGTCCCTATACCGTGCTGTTTATCGACGGCAATCACGAGCGTTTCGATCACTGGGCGGAGCGCCCCATGGAGTTGTGGCACGGTGGGCTGACGCAGCGCCTGTCGGACACCTCGCCCATACGGCGCCTGACGCGCGGCGAGGTTTTTGAGCTCGACGGCTCAACGATCTTTACCATGGGCGGCGCCACGAGCGTGGATAAGGAATACCGCATTCCCTATTCCAGCTGGTGGCCGCAGGAGCTGCCGGACGAGCGCAACTTTGAGGAGGCGCGGGCAAAGCTCTACAGCGTGGGCTGGAAGGTCGACTACGTCATCACCCATACCTGCTCGACGCGCATGCTTTCGCCCACGCTTTATCCGGCACCCGGCTGGAATTACCCCGACGTTGATCGGCTCACGGCATTTTTCGATGAGCTGGAAGACCACTTGGATTACAAACGCTGGTACTACGGGCATTTCCATCGGGATGCCAACCCGGCCGAACACCACACCGTGCTCTACGACTGCATCGTTCGCCTGGGTGACGAACTCCAGCCCTGGGATGTTGCGTAGGGGCGGACTGAGCGGCTACTCGGCCGTTACAGTGATGTTCTCCCGGTGCGCGCGGATGACGTCCCAGCTAAAGTGCTCGACCAACTGCTCGGCAGAGCGCGGCGTGGTGTCCGGCGCGATGCCTGTTTGCCCGGCGAGCCAGCCCAGCAGTGCCTCGGGCGTGCCAAAGCGGGCGCGTAGTTCGCCCAGGTCCAGATCGCGGTCGCGCTTGGAAAGGCGGCGGCCGTCCGGCGACATGAGCAGCGGAATGTGCGCGTAGTGCGGCGTGGGAAGTCCCAGCAGATGCTGCAGGTAGATTTGGCGCGGCGTGGAGCCCAGCAGGTCGCATCCGCGCACGACCTCGGTGACGCCCATGGCGGCGTCATCGACCACCACGGCTAGCTGATAGGCAAACACGCCGTCGCTGCGGCGCACCAAAAAGTCGCCGCATTCAGTGGCGAGCGCCTCGCATTGGGCACCATACGTGCGGTCCACAAATTCGATCACATCGTCTGCGAGGTCGTCGACGGCGGGCACGCGCAGGCGCGTGGCCGGAGCGCGCAGGATGCTGCGGCGGGCAACCTCCTCGGCAGAAAGGCCTCGGCAGGCGCCGCGGTAGATGGGCGTGCCGTCGCTGGCGTGCGGTGCGCTTGCGGCGTGGAGCTCGGCACGTGTGCAAAAGCAGGGGTAGGTGAGGCCGGCGTCTTGCAGCTGGCGCAGGGCATCCTCGTACAAGTCCAGGCGATCGTGCTGGTAGTAGGGGCCTTCGTCCCACTCGAGCCCTAGCCATGCCAGGTCGTCGACCAGTTGAGCGGCAAGTTCCGGACGCTTGCAGCGATCGTCCAGGTCCTCGATGCGCAGTACGATGCGGCCGCCCTGGCTGCGGGCCGAAAGCCACGCGCACAGGCAACTGAACACGTTGCCCAGGTGCATGCGGCCCGAGGGCGACGGGGCAAAACGGCCCACGACGGGGGTGGGGGCGGAGGCGGCCGGCGTCGTTGGCGCGTCCGCGGCGGGCGTTGCTATGTTGCGTGCTTTGATATCCATGCGGACGAGTATAGCGCGGGGCGCGATGGGGAGACGCTGCCGTGGCCTGCAAGTTGCCGAGGCCGCGCGTTGCGCGTGCCGGACCACCGGCTCGACAGCTCGATCGCCGCGCACCGACTCGGCCTTATACACGACAGAAACCCCGGCAGCTCTTCGCAACTGCCGGGGTTTCCGCGGAAAAGGGGGACATGATCCTCGAGCGGACGGCAAAGGGGCAAACCGTTTTCGCTCAACTGCTTTATGCCCCTCGGCTGGCGGCTCAATCAGCGTATGCCGCGCCCACACAAAGCCGCTACACCTGTGACGGAGCTGTGAAGTGGTATCTATCGTTGGCGCATGCCATGCCAAAGAGTGTCCCTAACGGCTAGTCATTTAAGAACGTCCCCAATGACTAGCTGCTGGCGGCGGGCGTAACTTTCATCCCGTTTGTCGCTCCGGTCGCCTAGATATTCGTCATGTGCGCCCGTAAACGTGGGACAATGACGCTGTTGGTATCACAGACAAAGGATGTGCCTATGAACGCCCCCGTTGCCAAGACCTGTCGGCAGCGCCGCCTATTCGCGCGATTCGCTTCCGTCTGCGCACTCGTCGCGCTTGCGTTGTTGCTGCTGCCTGCCGCCGCACACGCCGACGGCTACTCCATGAGCCAAACCTACATCGGCGCCACGGTTGAGGCCGATGGGTCGTTGACCGTTGTCGAGGGGCGCCAGTTTGATTTCGACGACGACATCAACGGCGTGTTTTGGGAGATCAATACGGGCACCAACCAGCAGGGCGGCACGGCGGGCGTCGACGTGCTGAGTGTCGAGGAAGACGACATCGCGTTTAACAGGGTCGATAGCGCGAACAAGGGCGACTCTGGCGTCTATACGGTTGAGCAGTCCGACGGCGGCGTAAAGATCAAGGTTTTCAGCCCCCACGAGAGCGGCGACAGCGCGATCTATTACGTGAGCTACACCATGACCGGTGCGGTCATGAACTGGGCCGATACCGCCGAGCTCTACTGGAAGTTCGTGGGTGACGGCTGGTCCGCGGATTCCGATGACGTCGAGATGGAAGTGTACTTCGCAAATGCTGCTGCCGGGACGGCGGCCGTCAAGGGCGATAACTTTCGCGCATGGGGCCACGGCCCGCTGACGGGCGATGTGTCACTCGATGAGGACGAGCCCATGGTCACCTATACCATTCCCTGCGTGCATCAGGGCGAATTCGCCGAGGCGCGCATCGCCTTCCCCAGCGACTGGGTGCCATGGCTTTCCGCTTCAAGCGAGGAGCGCATGTCAACGATCCTGAGCGAAGAGAAAGAATGGGCCGACGAAGCTAACGCCCGCCGCGCTCACGCTCGCATGATTGCCAATGCACTTGCCGCGCTAAGTGTTGTCGCGGCGGTGGCCTTTACCGGCACAATCGTTGTGCTCAAGCTGCGCCGCCGCAAGCCCAAGCCGCTTTTCCAGGACGAATATTTCCGCGATGTGCCTTCGGCCGACCATCCCGCCGTACTTTCGGCCCTCATGAGCTGGAACGAGGTGCCCGATCAGGCATATATCGCCACGCTCATGAAGCTCACTGACGACCGTGTGATCAAGCTGGAGCAGGCGACCGTGACCAAGGCCAAGAAGGGTCTGTTGGGGCGCGAAAAAGAAGAGCAAACGTATCGCGTGACGGTGAGTGATGCGGGCTGGAAGTCGGCCAAGGGCATTGACCACATGGTGCTCAAGGTCTTCTTTGCCGGTGCTAAGCCCGACGAGAACGGCGATCGCTCGCGCGCGTTTGACGAGCTGCAGCACTACGTCAAGCAGCACGCTACGCCCGTGGGCGACAAGCTCGAGGACTATCAGAACACCGTTAAGGGCAAGCTGGCCGATAGCGAGTACGTTGCCTCGGACGGCATCGTTGCAATGGTGTTTTGCCTGGTTCTCGGTATTCTGATCGCCTTTGTTCCCATGGGATCCATTTTCTTTACCGACGGCGCACAGGTGAACATTATCGCCGCGCTTATCTCGGTGCCGATTGTGCTGGTGGGTATTGGCGTGGGCCTTACCTTCCGCCGCTTTACGCCGGAAGGTGCCGAGGTGGCGGCTCGCTGCAAGGCGCTTAAGCATTGGCTCGAGGATTTCACGCGCCTAAAGGAAGCCGTCCCCGGCGATCTGGTCCTGTGGAACAAGCTACTGGTGATGGGCGTGGCGCTGGGTGTTTCCAAGGAAGTGCTGCGTCAGCTTGCCGAGGCTGTTCCTCCCGAGGTGCGCGAGGCCGACGGTTTCTACGACAATTACCCCTGCTACTGGTGGTACTACCATCATTACGGTATCGATTCGCCGCTCGATTCGTTTAACGATGTGTATCACGAGACCATTCGCGAGCTGGCGTCGAGCTCCGATAGCTCGGGCGGCGGCGGAGGCGGTGGCTTCTCTGGCGGCGGTGGTGGTGGCGTCGGCGGAGGCGGCGGCGGAACGTTCTAGCGAGCGCTTGCTTTGGGGTGGACCTTTCTGGGCGGTTGCCAGGGAAGATCCATCCCATTTTTGTGCATCGAAACGGGCCATACTTTCCGCTGCGGACCTTCGCGCAAGGGGCAGTGGGCAAAAAATGCCAAATATGAGTACTGTTGCAAAGCTAGTCACATTATTTTGCAACCAAACAGTGACTTGATAATGTACATCCGTTCATTATCAAGTCACTGTTTGCATGGGCAAAGCCATACTTAGCAGGTTTTAATCGACCGCAGACACTCAACTAGGCTCTCGAAAGCTTGATTTCGCTGTTACTAAATTAGTGACAGTACTCATATTTGGCATTTTTTGCCCACGAGGTCCCGGGGAGGCGACAATTCGACTCCCCGGGACTGCTCACCTATTCGGAAATTGGCGCTCCATGGCCCCAGGAGCCTTCCATACCGCATACGGTCGAAGCAAACCCTGCCGCAAAGTCGAGTGCGCGCTCGATGGCCTCGGCACCATCCTCGCCACGCTTGACGTAATCGAGATAGCACATCAGGAACGAAGTCAGGAACGAGTCACCCGCGCCCATGGTGTCCTTCATGTCTGCCACGGGCTTGGCATACTGCCGATAGTAACGCTCGCCGTCATAGGCAATGCAACCCTCAGCGCCAGCCGTTGCGGACACAAAACATGGGCCCAAGCCCTTCACCCAGGCAAGACGCTCGCGAATCTCATCCTCGCTCGCAGCGTCTGCCGCGCTAAAGAACGCGAAGTCAACGTAGGGAGCAATCTGCTCGTAGTACTCGTCGGTCGAATCATCCGAGAAGTCAAACGAAACGGTAATACCCGCTGCCTTCAGCTTGGGCAGCTCGCGCTCGGTAAAGCAATAGTTACCCGAATGAACCACATCAAACTGTTTCATATACGCCAGATCAAAACGATCGAGCACATAGCGCGCATCACCACGGATGCCGCCCTCGTTAGACCCCAGAAATACACGGTCACCATCAACCACAGTAACGCGAGCCGCACCGTTCTCGCCGATGAGCTGCTTGCATTTGGCTAGCTCAACGCCCTCATCCTCAAGACTCGCAATCACATGCTCGGCAGCAGCGTCATTACCAAAGATGCCCATATACGCGGAGCGCACGGCGCCGCACTTCTTGGCATACACGGCAAAGTTCACCGCATTGCCACCCGGATACATTGTGTTGATATGCTCGTAGCGGTCGACGACGTTGTCGCCAAACCCCAGAGCGCTCACGTTAAATGCCATGACGCCGCCCCTCTCTCTTATGCCAACGGAACCACTGTTGTGACAGCAGTACCGCCCAGGATCTACGCGAGTTCCAACAGTTCCGGCAGCTGGTCGATAATCTTGTCCGCGGCATCTTGGCTAAAGCCGAAGCGTTCCTCGCGCTTGGCAATGACTGTCAGGCCGGCTCGCTTGCCGGCAGTGATGCCAGGCACCGAATCCTCAACGCAGCAGCAGCGATTCGCGGGCAGCCCCAGGAGATCCAGCGCATGCAGGTAGATATCGGGCTCGGGCTTGCTCTCCTTAAACTGCTCGCCGCTCACCACATACTCAAAGGCATCCGACAGCCCGCACGCATTGAGCACTTCCTCGATGCTAACCATGGGAGACGAGCTGGCAAGCGCCACGCGAACGCCACGGCGCGGCAGCTCTCGAATCGTATCCACGGCGCCTGGGTTAATCAAAGCCTGATAGTCGCGCGGACGCTTATGCGCCCACTCGTCCCAACGGGCCAACGCTTCCTCGCCAGTGAAATGCCCCTTACCGGCGCGCTCAAACCAATCGACAAGCAAATGCAGGAAGAACTGATGCGAGGTACCGACCTGCCCATTCAACTCCTCTTGAGTCAGATTAAGCCCAAGCTCCTTGGCAAACGCGGCAGTCTCGCCCAGGTAGTAATACTCGGTATCGACAATCACGCCGTCCATGTCAAAGATAACGGCGTCGAACGGAAATGCGGACACGGCACCCTCCCTAACAAAAGGGCGCCTGTAAGCAGGCGCCCGAACCATGCATTATCGGCGATTCTAACCCAGCAGCTTATCCAGCGCCACCGCAATGCCGTCTTCGTTGTTATTGGCGGTCACCATCTGGGCCACGGCCTTAACCTCATCGACCGCGTTGCCCATGGCAACACCGGTGCCGGCCCACTCAATCATGGACTTGTCATTCTGGCCGTCGCCAAACGATACGACCTCACTGGCATCGATGCCGAGCTTGGGCAGGGCACCCTCGAGCGCACGGGCCTTGTCGATACCGGGCGCCGTGTACTCAAAGTACCAGTCGGCCGTAAACATACCAGAAAGCGTCTGAGTAAAGGGCGCGTACATCTCCTCGTGATGCGCTTGCAAATAGGCCGGGTCGCCCGCAGTGAGCAGCTTGTCCACGGGATAAGCATCAGCGACCTCATGCAGGCTCTCCACCTCGCGAATCTTAAGATCGCACGCGTCGCGCTCATACTTGACGATATTCTTCTGCGAGCCGTCAGGCAGCGTGATCATGCAATGGTACGAGTCCTCGACGTGCAAATCGCGACCGAGCGAAATCATAGGGATCACGTCAAAATTACGCAGGTGATCAATCAGGCGATGCAATTCGTCGGCAGGCATAGCCTGATCGAACAGTACCTCGTCGGTCTGGGCATCGACGACGTGAGCGCCGTTAAAGGCCACCAGCAGACCGCCATGGTTTTGAAGGTCGAGCTCCTGTGCCAAGGCGTGCAGCCCCCATGCGGGACGGCCCGAAGCCAAAATGAGCTTAATGCCCGACTCCTGCGCCGCGAGCAGCTTCTCGCGCGTACGCGGGCTAATCACTTTCTGATCGTTGGTGAGCGTACCGTCGATATCCATTGCGATGGCTTTGATTGCCATATATGCCTCCCTGTCATTGAACAACCTTGTCTGAGCCATCATACAGAACACCCACCGCGACTCTGTTTGCAACGGGCAAAAAGTCATATATTGTCTCAAACATGAACGGGACGCCATCTCGGGGCTCAGTCGTTCCAGCCCAAACGCCGAGCCACCACATGCAAAGCTGGCGACACCAATCGCGACCGTTCCACAAATCTCATTTCATCCCGTAGAAAAAAATTCAAAATTAGTTCTTGTCAAATCAGCAAAACGAACGTACTTTAAAGATGACCGCTCCGGTGGTCATCGTTTGATCGAGCATATTCAGTTTCAGTTTTCAGCGTGTAAGAGAAAGAAGATCGGCAAAGTACAACCCCAAACGCAATGACAACTTAATGAGGTAACTGCCACATGTGAGGCACCTAGGGCATTGCTGTCTCGATTTTGAGCACGATGCCTTCCGCCTTGCATGGGCCGTTCCATCCCGCCCCTGCAGCAACTGCCTCACGGGCTCATTGAAAACCGCATAGCACCCCAACGTCAGCACATCACCCACGGCAAGCACATCACTCACGACAACCAACACATCAACAAACAGCACGAACATCAACCGATTGGAGAAGCTATGACAAACCACCACGCTGAAGACGGCGATAAGAAAAGCATTCTGGATGCCCGCATTGAGCGAGCATATGCAAACGAATATGACGCCGCCTTTGCCGCCGCGACCATCAAGAACTACGCGTCGCTACCGCTCACGACGATCTTGGCCGACCACCCTCAACTGCTGAAGCGCTGCACAAAGATCATGGGCGACCCCGACATTCGCAAACTGACAGACCCCTATGCCCCAAAACGCGACAACGATTCGTACGTTCTTACCGTAGGCTGCCTAGCCCATATGCTTACGGCGCTCGACACGAAACTCAAGCTCGAATGGGAACCCGACGAGCGTCATGAACTCGAAAGCAAGCGGAACACCCTGCGCACCGCACTGTTCCTTCCGTTGGACGGCCTCAAGCGCTGCAACGTCGAGCTCAATACACAGGCGCGGCAAAAGCCCGGAACCACGGGGCAGAAAACTCCAAGACCCCATGCGGCCATCGTCGACCGCAACCGATATAACCGCATGACCGCGCACTTTTCCGCCGAGGGAGCAGCCATAAGGACGCTGATCGATCTGCTGTGCCTCCTGAGCATCAACGAGCTATTTGAGGGCTATCTCGCCCTTGTTCCCGCGACGGCACCCAAGTCGGTAGCAAAGATCATCGAGACCTGCAGACGCCAGTTTGAGCGCCATCGCAATGGCAGCGAGATGAACGCCAGCATCGCGCAGTACTACGCGGCTCATTACAAAAATGACGGATGTGCCCCTGTCGAGCATCAGCTGCGGCTCGCCTACACCACGCCCGCCGCAACGCTCCATCGCTTTGGAGCCCTTGGCGTTTGCGAGCCGCACGAACAGGCAGCCTGCCCCACAACCGAGCTCGATCTCAGGCTCGGACGAACCCTGTAGCCCGCCAGCCCCTCCGCGGGCAACAATCCTATTCCACAACACAACCAACAGAAAGGAGTCCTCATGGACACCAATCATTCCCCCATCATCAGCCCCCTCACCATGCGTGAATCCGCCCGAGGTATCACGCTCACCAGCATTTACGATGAGATGCTCGCCCGTCGCGAGCTCTCCGTCATGGGAAACATCGAAACCCCGATGGCCCACGACCTATGCCAGCAGATCCGCCTGCTCGATGCCACCGACCCCAGCCGCCCCATCACCATATTTGTCGCCAGCGCAGGCGGAAGCGTGCGATCGGGTCTTGCGATCTATGACGCCATGCGCCTCGCATCGTGCCCCATCCGCACCGTCTGCCTGGAATTCGCCGCGTCCATGGGCGCCGTGATCTTTATGGGCGGCGACGATCGCCGTATGGCGCCCCATGCAGAGCTCATGATTCACGACCCGCTGATCCCCCAGGGGGCAGGCGGCTCGGCACTTGCGCTGCAGGAAACCAGCCGGCGTCTCATGCAGACCCGCAAGACCCTCACGCAAATCCTCTCGGACCGCAGCGGCCTCACGCCCAAGCGCATCCAGTCCCTCACTGCAAAAGACACCTACCTTTCGGCCGAGCGCGCCGTCGAGCTCGGCTTTGCCCACGAAATCCTCTCGACCACCAAGGAGGTCGCCCATGTCTAACCTCGCCAGCCGCCTCGCCGCATCTGAGTCCGCATCGTCCACCATCCTCGCCAAGGATCGAACGCTTTCCTGCGACACCCGCCAAACGGGACTCAACAACAATGCACTTGTGATCGGCCCCTCGGGAGCCGGCAAGACCCGAAACGTCCTCAAGCCCAACCTACTGCAAATGAACGCAAGCTACATCGTGCTCGACACCAAAGGCACGCTCTGTCGCGAAGTGGGACCCGTGCTGGCAGCCCACGGCTACCGCGTGCAATGTCTCAACTTCGCCGACCTCAACACCGTCCCGTCCCTTGCGCCCAGCATCGAGCGCTGCGGCTACAACCCCCTGAGGCACATTCGCCGCAAGGCGGACGGCAGGCCCAACCAGCAGGACATCCTCTCGGCGGCAAAGGCCATCTGCCCCATCGAGGACAACAACCAGCCTTTTTGGGATCATGCGGCGGCAAACCTGCTGTCGTGTCTTATCGCCTACGTCACCGAACAGCTACCCGCCGACAAGCAGACGATCAGCTCGGTCATCAAGCTGATCGAGCACCTGCAGGACGGTGCCACGGCCCGATTGTTTGACGATCTGATCACGACCGACCCCCAAAGCTATGCCCTCTCGCTATGGCGGCGCTACGCCATTACGCAAAATGCCGAGCGCATGCACGCGAGTATCGTCGGCATCCTTGCCGAAAAGGTCATGTGTCTGGGATTCGACGGTGCGGCACAGCTCTATCGTGAGTGCCATCAGGTGGACTTCGCATCCATGGGACACACCCTCTGCGCCCTGTTTGTAACCGTAAGCGATATTGACCGCAATCTCGATCCGCTGACCGGCCTCTTTATTACGCAGGCGTTTATGGGCCTCATTCGCGAAGCCGATAGGCAGCCCGACGGCAGCCTGCCCGTGCCCGTGCGCTTTATGCTCGATGACTTCGCAAATCTGCAGATCCCCCAGATCAACAACGTGCTCTCGATTATCCGAAGCCGCAACATCTGGGCAACGCTGCTATTGCAGTCGACCAATCAGCTCGATGCGCTCTATGGCGAGGCACGCGCACGCTCCATCATGGGCAACTGCGATACGCATCTGGTGCTGGCGTTCCAGGATCCCGAGAGCGCCCGGGTGTTTTCCGACCGCGCCGACGCACTGCCCAGCACGCTCATGGCGACGCCGATCGATCGCTCGTGGCTCTTTGTACGCGGTCGCACTCCCGAACAGGTCGAGCGCTTTAGGCTCGAAGACCATCCGCTCTACGGGGAGCTGCCCGAGGCGCAGCGAGGCCATGCGGAGACCGAGATCTAGGCGCAGGGTTCTCGCAGCGCGCGGCGCCCCGGCGATGTTCCACAAAGGCCGTGCGCCCCGGGACCACGGCAAAGCAAAGGGGCCCGCATCCGATAGGATACGGGCCCCTGACTATAAGGCGCGATGCGTTAACAGCAGCGACTACTTGCGGTGAGCGCGGTAGAACTCGATGAGCGCCTGGGTCGAAGCGTCCTGCTCGGCCTTGGCGGCGTCGTCGTGGAAGGCCGGGGTAATCTGCTTGGCAAGCTGCTTACCCAGCTCAACGCCCCACTGGTCGTAGGAGTCGATGCCCCAGACCGTGCCCTCGACAAACGTGATGTGCTCGTACAGGGCGATGAGCTCGCCAAGTGCGAACGGGGTCAGCGTGTCGCCGAAGATCGAGGTCGTCGGACGGTTGCCCTCAAAGCAGCGGGCCGGGACGATCTGCTCGGGCGTGCCCTCGGCACGAACCTCGTCGGCCGTCTTGCCAAAGGCAAGCGCCTTGGTCTGGGCCAGGAAGTTGCCCAGGAACAGCTCATGCACGTCCTGGCCGCTATCGGTCGCAGGATTGGCGGTATTGGCGAAGGCGATGAAGTCGGCCGGAACCACCACAGTGCCCTGGTGCAGCAGCTGGTAGAAGGCATGCTGGCCGTTGGTGCCGGGCTCGCCCCAGAAGATCTCACCGGTATCGGAGGTCACAGCGCTGCCGTCCCAGCGGACGTGCTTGCCGTTGGACTCCATGGTGAGCTGCTGCAGGTAGGCCGGGAAGCGGTGCAGATACTGGCAGTACGGAAGCACGGCGTGGCTCTTGGAGCCGAAGAAGTTGACGTACCAGACGTTGAACAGGCCCATCAGCGCGACGGCGTTGTTCTCGAGCGGCGTGTTGCAGAAGTACTCGTCGATGGCATGGAAGCCCTCGAGGAACTGCTGGAAGCGCTCGGGGCCGAGCACGACGATCAGCGACAGGCCCACGGCGGAGTCGACGGAGTAGCGGCCGCCGACCCAGTTCCAGAAGCCGAAGGCATTGGCGGGGTCAATACCGAAGGCCTCGACCTTCTCGAGTGCGGTGGAAACGGCGACGAAGTGCTTTGCCACGGCCTCGGCGTTCTGCTCATCGGAGCCGTCGATGGCACCCTGAGCCTTGAGCT
Source organism: uncultured Collinsella sp. (assembly GCA_937969105.1). GTDB lineage: Bacteria > Actinomycetota > Coriobacteriia > Coriobacteriales > Coriobacteriaceae > Collinsella. Next base: position 15,858 of record CALBUZ010000194.1, on the reverse strand, counting down.
GCTCGAGCATCCAGGTCTTGACCTCGCGAGCGTTAGTGAGGGTCTCGAGCGTGGTGAAAGTCTTGGAGACGATAATCACGAGCGTGGTCTCGGGATCGAGGCCCTTGAGCTTCTCGGCCTGGTCGTTGGGGTCGATATTGGAGATGTAGCGGCAGTCGATACCGGCGTCGGCATAGGGACGCAGGGCCTCGTAGGCCATGACCGGGCCCAAGTCGGAGCCACCGATGCCGATGGACACCAGGTGCTCGATCTTCTTACCGGTTACGCCCTTCCACTCACCGGAGCGCACGCGCTCGGCGAACGCATACATGCGGTCGAGGACCTCGTGCACGTCGGCGACGACATCCTGGCCGTCAACGATGAGCTGGCCCTTCTCGCTTGCCGGACGACGAAGCGCGGTGTGCAGGACGGCGCGGTCCTCGGTGGTGTTGATGTGCTCGCCGGAGAACATGGCGTCGCGGCGCTCCTCGAGCTTCACCTCGCGGGCAAGATCGCACAGCAGCTTGACGGTCTCATCGGTCACCAGGTTCTTCGACAGATCGAAGTGCAGGTCACCGGCGTCAAAGCTCAGCTTGTTCACGCGCTCGGCATCGGCAGCGAACCAGGCCTTGAGGTCGATACCATCGGCCTCGAGCTTCTCCTGATGAGCCTCGAGTGCCTTCCAAGCGGCAGTCGACGTAGCATCGATAGGTGCGGCAACAGTTGCCATAGAGTCCTCCTCAGCATACGGGCGCACGCCTCCATGCGCCCGGACATTCAGATGCCACTATTCTAGCGCAGGTCAAGACTACAATCAGCGAGCGTTGCCAATCGGCCCCCAAACGGCAACCGATCAAAAAGGGACAGGCTTATTTTGGCAGGTCAAACGCTTTACCAACCAAAAATAACCCGTCCTTTTATGGCAAATATTAGGCCGCGGCGCAGACGCTACCGAGCAACTCACGCAGAGGAGACCCGATGCCCTCCAGCAGTTCGGGCGCGATAATGGCAAAAACGGGAACCTCGCCGGTGCCCACGACAGCAGGCACCTTGCCCTCCGAGACAATGCATCCATAAGGCACAAAGCCGTCTTCGCCGGCATCGAGCGCCGCCATGCGACGCGCGAGCTCGCGCGCAAAGCCGGCAGTATCGGCATCGCCGATCGCCAGGACAAAGTCCACGCCTTCGTCGGTCGCTAGGGCTACGGCCTCATCAACCAAATCGTCTCCCCCGTCGTCCCCGACCAAACCGCAACGAAAGAGCACGCGTTCGAGCAGGGCGCGATCGAGCGAGCCGAGTGCCGCCGAGACGAGCTCATCGCGCGTATGCTTGTCACCGCCCAGCACTACCAGCGCCTTAGTGCCGCCGTAGTGAGCGACCAATCGTCCGCACCAGCGAGCCACGTCTCCATCCGCAACAAGGCGCGTTGGCATACCAAACCCATAATTGACCATCTTTCCCACAACCCTTCCGTGCATGTAGGTGGCACCGATCGTTAGGCTCATGCTACGAAGCGAGGTTTTCCGAGCTGTTTCGCACTCTTTAGGGCTGCGTTAAATACCCGATGTAACCGAACGACCATACCTGCCAAAAAGGGACAGGTTTTGACGATGTCCGCGCAAGCCGGTATTATCGAACAGGTATTCGATAAGAACATGTGTTTGATGGGAGGACGCGTGGGGCACGAGCGTCACACCTATATCTGCATCGACCTTAAAACGTTCTACGCCAGCGTCGAGTGCGTCGACCGCGGGCTCAACCCGCTCACCACCAACCTGGTCGTTGCCGACGAATCGCGCGGACGCACGACCATCTGTCTCGCTATCACGCAGGCCATGAAGGACTTAGGTATTCACAACCGCTGTCGTCTGTTCGAGATTCCCGACGGCATCGACTACATCAAGGCCGTACCGCGCATGCAGCACTACATGGAGGTGTCGGCGCAAATCTACGGCATCTATCTGGAATACGTCAGTCCGCAAGACGTTCACGTCTACTCAATTGACGAGTGCTTTATCGACGTGACACCCTATCTGGACCTCTATCACACCGATGCGGAAGGCTTCGCCTGCATGTTGCGCGACGAGGTCCTGGCGCGCACCGGCATCACGGCGACGGTCGGCATCGGCCCCAACCTATTCCAGGCCAAGGTGGCACTCGATATCACCGCCAAGCACGTGCCCAGCCGCATCGGCATACTCGACGACGAGACCTTTCGCAAGGAGATCTGGCTCCATCGCCCCATCACCGACATCTGGGGCATCGGCCCCGGCGTGGCAGCACGACTCGAAAAATACGGCGTCTACGATTTGATGGGTGTCGCCGCACTCGACGAGAACCTGCTCTACGACGAACTCGGCGTCAATGCCGAGTATCTTATCGACCACGCCTTCGGGCGTGAACCGACAACCATCGCCGATATCCAAGCCTATCGCCCGCAAGCGACCTCGACCACCACAGGACAGGTGCTCTCGAAGGGCTATGCCTACGAGCAGGCCTACACTGTCTTGCGCGAGATGGTCGATGCCGCCGTACTGGATTTAATCGACAAGCACGTGGTGTGCGACAGCATCTCGCTCTTTGTGGGCTACGCAAGCGAGCGCGCCGACATACGCCGCCTCGACGCCAGCGGCACGGCGCAATATGTAGACGGATGCGGACATTTGCGTTCGAGCACGTCGAGCATCGAACCCGCCGCAACCGCCGGCCCCGAGCTCGCACCCCGTGCGCCCAAGCCCGTCCAACGCGATGACAGACGGCGGCGCTTGGTGCGAGAGGCACAGGCGATTGACGGCATCTTTGTGGGCGAACACGGCGGCAAGCCGCGTGGTGGCTATGCCGCGCTCTTTGCGCACTCCAACGCCTCGCGCAAGCTGCCCGAACGCACCAATTCGTTTAAGAAGATTATGGGCTATTTCGATGAGCTCTGGGCGCAGACCGTCGATCCTAAGCGACCGGTCAAGCGCATCAACCTGGGATTTGGCAACCTCATGCCCGAGGAATTTGCCACTATCGACCTGTTTAGCGATGTTAAGGCCGATGAGCGCGAGCGCGACCTGGCGCGCGCCGTCCTGGCTGTGAAGGGCAAGTACGGCAAGAACGCGCTCGTCAAGGGATTAAGCTTCACCACCGGCGCCACCGCACGCGAACGCAACGATCAGGTAGGAGGACATCGTGCCTAAGTCCCAACAACAGCCGATGCGGCCACCGACGCCTTTTGAACGTCTAGCGGACCCCGAGGGAAGACGTCGCTCCGCCGACCCAAAGCTCACCGCCAACGGCGCCGTCCGCGCCGGCCGCGCCGCGCAGTTTATGCCCTTTGCCGCCCTCACGGGATACTACGAGCTCGTGCGCAAACAAGAGATCACCGTCGAGCCAAAATGCGAACTCACAGAAGAAAAAGCCCTCGAGCTTTCGCAAAAGCTCGAGGGCCTCAAACGCGGCGGCCTGGTGCGCGTCACCTATTACGATACATACGGCTATCGTAGCCGCACGGGCATCCTTGACGAGGTGCTCCCTGCCTTCAAGCTCCTCAAGCTCAAAGACATCGCCATCGACTTCGACGACATCCAAGACATCGAACTGCGCGGACGAGCCTAGACAAGGACGCGCATCCAAGGCAAGGCCTACAGCGTCATGACGTAGTAACCCGCATCTCTCACGGCAGCCTCAAGGACACCACGATCAACCGGCTGCTTAGAGCGCACGCGTGCCGTGTGGTCCGCATACGTCACCGTTGCCCACACGCCATCCAGCGCATTCAGGGCATTGGCCACATTCTGAGCGCAGCCATCACAGCTCATGCCGCCGATGAGCAACTCATCGCTATAGGGGTAGTGGGACAGATCGGTATCCGCAACCACTACCTTCTTGGCCTTCTTACCGCTCGCGCCATCGCTGCAGCAGCTCTTTCCGTGTGTCGAAGCGACAATGCGACGCAGTCCAAAAAACATGCCGACGGCAATGACGGCCAGCACGATGAGATTCGAAGGGTTGAGCAAGTCACTCATGCGTTCCCCTTTCAAGTAGCCCTATCTAGATACCCCCATGGGGTGTCCCTATCTTAACCCAAAATCATGTCCGTTCGGTCAATTAGTTTCCCTCTTCAAACTTTTTTGTTGACCATGGCTTACTTTCGTGTATAAGTTTTCCTAGGCTAACAAGTGAGGGCTCGAAAGGGGCAACGTGACTCGAACCATTGACATCCCAACATACCAAACGGCTGTCGTGCGCAACTGCTCCCCTACGCTCGCAGGTATCAAGCCGGCTTCGCTCTTTACCTATCCCGGCGTTTACGCCAACCAAAACGGAAAGCCCGGCGCCGCCCATATCGAAGAGCGACGCTCTCGCCTGCTCGCCGTCATAGCCCAATGCAACCGCGAGCTCCAGCCACTCGGGATCCATATGAGCGTTTTGGTCTGGCGCCCCTGCGGTGCGCCCATCTATGTGTACCGCCCTGCGGACCTTATGCGATATCTCTCCGACCCCCGCGCCGCGACGGCGCTTGTCGCCGAAGGCTACGATGTCCACAACCTGCCCGCATCCCTGGTGTATCTCGCCGCGCGCATCACGCTGGCAAGCAGCAATGCCGCAGAAAGCGCCTATGACGGCAGTATCTGCGCACTCGCGCGAAATAGGCACTGCGATACGGGGTGCATGTGCGAGTTCCCCCACGAAATTGGCTATTTTTTGGGCTATCCCTACGAAGATGTCCATCAGTTTATCGTCCAGCACGGCGAAAACTATAAGGTCTTTGGCGCCTGGAAGGTATACACGAACGTCGAACAGGCGCTCGCGACCTTTGACTCCTATCGCGCATGCACGCAATACCTTACCTATATCTATCAACAGGGCTGCACCCTGGGACAACTTGTCCAGGCAACCCGATAGAGCATACAAAACGCGGCCGCACGCCGCACAACCGAAAGGAAAACATATGAGCAAGATCGCCGTCGTCTACTGGAGCGGCACAGGCAACACCGAGGCAATGGCAAACTTCGTTGCCGAGGGCGCAACCGGTGCCGGCGCCGAGGCAGAGGTCATCTCCTGCGCCGATTTCTCCGCAGACAAGGCCGCCGACTACGACGCCTTCGCCTTCGGCTGCCCCGCCATGGGCTCCGAGGAACTCGAGTACGATGAGTTCCAGCCGATGTGGGACGAGGTCAAGGAGACTCTCGGCGACAAGAAGGTCGTCCTCTTTGGCTCCTTTTCGTGGGCCGAGGGCGAGTGGATGGACAACTGGAAGGCCGACGCCGACGAGGCCGGCGTCAACGTCGCGGATTCCACCATCTGCTACGACGCGCCCGACGACGAGGGTGAGGCGGCCTGCAAGGCTCTGGGAGCGGAGCTGGCATAAACCACCCACTGACACGACAGATGCAACGCAAACGGGCTCCGGGTCGTCTTAACCCGGAGCCCGTTCATCTATAAAGCCACGACACGAACGGCACAACTCACCCGCGTATCAAACGACGGACGTTACAGACATCGAGTCGCTATGCATTCTTACGGGAGCGCACATACCACGCACCAATAGCCGCAAGGCACACGATACCGACAGCAACACCGGTAACAGCGACCGGATTAACGCCGCCTCGCCCATCCAAAGCGCCCTTTCGTGATGTGGCAGCAGCGGACGTCGTTTTCGAACCGGAAGACTCGTCGGAGCCGGACTTCTTATCGGACTCGCCCTTGTTGGCATCCACATTCTGCGAAGCAACAACTTCCTGCATTCCAGAACCGCCCTGCTTATCGCCGGAGCCATCGCCCCTCTGCGAACCGGTCGGCATGACCGCGGGCGTCGAATTCTTCGTCGGGACCGTAGGAACGGGTACCTCGGGCGTCACGGGTTTTATCGAGCCGCCCGGTTCGACGACACCGGCTTTTACGCCACCGATCTTGGACCAGCTCACACCGGACCCTGCGGACTTATAGGCCGAAAGGGATCGTAAGGCCTGTACAGTCGCAAGCGCGTTGGCATTGCCGGGCTTACCGTCGGATCCCATGGTATGGGCGTAGCCCTTGCCGTCGGCGACCTCGTAGGCACAGATTGCAGTAATCAGGCTATTCGCACCCGTTGCAAAACCGTTCTTGGTATTTACGGGATCCTTGCCAAGAGCCACAAGAGCGAGCAGCACCTGGGCATTCGACTCAACGGACCCAAAGTCGCAAAGGCCGTTCATCTGACCCCTAAGGAAGCCGAGCGCATTGTCGACAGCAGATGCAACAGAAGGTTGGCCATTCGAGGCCAGGGCAACGGCGCACGCGTCATTATCGACATAGGGCGCAAGCGCCTGAAGTGCCATAGCGGTCATATCGACGTTGCTCGCACCGCCCGCATCGATGGTGAAACCGCCGTCGGGATTCTGGAACGAAAGCAGCGCGCAAACAAGCTGAGCACGTGTCCAAGAAGAGCCGAACGCACGCAGCACCTCATTCGAAATACCCGCCTCGTCAAGGGCGATCAGTGCATAGACCACGTTGTTCGCCGAAGCCACAAGATCTTCGTGAGAGCAAATGTCGGCAATGAGATCCACGCCATCGAAAGAGGTGATATCCTCGCCAAGCGCGGTTAGCGCAAGCGCAACTCGCTCGCAATCAGTCACCTTGGCGGTGTTGCCCGACCACTCGGCCTTATGAACGGTAAGGGACTTCTTGTAATTCGCGATCAGTGCGTCGTCAATCTTGCGCCCCGACGTTGCGAAGGCGTAAATCTCCCATTCTTGACCATAGGTGTACGCATCGATCGTACGGTTGGCGTCAAAGTACTTGGCAGCGGAAAGGGTACCTTCGTCGGCCTTTGCCTCGTTATCCGGTGAGGCAACGATTCCGTCAACCGTAATCTCAAAGGAGATGGCCTGGGCACCGGCAGTCTGATCGATCGGCGTACCGGTCACCGTATAGGTACCGGCCTTGTTCGCCGTCAGGACATAGGCGCCGCTCGCCACAAACAAGCCGTCGTCAGGAGCACCGTCAACGTGCTTCCAATCACCAAGAGCGCGTCGGTCGATACTCACGGCATCCGAGGCATCCCGACCTTCCTCGGTCGTCACACTCCATTTCATACCGGGCTCGGAAACGCTCCAGCCCTCGACATCGTTCTCACCCGTATAACCCAGGTTGAGTTCGACGGTCTTACCGGCCTTAACGGACGCGGGGACATTCGTGATTGTCACCGATTTCAGTGGGTTCCGGTAAGCGTAGATAACTTCTCGCTTACCCGAGGAGATGACGCTGCCGTCCTGGTTTTCGACCGTCGCCTCAAACGTTGTCTTACCGGCCTTATACGGCGTAAAGCCAATCTCGCCACTCGTAGTGTACTCGGCAACCGCAGAATCACTCGAGGTGACCGTGTAGCAAGCGCGATCACTCGCGTTTTCGGGTCCCACAACCGGCGCAGCCTTATCGGTCAGGAAGGCGCCTTTGGCAAGCGGATTGCGACCGTGCAGATAGACAGTCTCGCCGTCCTCGTTATAGCCAAGCGAGACGCTCGTCGCTGGCACATAGCTCGACGTGACCGTCACGCTCTTGGAGGCGATATCGAGATTTGCGCGTGAAGATACCCGAATCGTGGCCTCGCCCGGCTTCTTAAAATAAAAGCAGGCGGATCCGGGATTGGAGTAAAGTACGTTCGCAGGCGTGCCGACAAAGCGAAAACGCGCATAGGAAACAGGAGTGTACTCGCCCTCGGCGGCATCGGTGTAATGAACACGGACTTCAAGATTCTTGACCTCGGAACCCGCAACCGCAATAGTGCCGCCCGTCACGTTTGCGCCGTTATACCAAATCTGAAAATCATCGATCGGTTTGGACACTGCCTTGACCACAACGGTCGCGACGTTCTCGGTAGTGCCGTCGTCCTTGTGGAGTGTGGCGGTTACCGTACCTACGGCGTCGTTATACACGTGCAGCAGGCCCGTTTCCTCGTTAACGGCGATATCACCCCTGTTGGCATCTGGGGTACCCCAGGTCACCTTGGCATCCTTGGGCAGGCCATCGAGCTCAAGCGTGCCCGAAACGCAGGCGGCACCGTTCTCGCCCACCACAACGTCGTCGGGAGACGGGCAGAGCACACCATCGGCAGCAGTTACGGTCTTGCCGGTACGGGCAGACGTGAACTTCACCTCGTACTTATTGCTTGCAGTAGGGCTCTCAGAAGACTCGTGGTCTAGATTCTCACCGAAGTGCGGAAAGCCATCAGACCCCATACCCCACACGCTACCGTTTTCACCACGATTGACGTTGAGATTTTCGACAAAGGTCGCCGTCTTCATGTCATCGGTATCGACAGCATAGGAGTTAACGAGCGCGTCCGCGGGAAAGACGACCTTGTTGGTAAGGCCCTCCTGCCAGTACGTATTGATGAGCTGTCCGGAGTCGTAGCTCGCAAAGAGCACGCCGCCGGTCGAAGCGGCGGTGGACATGCAATTGGAGATCACGCCGCCCTGGAGCGTACGGCCAAAGCCAGCAACGCCCTTACCCGTAACGGACGTGGAGCAATTAATGACAGAGCCCTTTACCTGATTGCCAAGCGGACCAAACGACTTGCCGTCCATGGCCCGTTTGAGCTCACCGGCAAAAGAGACATTCTGGATGACGCCGGTGGAGCCAACGCTCGCAAACAGAGACCTAACGCCTCCCTTGTTGTCGAAGGTAATGGTGTGGCCCTGTCCGTCAAACGTGCAATTGAGCTCGCCTGTGGGTCCGAAGAAATATTCGTCATCAATCACAATGTCGCTATCGAGCACATAGTAGTTGCTCGCATCCTTGACGTTCATATACATGAAGTCATCCTGCGACGAGATGTGCTTGACGCTCTCCGGCTGGGCGACGGGAGCCGTCGGCTTCTTTTTCTCAAGCGCATCCGAGGCATCCTTGAGCGTCTTGACCGCCGCATTTACGTCGGACTGAGATGCATCGTCGTTATCGTTGACGATTTTGGCGTCAGCAAGAGCAGCGGCAAAGGCGGACCAGGAATCCGTTGTGTAGTCTGACTCATTGAGCGCCTCGGCGGCCGTGATAGCCGCGACGAGCGCGTCCTTATTGACAACAACGGGGGCAGAGCCGCTCACAAGCAAGGGCAGGCCACCGTTGGACACCCAGGAAAAGCCAGTCGACGGCGCATCGGTATTGAGCACGGCAAGTGATTCAGCAGAAGAGAGGTCGGCGGCTTTAGCCGCGTTTCCTTTGTTAAAGCCGCTGGGGCTATTTATCTCCGCAGGCGAAAAGCCTACGGTATATAGGCAGTTCAACAGCGATCCGGCCTGAGCATCACCGACCAGGCCACCGTTCATCTCAACGCCTGAGCCGGCAAAATAGGAATTGACGATCTTTCCGGACGTCATACCGCCGACCAAGCCACCGGCACAGCCATTCCAGCCGATAAGGTTCACACTCGCCGTGGACCAGCACATCTGGATGGTGCCAGAAAGTTTCATGGCAATGGAGCCCACATTGTCGGTGCTCGAGACCGAACCCGTCACGCCCAGGTTCTGAATCGAGCCGGCCACATTATTCGCAACGGCCTTGCCGTTAATGGTGACCGTGTGGCCCTGGCCATCCAGGGTGCCGTCAACGGTCTCGATCTGCTGATCAGTGCCCATCGAAATATTCGCGCCGAGTTTGACGGTCGCGCCCGCCTCAATGGTCTCGGGCATATCGGCCGCATCGTTGACGACCACCGTCTCGCCCGAGTGCACTACCTTGGCGAAAGAACCTGCTTCTTCGACCTGTGCAGCCGGTACCGTTTCCTCGGACGTAATAGACTGCACGGCAACACCGGAGCTTTCCTGCTCCTGCGTGCTGCCGCCATCTGCCATGCCGGTTTCAGCGTCGGCAGAAGGCTCATCTTCATTAGGCCTGCCCTGCCCATCATCGCCCGCCGCGGTGACCTGATCGGCCGCCGCGGCTACGCCCGCGCTCACCTCCTCGGCAAACGCGGTCATTCCCGTGCTCGAACTGGCAAAGATAAACGCCATGAGCACGACGAGGAATTTCCTCGTACCTGTTCGGATGTTGTTGAGCATCCTTTCCCCCTTGGTCTGGAAAATCACTACCCCAATAAGAATCGAGGCCGACCATGTAAAGGGAAACGGGACACAGCGAAACGCCCGCACCTGACAGCATGCGGCAATGCCCCCGCATCGCATACGGGATGCTTGGAGCAAATATGATGTCATCTTCTGCTCACCGGAATCCAGCGGCTCCCAAAAGACCCTCGACACGAGAAGACCATGGGCAAGTAATCTGACTCGCGGGACAGCCCCGCACACAGTAACCGCCTTGCCTGGGATTCCCACCCAGTTCCCTTTTATGCGCCAAGCGCACCCATGGTCCGGCTTCTTTTCAAACAGCATGTAATTGTATGGAAGACCAGACAACGAGCGTCCGCCGATATCACGCACACATAATTCACCGAAAATGTGGTTGAAAGTCCGCCAGGGCAACGACGAGACCTTTATACGAAATGCAAAACGGGGCCGCAGCATCATTGCTACGACCCCGCCCGCTCAAGCAAACTCTCATTCCGAGACGCTGCTGATCAGCTACGAGATATTGCCCAAGAACGCCTTGGTGCGCTCGCTCTTAGGATGGTCGAAGACCTCGCTCGGCGTACCCTCTTCCACGATAACGCCGCCGTCCATAAAGACGACGCGGTCGGCGACGTCGCGGGCAAAGCCCATCTCGTGCGTCACGACGATCATGGTCATGCCGTCGCGTGCCAGGTCGCGCATGACGCCCAGGACGTCACGGACAAGCTCGGGATCGAGCGCCGACGTGGCCTCGTCAAAGAGCATCACGTGCGGATTCATCGACAGGGCACGGGCGATGGCCACGCGCTGCTGCTGACCGCCCGAGAGCTGGCTCGGCATAAAGTCGATACGCTCGGCAAGACCGACCTTGGTCAGCTCCTCGATGGCAATCTTCTCGGCCTCTTCCTTGCTGCGCTTGAGCACCTTTTGCTGCGCAAGCATGACGTTCTTTTTGACCGACAGGTGCGGGAACAGGTTGAACTGCTGAAAGACCATGCCCAGGTGCGTGCGCACCTTGTTAAGGTCGACGCCCTTGGCGCACACGTCTACGCCCTCAACGACAATCGAGCCGCTCGTGGGATGCTCCAGACGATTGATGCAGCGAAGCATCGTCGACTTGCCCGAGCCAGAAGGACCCAGAACTACGACGACCTCGCCCTTGTGCACATCCAGATCGATATCGCGCAGGACCACGTTATCGCCAAAGGCCTTCTGGAGGTTCTTGATGCTGACGACGACCTCGTTCGAGTTATTGGTTTCGCTCATGATAGGACCTCCTTACAGACCGGCGATGTGATCGGCGGGCGTCGCGACGACCTGTCCGGCGCTCTTGGTGGGACGCTTCTTTTTGGTTTCGGCCGTACCCAGCAGCCTCGCCTCAAGACCGCTCACCAAGCGCGCAAGCGGCAGGGTGATGACCAGGTAGAACAGCGCGGCAACCACGTACGGCGTGATGGAGCCCGTCGTGGCCACGATGGTGCGGGCGTTCATGACGATCTCGACCACGCCCACGGCGGCGAGCAGCGACGTATCCTTGTAGAGCAGGATAAACTCGCTGGTCAGCGTAGGCAGAACATTGCGGAACGTCTGCGGAATCATAACGTAGAGCAGTGTCTGGAAGGCATTCATGCCCAGCGAGCGAGCAGCCTCGTTCTGGCCCTTGGGGATCGACTGAATACCGGCACGGAAAATCTCGCACAGGTACGCAGACGAGTTCATGGCCATGACGATAACGCCCAAGACGTAGTCGTCAACCTTGACGCCGGCAAGCGGCAGGCCAAAGAATGCAATGTAAATCTGCAGGAACGCCGGCGTACCGCGGATGATATTCACATAGATGCCGGCAAGGCAACGAAGGATGCGCGACTTGGAAATGCGCATGAGCGACAGCGCAAAGCCAAAGGGAATGGCCAACGGAAATGCCACGAGCACGATCGAGAGCGACATAAGGAAGCCCTTAAAGACGATCGGCAGGCTCTGAACCAAAATGACCGGGTTCAGGAACAGGCGAAGGAACATGTTGGAATTCCACGCCTCGACCCACGGCTGCTCCTTAAGATCGGCCAGGAAGTTATCGAATGCCGTCACGCCCTTAATCTCGACGGAAGGAATCTTGGAAATCTTCTTGGTCGAACCGTCGGCGAGCGTATAGGTGCCGCTAAAGGCCTCATCGCCGCCCTCGACGGGAAACGTCACGCCGTAAACCTCGACACGGAAAAAGCCGCCGGCAGGCGCCGTCTCGCCAAAGTCGATCTTGAGCGTCTGGCCGTCAGCCTTGCATGTGGGCTTCATGGGCGTACGATCCATGAGGTCCTCGCCCGAGAGCATCGTCAATCGCGTGTCATCGGTACCAAACGTCGTGCCGTCGACAAACGTCAGCGAAAGACCGCTCAGCTCCTCGTCGGCATCGGCCTGAACCTCCCAGGTAATGCGCGTCTCGGTGCCGCCGACCACAGCGCTGCCCGAACCGGTATTGGGCCGGGCGGTAATCTTTGCGGTCTCAAGCGCCTGGGCAGTCGTGGGCGCATATGCCCCCGCGCACACCAGCGCGAGCGCCACGGCCATGACGCAGACTAGCTTTTGGAGCAAGGCGGGCAGTGAAAAACGCTGCTCCGCGGCCCCTTTGTTCAGTCGAGACAAGGTGGCTCCTATCGTAGAAGTTGCCGGCAAAACAAGACGGAAACGCTCTCCGTCAAGAGAAGCGCAAAGGCCCTCTCCGCAAAACGGAAAGGGCCCGCGCGCAATCAAGTGACTATTTTACTTGATGTTGTACTTAGCCATGAGGGCGTCGACGGTACCGTCGTCGGTCAGGTCCTTGATGGCCTGGTTGATGTCGTCCTTGAGCTTGGTGTTGCCCTGGTTTATGGCGATGGCGTACTCCTCGCCGGTGCTGACCTGCTTGATGGTCTGGCAGGTGTTGAACTGCTCGGCGGTCAGCTGGCTGGCAACGGAGCGGTTGGTGACTACGGCGTCACCCTTATCGGACTGCAGGGCGCTGAAGCACTCGGTGGCGTCCTTGTAGGGGACGATCTTGGCCTTGGGGAAGTTCTCCTGGGCAAAGGCCTCGGCGGTCGAACCGGACTGGACGATGATGGTAGCGTCGGCGTTGTTGAGCTTCTCGCTGTAGTTATCGGCCGTGATGTCGGTGTTATCGACCTTGGTCACGATGGCCTGATCGTCCATGTAGTAGGAATCGGAGAAGGTGACTTCCTTCTCACGCTCGGGCGTGTCGGTGATAGCCGCGATGGAAACGTCGTACTTGGCGCCCGAAGCGACGCCGGGGACGAGCGTGTCAAAGTCATTGTTGACGTACTCGACATCCAGGCCCAGCTTGTCGCCGATAGCCTTGATAAGCTCAAGGTCAAAGCCCTGATAATCGCCGTTGTCATCCTTGTACTCAAACGGAGCGTACTCGGCAGAGGTGCCGACGGTCAGCGTACCGTCCTTGACGAGCGCGTACTCCTTGGAGCCGTCGACCTTCTCGACCTTAGCGTCGTCAGAGCTGCTGGAACCGGCATCAGAACCAGAGGTGGCGTTGGACGAGCCACAGCCCGTCAGTGCGAGGGCGAGCGCCATGGCGCCCGTGGCGGCAAATGCGCCAAGCTTCTTGAGCTTCATAATCAGTCTCCTTCCGGTGACCCCGTTTGATTCAGAGGTCTGCAAAAACTGATGGCTATTATGCACCCGCTTGGGAGAATCTGCAATTAGAAAACTGATTGAAACAAACCCATAACGTGAATGGAACACTCCACTTTGTGACAGTCATTACTGCTGCAACGACCTTAACAGTTTGATTTCAGCCGCATAACCTGCAAGTTCGTTCGGTGTCTCCAAAATGAATGGCAATGCGCGCAAGCGGCTATTCGATACAATTTTCTGCATAACCTGCATACCGCCGCCAAACTCCTCGCTGCCAAGGTAGCCCTTACCGATGCACTCGTGGCGGTCCTTATGGGCGCCGCAGGGGTTCTTGGAATCATTGATGTGTACGGCATGCAAGCGGTCGATACCCACCACGCGGTCGAACTCGTCGAGTACGCCGTCCAGATCATGGATGATGTCGTAGCCGGCGTCATTCACATGGCAGGTGTCCAGGCAAACGCCCAACTTGGCCGACAGCTCGGGGCGTTTGTCGGCAACGCCCTCAATGATGAGCGCCAGTTCCTCAAAGCTGCGGCCCAGCTCGGTGCCCTTGCCGGCCATGGTCTCGAGCAGCACCGTCGTCTGCTGGCCCTCAAGCATCACCTGACACAGGGTGTCGACGATCATCTGAATGCCGGCATCAGTCCCCTGCCCCACATGCGCGCCGGGGTGGAAGTTGTAGTAGTTGCCGGGCAGTGCTTCCAGACGCTGCAAGTCCTCGGCCATTGCCTCCAAGGCAAACTCGCGCGCCCGCTCTTTGGCAGAACAGGGGTTGTAGGTATAGGGGGCATGCGCCACGAGTGGGCCAAAATCATTTTGCGCCATAAGGTCACGCAGGGCCGCCACATCATCCATATCAAGGTCTTTCGCCTTGCCACCGCGCGGATTGCGCGTAAAGAATGCAAAGGTATTGGCGCCAATGGATAGCGCCGTCTCTCCCATTGCCCGATAGCCCCTCGTCGTCGAAAGATGACACCCAATCGTCAGCATCTCCAGCTCCCCCTCATCAGTTGCGGTGAAATAGTTCCTGTCGATGCCCTATTCTGCCGCAAACAGGAACTATTCCACCGCAACTTATAAAAGGGGCATCAGAGATGCGGGCCACCAAGCACCACGGTCGCAAGTGTCATGATCCCCTATGCGTCAGCGCCAAGTCCTAGAGGGCTAGACGGATTGCATCGATAATGCGCGCGCAACGCTGTGTGGCGGCAAGGGGCATGACGGGACTCTCAAGTTTCCCCGCCCGGATGAGCTGGGTCGCATGCTGGATTTCGCCGTAGAAATCATCGACCTCAAACGGGGCATTTATTTCGAGCATTCGTCCGTCGGAGTACTTCACATGGGCGAGCTCGGGGCGATGGAGGCGCTCGATTTCCAACGAGCCCCGCTCGCAGACAATCGTTAAGCGGCTTTCATATGCTGCTTTGCCATCGCACGCCATATGAATAGGTATGCCGCCGACGCTCATACGGATTTCATCGGCCCAATCGACGCGGCCGCCTGATACGTCACGCCAGCGAACTTCACGGGACGAAACATCGCACGCACCCGCAAGCAGATCCTCAAACCACCCGACCGCATAGCAGCCCATGTCGTATAGACAGCCGCCCTGCAACGGATCAAGCAGATAGCCCGAAGGAGACTCGCCGTAATCGAGCTTTTGCACGCTTTCAATCGAGACAATACGGCCAAGCTCACCCGACGCAAGCAAGTCCTTCACGCGAGTGCGCATCGGGCAAAACCGATTCTTCATCGCCTCCATAAACAGCACGCCGTGCTCGCGAGAGGCGGAGGCAATCGAGAGAGCCTCTTCTTCATTCAAAACGGCCGGCTTTTCGCACAGTACGGCCTTTCCCGCGCGCAGTGCGCGACAGACCCAATGCGCATGCATGCCATGCGGAAGAGCCAAGTAAATTGCGTCGACATCGGGGTCGGCAATCAGCGCATCATAAGCCGCATCGCCGCCATCGTCAGCCGTGGCATAACTGTGCGCGGCATCAATCGAAAACGCCCTGCAAAACTCCTCAACATGCGAAGGAGTGCGACCGGCGGCAGCCACAAGCCGTGCCCCGTCCACCTCCTTGAGCGACGATGCAAATCGATGCGAAATGCGCCCAGCGCCCAAAACGCCCCAACGAACCTCACGCAAATCATCACATGAATCCCGATGGCCCACGACAGCCCCCTTCAGTTGCGGTGGAATAGT
>CALBUZ010000193.1 GCA_937969105.1 uncultured Collinsella sp. | reverse complement strand
AGCTGGTTGGTAACGAGTCGCTCACCGGGAGCAAGCTTGATGGTCTTCATTTCGGTATCCCCTATCGGTCGAGGTTGCGTTTGAAAAACGAGATGCCGGGCAGCGGCGCCAATCGGTCCGCAGCCCGGATATGGGGGTGCCCGTGCGTGCTCGCACTATTGTGCCGAGCCCGCGACGGGCTCAAAATGTTTGTCCTTCACGGCAGCAGCCAGGCGATCGGCCAAGTTGCGAACGCGCGGATCCAAGCGCGCGGCACCTGGGTTGACGAAGAAGCGGGCCGTGCAGTCCATAATGCGGCCGGTGATGACCAGGTCGTTGTCGCGCAACGTGGCACCCGTGGCGGTAATGTCCACGATGCGGTCGGTCATGCCGACGATGGGGCCCAGCTCAATATTGCCGTGCAGCGAAACGATGTCGGCATTCACGCCGCGCTCGGCATACCAGGCGCTCGCGATGCGCGGGTATTTGGTGGCCACGCGAAGCGACCCGCGACGGACGTAGTTGCGCTCGGCCTGACCGGCGCGCCATGCGGGCTCCGCCTCAATGAAAGTGCACAGGCCGTAGCCCAGATCGACCAGCTGCAGTAGGTTGAGGTCTGCCTCGATAAGCGAGTCCCAGCCGCAGATGCCGCAGTCGGCGCCGCCGCAGCCCACAAAGGCAGGCGCGTCGCTGGGGCGCACAATGACAAAGTCGATATCTCCGACCGCGCCCTCGCCGGCACGCGTGTCGCGGCCGCGCACAATCAGGTGACGACCGGGGTCGCGCAGCTCGGAGACGTCCAGGCCCGCGGCCTCGAGCACGTCGAGCGTGTCGGCCTTAAGCGAGCCCTTGGGCACGGCAATGCACAGCGGACCCTCGGCGCCACGGCCCACGGCATGGTCACCATCGGAAGCGGCATCCTCGGCCGAGGTGCGCGCGGCCTCCAGGCGCTCGAGCGAAAAGGCGAAGCCCGCCGCCGGCACCTCGACGCCGTCGCCGAACGCGCCGGTAAAGATGGAGTCGTAGCGACCGCCCGAGCCCACCGGATCGGGCAGGCCGCCGGCATAGGCCTTAAAGACCAGACCCGTGTAGTAATCGAAAGAGTTCATGATGGAGAAGTCGAAGGACAGCACCTGGGCGTCCTCGGGAGCCAGGCCCTCGACCAGGGCACGCAGCTCGCGCGTGAGCGGCGCAACAATGCCCGCCGCCGCCAGCAGCGCGTCGACGCGGTCGAGCACCTCGGCACCACCGTGCAGGCGCGGCAGCTCGCTAATGGCGACCTTAACGGCCTCGGACTCGACGCTTTTCGCCACGCGGGCATCGAGGCCCACGAAGTCGTTGGCGTGCACACAACGCAATGCCTCGGCAGCCAGTTCGCGATCCTCACAGGCCGCGAGCAGTTCCTTAAACGGACGCACGCTGCCCGCGATAATGCGCGCACCGGGAAGTGCCAGCTTGCGCACGGCCTCGGCGACCAGTGAGACAATCTCGACATCGCCCGCGGTGTCGCCCGCGCCGATGAGCTCAAAACCCAGTTGCGTAAACTGACGCGAGCCGCCGGCATTGCGCTGACACTCGCGAACCACCGGCGCCTCATAGCGCAGGCGCAGCGGCAGATCGGCCGCGCGCATGCGAGTCGAAACCAGGCGAACGATCGGCAGCGTGTTGTCGGGACGGACCACCAGCAGACGGCCATCATCGTCAAAGAGCTTGAACGGCGTGTCCGCAATGCGGCCGCCCTCCTCGAGCGAACCCTTGTCCTCGAGCAGCGGCGTCTCGACCGGAAGGTAATGATGCTCCCTGAAGCAGCCCTTCACCGTGCATGCAATCTCCTCGCGCGCCTGAGCCTCCTCGGGCAATATGTCCCGGAATCCCCACGGTGTGGCCGTCATCTGGTGAGCCTCCTCATGCTGCGTTTCATATAGAACAGAAGACCGGCATAGCTCCGCCGGTTTTCTGGGTACTTTAGCATACTAGAGTGCTTGCGGGGAGAATCGTCCTCCTCGGCTCACAGCGTATTCATTTGGAAACATAGGGGAAAGCGCGTCCCGCCCGCCAGCCAAAAACTGGGATGCGGTTTCCGGTTGAAGTCCTCAGCGGAAAGTGTGTCCCATTCTGAGCGCCTGTTCTGGGATGTGCTTTCCGCCAGAAGCCTCAAGCGGAAAGCACATCCCGTTTCTCAAAAAGCGTCAAACGCCAACTCGGCGCCCTGTCCCACTTAGGCGCCAATTGCGCGTCGGTACTCCGCCATAACCTGAGCGTCGGCTGCCGCGGGATTGGCGAAATAGCGCCAATCATAGGTCTCGGCCGAAACAACTCCGCGATAGCCGCGCGCCACCAGCCTATCCAGGTCGGCGCGCATATCGCGGTCGCCGTCACCCCAAGCAAGATGCGTCGCGCCGTCTGCCGCAACATCGACAAAATGCACGTGGGCGACATCATCGCCAAGCAGATCGAAATAATCGTCGATGGTATCCCCTGCCACCGCCATAGCGCCCAAATCCAGACACGCCTTAAGTGCCGGATGATCAACTGCCTCGATCATGCGCTTCGTGTCGGCCGCCGAGTTCACGATCATCGACTCAACCGGCTGTAGGGCCTCGAGCACCAGTCGCACGCCGCGCTCTCCCGCATGCTCGGCAATCGCACGCAGCATCGAGGCGCTGCGACCCCACGCGTCCTCGATCGGCTCGTTCAAAAATGCCCAGCCGCTCGAGACCATGACCTGCTCGGCTCCAAGTTCCGCCGCGATATCTACAACGTTCTTAAAGTACGCGAGCGTGCGGGCACGCGCCTCATTCCCGCGCGCCGCGATATTCCACGGCTTGGGGTTGTTCTGTTCGGGACAAAGCCCCACAATCCGAACCCCATACCGCTGCGACAGCTCCCGTACCCGCTCGAGCGAATCGTATCCATGGCAATCGACATACAGATGCATCGCCCCGGTCCAAAGCTCGCAACACGTGTAGCCCGAGGCCGCTGCCGAAGAAAAGAATTCTTCAAGGTCAAAATAACGATGGCTGATATTCATGACGGCAAGCAGGGGGTAGCTCATAATTACTCTCCAACCTAAACGAGGCCCCGTTCCATATAGGAGCGGGGCCCAATTACATAAACGTTATTTGCTCTTAGTAGTCGAACTGGTGATAGTAGCGGCGATAGTTAAGGTTGTGCTTGGTGACCGTCTCGTAGTAAGCGGCAAGGCGATCGGTGATCAGCGAGGAGAGGATCCACGGAGACACGATGACGCGGAACTCATCGTCAAGGCCGGGGATCGCGAACTCGGCGGTGTCGATGATGTTGATGTCGGTGTCGCCGGTCACGCCGCGGTTGAGGAAGGCGCGGACGCGCTCGTCGAGCTTGCGGTTCTCGTCCTCGCCCATGAACAGGAAGACCGGGACGCCGGGCTC
>CALBUZ010000192.1 GCA_937969105.1 uncultured Collinsella sp. | reverse complement strand
GGTCCTCGGTGTGGATCCAGTCGCGGACGTTCTCGCCCTTCCCGTAGAGCTTGGGGCGGACGCCGTCGATGATGTTCGTGATCTGCCTGGGGATGAACTTCTCCACGTGCTGGTAGGGGCCGTAGTTGTTGGAGCAGTTGGAGATCGTGGTACGCAGGCCGTAGGTGCGGGTCCAGGCGCGCACGAGCATGTCGGAGCTCGCCTTGGTGGAGCTGTAGGGACTCGACGGCTTGTACGGAGTCTCCTCGGTGAACTTCGCCGGGTCGTCGAGCGCCAGGTCGCCGTAGACCTCGTCGGTGGAGACGTGGTGGTAGCGGACGCCGTATTTGCGGACGGCCTCCAGCAGGCGGAAGGTGCCCTCCACGTTGGTGCGCAGGAACGGCTCCGGGTCGGCGATGGAGTTGTCGTTGTGGCTCTCGGCGGCGTAGTGCACGATGGCGTCGTGGCCCGGGACGATGCGGTCCAGCAGCCCGGCGTCGCAGATGTCGCCCACGACGAGCTCCACGCGGTCGGAGGGGAGCCCCGCGATGTTCTCGGGGTTGCCGGCGTAGGTCAGCTTGTCCAGGACGGTGACATGGACGCCCGGGTGGTTGTCCGCCACGTAGTGCACGAAGTTGCTGCCGATGAAGCCGCAGCCGCCCGTGACGATGATGTTCTTGGGTTCGAAGATCTCAGACATGAGGGGTTCCTCCTAGTACTCACGCGGGCTGTTGACGATCTCGCCGGCGGCGACCTTCTTGAGGTGCCGGCCGTAGACCGACTTGCCGTAGGCCTCGGCGGCCTCCTTGAGCCCCTCGGTCGTGATCCAGCCGTTCTCCCAGGCGATCTCCTCGGGGACGGACACGGGCAGGTCCTGGGAGTGCTCCACGGCGCGGACGAACTCCGCCGCCTCGTGCAGGCTCTCCATGGTGCCGGTGTCCAGCCACGCGTACCCGCGGCCCAGTGTCACCACGGACAGCGTCCCCTCCTCCAGGTACATCTGGTTGAGCGTGGTGATCTCCAGCTCCCCGCGGGCTGAGGGCTCGACCTCGTGGGCCTTGGCGGCGACGTCGCCCGGGTAGAAGTACAGGCCGGTGACGGCGTAGGAGCTCTTGGGCTCGGCGGGCTTCTCCTCGATGGACACGGCCCTTCCCTCGCCGTCGAACTCCACGACGCCGAAGCGCTCGGGGTCGTCCACGTGGTAGCCGAAGACCGTGGCGCGGCCCGACTCGGCGTTCTGCACGGCGCGCGTCAGGTGGCGCGACAGGCCGTTGCCGTAGAAGATGTTGTCGCCGAGCACGAGCGCGCACGGCTCGCCGGCGATGAAGTCCTCGCCGATCGTGAAGGCCTGGGCCAGGCCGTCCGGGCTCGGCTGCTCGGCGTAGGACAGGTTCACGCCGTAGCGCGAGCCGTCCCCGAGCAGGCGCTCGAAGTTGGGCAGGTCGGTCGGGGTGGAGATGACCAAGATATCCCGGATGCCCGCCAGCATAAGGGTGCTAAGCGGGTAGTAGATCATGGGTTTGTCGTAGACCGGCAGCAGCTGCTTGGAGGTCACGAGCGTGAGCGGATAGAGGCGTGTACCGGAACCCCCGGCGAGGATGATGCCCTTCATAAAGATAGATGTGGGGGCACACAAGAAAGGAAAATGAATGCTCGAAAACAAAAGAAAGAGCGGAAAACAACTGTTAACTCTGTTAACCCCAGTTGTCTTTCCGCCCTTTCTTTTTGGCAAAGTCGACCTTCTTAATCCAGCCATTACTTCAGCATCCATTCCCAAGCAGGAATTACATGCACCGTCTTACCATCTATGGTAAGCTCCTCTTTCTCATTCAGCGTAATGATGTAACCCTCAGACAAATCATAGATTTCCATCGCCTCCTGCAGGCCCTCTATCTCACGCTTGCGAGTCTTCTCATCATCCATCTTCACCGTAACCTGGTAAGCCTGGGTAATCCTTACACCTTCTCTCACCACAAAGTCGCACTCCTTCTTGTCGGCATGATAGAACAAGTCGTACCCCCTTCGCAGCAATTCGATGAAAACGGCATTCTCCAATTTTACACTATTGTTATCCGTGACATTGAACCCCATCCTGCTGATGATAGCATTATCTATAAAATACACCTTCTTCGGACTCAGCATCTGGGTCTTTACCGATGGAGCATACTTTAGCAGCTGGAATATCATGTAGGTTTGCTGAATATATTCCAGATAGTTCTTGATGGTTTCGGGATGGCGAATGCCCACTATCTTTCCCAGCGAGTTATAGGTAACACGCTGGGTGGCATTGCTGGCAAGATAAAATGCAAGTTCTTTAATTTCCTTGTCGTTTGTAAGACCATTGCGAGCCATCACATCCCGGAAGATAATGCTCTCATAAAGTGAGGACAGGTAACTGACGGAACCCGTCTGAAGATATTTCGGGAAACCACCCCTCTCCAAGAAATCACGGAAATGACCCAGCAGTTTGGAACGGCTCGCCATCAGATAGAAATCTTTCTGCGAAGGCTCAATATGCTCCAGCTGCAAGTATTCGGCAAAAGAGAAAGGATAAACCTCCACAGAGATATAACGCCCTGTGAGATGAGTGCCCATCTCCTTGCTCAGCATCCGGGCATTTGAGCCTGTCACCACCACCTTATTGCCTTCATTGTAAAGGCGCCTCACAAAGGTTTCCCAACCCGCAATGTTTTGAATCTCATCAAAGTAATAGGTGTGTTGCTCACCAAAAAGCTCAAAGAAGCATTCCTGCAAGGTTGCAAAATTTTCAAGCTTAAAGTTTACGAGACGCTCATCGTCAAAATTGAAGAAGAAATCTTTCTCCTCCAACTTATCACGCAGTTGCTGCAGCAACACCGACTTTCCACATCGTCTTACACCAGTTATGATAAGGATTTCCGAGGTGGTAAGCCATTCCTCTTCTATGTGTCGAGGGATGGCATCCTGCATAAGATGCCTGCAGTTGTCCTGCTGCTCAAATATTATTTGTTTCAACAGTTCTTTCATTGCTCTACTATTTTATGATTCGTGGGCAAAAATAAGAAAAATATCGTAGTTTATGGGGATGAAAAAGCGATTTATTTTATCTTTGTTCTATAATAAAGTGAAACATACGGAGAGAAAAGCGTTTCCTTGCAGCTAAGCCGTGGTTTTCCACACTTGTCAGGGATACCGTCCGTGATGGTGGAGTAACATTTCTCCTGCTTACAGGCATTGCTCTCTTTGATGATGACCTGTCAAGCTTTACTGCATGGAGAATACTTGCGGATGGGATAAGCCCCGTCCTTGCAGGAGATGAAACAATCTGTAAACCTTTGTTTGGGGAAGTGGCAGAGGTTTATAGGAACGGAGTGAACAGATTGGCGAACCAACCGACGAAGCGTTTCCATCCGGAGCGTTTTTTATATTCTTCCTTGGTAAACAGGGTACTGTCCAGCTTGTCATGCTCGAACATGGTGCTCAGTTCATGTGTGGTTTCTTTGTCAAAAATGAAAGCGTTGACCTCATAGTCATAGCGTAGGCTGCGGCTGTTCAGATTCGTACTTCCCACAGTGCAGAACAGGCTGTCCACCATCATGATCTTAGAGTGGTGGAACCCGCCATTGTACACATAAATCTTTGCTCCTTTCTTACGCAGCTTGTTTGCTGTATAGAACGCGGCATCGGGGGTAAAAGGAATATCCGATTTGCCCGGTATCATGATTTCTACTTCAACGCCTCGCTTCAACGCACGTTTTATGGCTTTTTTAATGCTTGGAATGGGAGTGAAATAGGGATTCACTATTTGTATTTTATCCTGTGCGGCATCAATGGACTTGATATAAGTCTGCCTCATCAGTCTGGGTTCTTTTTTCGGAATGCGGTCTACAATGGCTACATTCTTATTTCCCTTGAAAGTAGAATCGTTTCGTAGGGGATAGTATTGGCTTCCGCTTACGTGTTGTTTAGTGCTTTTGTTCCACA
>CALBUZ010000191.1 GCA_937969105.1 uncultured Collinsella sp. | reverse complement strand
AACGACCTATTTTGGACCCCCGAAGCATCCACACTTTTTGACGGCAAAACCGCAGGCAAAACTCGGCAAAACCGCAGGAAACGGCGTCTGAAAAGTGTCGATGCTTCGGGGGCTCATTTTTACCCGTTCACTTCGCGGAAAAGTATTCACCTTCGATTCGCAAGGGCACTGCGTGAGTCAAAAAAGCGGGCCGCGCCGGGGATTTCCGGCGCGGCCCGCTTAGTATCGTGCTTCGATTCGCAAGGTTGCGGCAGCCAGCGGCCTACTTTGCGTCGTAGGCCTCGGCGTCCCACCAGTCGAGCTGAGCGATGTTGTCGCGGATGTGCTGGCAGCTCTTGTGGAAGCCCTCGAGCTCGTACTCGGACAGGTCGAGCGTGTAGACCTCCTCGACGCCCTCGGCGCCGATCACGCACGGCAGGGAGGTAAAGATGCCCTCCTCGCCATACTGGCCGGTCATGAGCGTGGAGGCGGAAAGCACGGCGTGCTCGTTGTGCAGAACGGCGGCGCAGACGCGCGCGGCGGAGTTGGCGACAGCGTACTCGGTGCACTGCTTGCCCTGGTAGGTCACATAGCCGCCCTTGCGCGCGAGCTCCTCGACCTCCATGTGGTCAAAGGCGTACTTGTCAGGGTTCTCGGCCTGAAGCTCGTTGAGGCTCTTGCCGGCGATGGTCGCGGCCTTAAAGGCGGCCAGCTGGCTAAAGCCGTGCTCGCCGATCATGTAGGCGTCGATGGACTTGGGGCTCACGCCGACTTTCTTGGAGATCTCGGTGCGCAGGCGGGCGGAGTCCAGGCCGCAGCCCGAGCCGATGATCTTCTTGGGATCGTAGCCGGTCAGGTGCCACAGCTCGGTGCACACGACGTCGCAGGGGTTGGAGATGCTCACGAAGATGCCGTCAAAGCCGGCGTCGACGATGCGCTTGGCAAAGGTGCGGGCGGCGTCGGTGGTAAAGAACAGCTCGCCGTCGCGGTTGCCGGCGGCCAGCGCGACCTTGCCGGCGGCGTTGACGATGACGTCGCAGCAGGCCAGCTCCTCGTAGTGGTCGTAGCAGTTGACGATCTTGGTGTTATACGGGACAAACGAAAGGGAGTCGCGCAGGTCCTGGACCTCGGACGTCACCTTGGCCTCGTTGATATCACACAGGTACAGCTCGTCGGCAATGCCCTGCATAAGCAGGCTGTTGGCGACATGTGCTCCTACGTGGCCCTGGCCGACCACACCGATCTTACGCGTCTGGTACATATATGTATCCTTCCGGCCGAGTTTTTCGCGTCGAACCATTGTAGCGTCCTGCCGTCACTTTGCTAGGCTAAAGCGCCATAGATTTTTGGGCATGCCTTAATCTCTACTTTTGGAGTGATTTGGACCACAGGCGGTGTCTCGGGGCGATGTGCTCGCGCGGATGGGGCCGCTCGTTGTACCATAGCTGCAACTGACTCGTAAGGAGCATTCATGCCCATTCGCATTCCCGACGCCCTCCCTGCCGCCGCGCAGCTCGAGAGCGAGAATATCTTTGTCATGACCGAGTACCGTGCGCTGCACCAGGACATCCGTCCGCTGCGCGTGCTCATCCTCAACCTCATGCCCACCAAAATCGCCACCGAGACGCAGATCATGCGCAAGCTCTCCAACACGCCGCTGCAGGTGGAGGTGGACCTGCTGCGCACCAAGACGCACGAGGCCACGCACGTAAGCGCCGGCCACCTGGAGACGTTCTACCGCACGTTCGACGACATCCGCGACATCCACTACGACGGCCTGATCATCACGGGCGCGCCGGTGGAACAGATGCCGTTCGAGGAGGTCGACTACTGGCCCGAGCTCTGCCAGATCATGGATTGGTCCACCACGCACGTGCACTCTACGCTGCACATTTGTTGGGGCGCGCAGGCGGGCCTGTATCACCACTACGGTATTCAGAAGTACGACCTGTCGACAAAGGCGAGCGGCGTGTTCGAGCATCATCTGGTGAAGCCGCAAAGCCCGCTGGTTCGCGGCTTCGACGACCGTTTCTATGCCGTGCATTCGCGCAACACCGATGTGCGCCGCGAGGACGTGGAAGCCGAGCCTCAGCTTGAGGTCGTGGCCGTGTCCGACGAGGTGGGCCTGTACATCGTCAAGTCGACCGACAGCCGCCGCTTCTTTGTCTTTGGCCATCCCGAGTACGATACCGACACGCTGCGTCTGGAGTACGAGCGTGACGTGAAGCGCGGACTCAACCCGGAGGTGCCGGCGCATTACTTCCCAGGGGACGACCCCGCTGCCGAGCCGCGCAACGTCTGGCGCAGCCAGGCGCAGTTGCTCTACACCAACTGGCTCAACTACTACGTCTACCAGACCACGCCTTACGACCTGGCCCGCGCCGGCGAGGAGCACTAGGCTACGGCTGCTGCTGTGCCGGCGGCGTGACGAGCGTGGATATCCGGACGGACGAGCGTGGATTTTCGGACATTTACAAATCGAGCGTGGATAATCTCCCACTTTTGGCTTGAAACTAGGCTCAAAACGGGAGATTATCCACGCTCATTTTTTAGGCATGTAGATGCCGATGGCTCGGCTAAGCGACGGTGCGTGCAGAGGCAAAGTCGCATTTGGCGTAGTCTTGAATCTCGACGGGTTTTTCTTTCTGATAATCCGATGGACCAAGGCCTCAAAATGTGGAGACAGGGACCTCTCGACAACCGCCCTACCTGCAGATATAAGACATCAGCCTAAAACGCCCAAAACCGTCAAGCATTTGGTCAGCGCCTGGACGGTATTTGGTCAGACTTCGCATGAAACCGTCTGGTACGTTTGCGCCGTTCCAAGATTTGGGAGGCGACATGGGAAACATGACGGCGAATCAAAGGCTTGCAAGTCACATTAAAGCATGCGAACAGCAGATGAGCTGCGTGTACGCGCGCACGGCGGCGGAGGCAAAGCAGATTGAGCGGCGGGCGGAGGCGGGAAGTCTCGAAGCGGTCATGCCGGGGCTGTATGCGCGTCCGGAATACTGGTCCGAGCTCAAGTTTCGGCAGCGTTATCTGCATCGGGTGCGGGCGCTTGCGCAAAAGCACCCCGACTGGACATTTTGCTCCTATACGGCGGCTGTTATCTATGGCCTTTCGGTTTCGCATGCCAATTTGACGCACATCCATATCGCCGCGATGCCAGCCCAATCGACGACGCCGGGCTCTCAGGTCATTCGTCATCGCTATGCTCGTCAAACACGGGCCACCCAGATGGATATCGCCGTAACCGATATCGATCAAACGATTACGGATTGCTTGGTCGATGCATCGTTTGCCGAGGGACTGATCATCGCGGATTCGGCGCTCCATGAGCAACTTTTGTCGAAGGAGCATCTCGTTGAGACTGTCGACAAGCTTGGCCTGAATCGTCGCGGTGTTGTGACGGCGCGCAGGGTTGCACGATGTGCCGATGGGCTGTCGGAAAGCGGCGGCGAGTCCAAGGCGCGTGCCCTGATGATCGAGCGCGGCTGGCAGACGCCGGAGTTGCAAGTTGAGCTGTTCGACCCGGTTGAGCCGGGACGACCGTATCGCGTCGACTACTTGTGGCGCGTGGGCGACCGGCTGATTATCGGGGAGTTCGACGGATTTGTTAAAAGCGAGAAGGCGGCGGAGGAGGGCAAGCTCGCGAAGGCGCAGTTCGATGAGCGCCAGCGCGAGTCGAGGCTTTCGCTGCTTGATAACTGCAAGATCGTGCGCTTGTGCTGGGATGATCTAAGGGATCCGACAAAGCTCGATCGCAAGCTCAAGGTCGCCGGCGTGCCGCGTGCGTGCTGAGGCAGTTGCAGGGCGTTTGGCTGCACAAGCGTGGAAAATCGGACGGACGAGCGTGGATTTTCGGACGCTTGTTGAATGAGCGGTAGCGCACAGAGATGTGGTGTAAGAGGCGGGGCATGCCCCGCCTCCGCCCTTTCTTGAAAGGGAGGGGACACCGC
>CALBUZ010000190.1 GCA_937969105.1 uncultured Collinsella sp. | reverse complement strand
GAAGTTGGCGGATGAGAATGGACAGCCTGTCCTCATCGACGACACGCCAGCCTATCAGTTTACTTCGGGAAACACAGCCATAGCCCGCAGGCTCAATCAGTCCCGTATCGATCAGACGTTTGCGATACGACCCGACTTTATTCGCCGGCAATCCCATCTTTTTGGCAATATCACCGTTCGTAATCTCGCCGCCTTCGCATTGCGCCATCGCCGCGAGATATTGAAACTGCCGCTCCGACACCCTGCGCAACGCGGGGGCAATCACCATGGCATTGAAACTATCAAGAGCCGCCTGGACACCCTTGCGAGCCGCCTCTTCACTCACGCTCTCCGACCCGCTGCGCGCAGCAACCTGCCAAGCGTAATATCCGACCAACTGGACCATAAAGGGATAGCCTGCCGAAGCCTTTGTCAAAAGCTCAGCAACGCCTTCGTCGAGTTCCTTGCCCGCTCGTCTCATTGTATCCTCAAACGATCCGCCGACTTCAAAATCGGAGAGACGAGTGAGTTCGATATGTTTTGCCCGCTGAAGGAACGTAAGGGCATCATCAACCACCACGCCATCCACCGATGTTGGCAAGCCAGCGAATGCAAAAGCGACATTCGCCCCTTGGCGAATCAAAAGCTGCATCTCATTGCCCAGCTCGCGCATTTCCTCAGTTGAGGCATCCTGAATCTCGTCGAGCGTAATGAGCAGACCTCCGCGCTTCGCGGCATCGTACATTGCCTCGCCCAGATGAGATGCCGACTTCGATACCTCAACGGAGCCAAGGCTGACTCCTAGAATTGATGGGGAAATCGACATTGACTCAAGACGAACATTTCGCTGTAGAGCCTTGAGGATTCTACTGCAAAAACCGGCATTCGAGGCGACGTCAACAACCTCGAATCCTTTTTTTCGCGCAAGATCACCCAATGCATTGAGAAGCACCGTTTTACCTGTGCCTCGGACGCCCGAGATGCGCATGAGTCGATCGGGAGCACCGGGACCATTCTCAAGGGCCTCGGCAAAATCATCCAAAACAGCGTCACGTCCGATAAGCTCAGGCGGATTCATGCCCGCCGTTGGCTTAAAGGGATTAATGGCTTTCGACATTCGACCCTCCTCTGCTAGTTTTAACAACTTTAGCAAAGTTTAGCAACTTTAGCAGAGTTTAACAGTTTTAGCAGGCTCGGCGGCTTTATGCCTTACCGATTCTGTCGGGTCCTCCCGCCCGCGCCGATACAAATAGCGCGGTGCGGCCCCTCTATGCCGCCCCTACCCCAGCGAGCGGTTGAGGGAGCCGAGCTCATCGTTGCCCATGGTGCGCCACATTTGATAGATGCAGCCGCGCGCCAAGAAAAAGAAGCCGTTATCGACGAGTTGCACGGCGGCATCCGCGAGTTGATTGGTCACGGCGGGCACCGGCGGCAGCTCAAGACCTGCCTTGCGAATGGTCTCGACAGCCTCCTCAAACGTGGGCGGTTTGATGACGCCCATCTCGTTCATAAGGCCCTGCATTTCCTCCTGCGCGCTGCCGCCCGACTCCTCGCCGCGCGGCACAAGGCGATAACATGCCAGCGCCAGCTCGAGCTGGTCGCAGTTCCAGCAGGCGAATGCCAGGCGATAGAACAGGTAACCGATCGAAGGCCGGTCGCTGGCAATGCGCAGGCCGTGACGCGCTACCTCGATAATCTCGTCATAGCGCTCCAGGCGTGCTAGCACGTTAATCAGGGCAAAGTGAGACTGCATGGACGAGCGCGCCAAATCGTAGAGACGACGCACCTCGGGCAGTGCACGCTCAAAGTCCTCTTGTTCGGCGTAAAAGCTGCAGATCTCGTGCTGGGCAAAATACAGCGCATCGGGAGCGCGAAGGATACGCACGGAACGGTCCTCCTCCATCACCGGCAGTATCATACGCACCAGTTGGTTGTCGCAGAACTGGGTCTGCACCGGGCCCGTCGCCAAAAGCTCAGCAACAGCGCACTTGGCTTCCAGCTCCTCGACAAGGCGAGAAAAGCCCTCGAAAGCACCAGCTCGGTCAACTTTGGATTGCTCGCGCAGCTCGACGACGCGGGCGACATACGGATCGTTGTCCTCCTCCATGACCTCAAGCTCGTCAGCCGTATCAGCGAGCAGTAAATCGCGAAGCGCAGGCGGCAATGGACGATGGTCATCGCGTGGCCGAGCGTGAACCTCTGCAGGCTCAATCATGTCCGGAGCATCTGCCTCATATGCCTCGAGCAAATGCTTGCAGGGCATGTCGTCCATATCCATGCCCTCAAGATCCTTGGCGACAGAAACGCAATCGGCCAGATAGGCCGCACGGCCAAAGGAATACGTTTCAACGACGCGCTCGCCCTGCTCACCGTCGGGAGCCGCAATCTGCACGTAGCAGCGCATGATGCGAGCGCCCGAAGCAAAGCAAGCCGCCGCGAGCGTAAGCGCAATACGCGCATCGTGCTCAGTGGCCCATGCCGCGCGCTTAGGCTCATCCACCTCGCGCCAGGCGTCATCTTGAGCATCGTATTCGCGCTGCGGCATAGCATCGACAACCGTGCGGCCAAATCGCACCAGCACGATGCCCTCGGCGACGTTCGCTCGATAGGTGTAATCGAGCCGCGTGACCACGTTGAGCGCTTCTACGATACGTGCAAAGCGGGTGCGAACGTCCCACTCGCCACCCGGCTGGCACGCAACCGTCCCCGGCTTGGCCCACGGGTTGTCATTTGACAGCGTTTCGAGCAAGCGAGGAACGTCGTTTGTCGTCTTGCTGATATGCCATAGGTCAA
Organism: uncultured Collinsella sp.; assembly: GCA_937969105.1. Classification (GTDB taxonomy): domain Bacteria; phylum Actinomycetota; class Coriobacteriia; order Coriobacteriales; family Coriobacteriaceae; genus Collinsella. Next base: position 634 of record CALBUZ010000190.1, on the reverse strand, counting down.
AGAGCGAGCAGCCCTCAAAGCTTGGCGACGAGGCAACGGGGCCCAACCCTGCCCCAATACGCTCAAGGATGCCCGATAGGCGGTTCAGGCGGCACTCGACGGCAAGCAGGGTATCGATCTCGTCCTGGTCCAGCAGGCTACGGTCAAAATTGAGATAAAAGAGCCTCGAGCGATCGATGCGCGCCAGGCTCATTTCGGTTTTGGCCGCGATGGTGCGCAGGCGAGGCAGATTAACTTCGCCCATCAAAGCGGCGGCATAGCGCTCGATGCCACTTGGATTATCTGTATGGTCAATGCGGTAGAGCAACGTTTCGATTGCATCGGGCAGCGGCGTGGAATCAAAACCCAGCAGTACCTCAACCGGCTCGGGGAGTTTTACAAGTTTGATCTTGTCGACGGCATTTTTCATGCCTTCATCGAGGCCGTCACCGTCTGCCGAGCTTGAGACGGAGTTTTCAGAATCGGCGAATATCACGTAACGCAAGAACATCGAGGCCATGAACTCGCCGTAGCGAAGGCTGCGCGTCGAATTCCACGTCTCGCGGTCGGATTGTTCGCGCATGGTGCCTTCGGGAGAGCCGATGACTCGCGCCCGGGGGTACATCGTCCCATCAGTACGCCTGACCGCAATCTC
>CALBUZ010000189.1 GCA_937969105.1 uncultured Collinsella sp. | reverse complement strand
CTCGCCCTCCTTGAGCTTGGAGAACAGACGCTCGAGCGTGACCTTCTGGTTGAGCTTGTTGAGATCGTCCTTGATCTTCTGCTTTCTCTGCTCGACGAGCTGACGGGCCATGCGCTCGTCGGCAACGGCGCTGAATTCGTCGCCCGGCGTGGGAACGTCGGTCAGGCCGGTGATCTCGACCGGCACGGACGGGCCTGCGTCCTTGACCTGCTGGCCCTTGTCGTTCGTCATGACGCGCACGCGGCCGACGGCCGTGCCCGCGATGATGATGTCGCCCTGATGGAGCGTGCCGTTCTGGACGAGCAGCGATGCGATCGGGCCGCGGGTCTTGTCAAGCCGCGCCTCGATGACCGTGCCCTTGCCGGCGCGGTTGGGGTTGGCCTTCAGCTCCTGCATCTCGGCGGTCAGGATGACCGTCTCCAGCAGGTCGTCGATGCCCGTGCCGGTCTTGGCAGAGATCTTGCAGACCTCCGTTTCGCCGCCCCATTCCGCCGGGACCAGACCGTGCTCGGTGAGCTGGGTCAGGATGCGGTCGGGGTTTGCGGCGTGCTTATCCATCTTGTTGACGGCCACGATGATGGGGATGTTCGCCGCCTTGGCATGGTTGATGGCCTCGATGGTCTGCGGCATGATGCCGTCGTCGGCAGCCACGACCAGAATGGCGATGTCGGTGCACATGGCGCCGCGCGCGCGCATCTCGGTGAACGCGGCGTGACCCGGCGTGTCGAGGAAGGTGATGGGCTGGCCGTTGATTTTGACGGTATAGGCGCCGATGTGCTGCGTGATGCCGCCGGCTTCGCCCGCGGCGACCTTTGCGTGACGGATGTAGTCGAGCAGGCTCGTCTTGCCGTGGTCGACGTGACCCATGACGACGACGACCGGCGGACGGGGCATCAGCTCGTCTGCGGTGTCCTCGTGGTCGTCAAACAGGCGCTCCTCGATGGTGACGACGACCTCGAGCCTGAAATTTCGGGTCTTTCCCGTAATGAAATCAACTACCTGTATGCCATGTGCGAGGATAGTAGGCAATCCAAGACCTCGGATTTAGCCAAACGACTTGGTAAAAAGACGAGTGAGCTGAGTTCTGTTAGGGCCAAGCTACTTTCACGAGAAGTTATCCAGGCGCCTCAGAGGGGCTATGTTCAATTTGCTGTGCCGGATTTGGACGAGTATCTCAAAGATAATAGAGATGAGATTCTATCGAGGTATTAAAGCTCCAGATTAAATCCTCGAGATTCACCCCCTCATCCTCTAAAAAAGTACTTAACACAGCCTTAAAGGCGCCTCGGCTTGCGTTGACAGCGTACAATACGCATGTTTGACTATGGCAAAAGTGGAATTTAAGGGAGGGGGCGCGCCATGGAGGTGCTGGTTGTTGGCAATACCGCGTATGTTGACGACGACTTTTGTGCCAAGGCGTTCCCCGACGATCATGTTCAGGTTGTAGCTGCCGACGATGCGCAGCGCGAGTCATCGTCCCACAGCTCGTGGAAAGAGCTGCTGCGCCACCTGGACCAGGCTTATGAGTTCGACTGCGTGGTCTACCTCTCCACGTATCTCACTCCGCATACCGAGACCTTTGGCGACATTGAGTTGCTGCGGTCGGTGTTTCGTGCCTGCATGGGCCGCCGGGTGCAGCTGCTGTTTGTGGCGGGGCCTACGGGCGCGGAGGGTGCTGGCGGCGCGGTGAGCAATGACGATTCGCTTGATACCACAAGTGCTGCCGCCCAAACGGGTAAGGGCATTATCGCCCGCGCGGCCAACGACCTCTGTCGCTACTACGCCTCGCAAGATGGCATCCAGGCCAAGATCCTACGCACGCCCTATCTTTATACCGCCTCCGCGGCGCTCGACGACCCCTTCTTGGTACCGCTGTTCGAGGCGTGCTCGACCGGGTCGGTCGCGCTCCAAGGTGTCGCGGAAGCGCCGTTACCCCTGCTGTGCGCGGAGGAGCTAGCGGTGCTGGTGCATCGCGTCTTTGACGGTTGGGATGCGACCTTTGAGACGCTCGACGTTGCAGATGCTTTCCATCGCACAACGGGCGACTTGGGCGGCGCGCTCCAGGGCCTGTTCCCCGGGCTGTCCGTTGCCTATGGAGAGTCGACCGGCTATGCGTTGCCCGCAGGCGATGTCGCTCGCAAGCGCTATGGCTGGTTCCAGCGTTACGACCTGCCGCGCGACCTTTCGACCATCCACGCCCGCTGGGCTAACACCCGCACTAAAAAAGCTAATCCCTTGCGTGCGGCCATCGATCGCATTCAGCTGCGCACTCTGCCCATTAAATGCCTGGAGACGGGCTTCGCATGGGTACTGTTCGAGGTGCTGGAGCATCTGTTCTCCCAATCGGCCCAGCTCAACGTGCTCGACTATCGTCTGCTCTATGTGGTCCTGATTGGCACGCTCTACGGGCTCGACTTTGGTCTGGTTGCGGCGCTGCTGGCGTCCATTGGTCTGGCCGTGAGCTATTTTGCCCTGTACGGATACACTTTCCAGGGCCTATTCTATGAGCCTTCCAACTGGCTGCCGTTTATTGCGTACTTTGTGGTGGGTGCCGTGTGCGGCTATGTACAGCTGCGCAACAGCGAGGCCATTAAGGCCGAGCGTGACGAGAACGAGCTTGTGCGAAACCGCAACACGTTCCTAACGCGGCTCTATCACGACGCGATTGAGGACAAGCGTGCCTATAAGCGACAGATTGTGGGGCGCCACGATAGCTTTGGCAAGATCTTTGCCGTCACGCAGGAGCTCGACGTACTCAACCCGCGCGATATATACCGCAAGTGCTGCGAGCTGCTTGGCGAGATTCTCGAGAACGATTCGGTGACGATCTACCATGTTTCGGGCGGGGCATTTGCGCGCCTGGTAGCGGCGAGCCCGGCGATTTCCAACAATGTGCCGCGCTCGCTCTCGCTCGATGACCTTGCGCCCGTGTTCCAAGGTGCGATCTCGGGTTTGTGGGTGAACCGCGCGCTGACGTCGGGGCTTCCGATGTTTGGCTATGCGATCGAGCGCGATGGAGCCCCCGCCGTGTTGATTTTTGTGCGTCACGTGGCCGAAAGCCAAATGACTCTGTACTACAAAACCTGTTCCGCATCCTGTGCGGCCTGGTGGAAAGCGCACTGGGACGCGCCTTCGATTACGAGGCCGTGGCGCAGGATAAGCGCTGCGTTGCCGGCACGTGCGTTCTCAGCCACGATGCCTTTGGCCAGGAACTCGCCGCCGAGCAGGCGCTTGCGGACAACAAGATGGGGAGCTTTTTGCTCCTACGCGTGGTGCCGGGCATGGAGCCTGTTGGCGAGCTGGTCGGCGCCATTGGGTCGGCGATTCGCGAGAGTGACGCTGCGGGCCTGGTCGATGGCGACACGCTTTACCTGCTCATGCGACAGGCAACCGAAGCTGACCTGCCCGTTATTTGTGCGCGCATGGCCGCCAAGCACATTACGGTGGAACTCGTCGACAGCGAGGATGTAGTGGCCCTGCTGCAGCGCATCGCGCCCGCTGGCAACGGTGAGGGGGAGGCCGCTTGATCTCGCTTGTCGTTGCTGCCGTACTGCTATTAATTCATGCGCTGGTGTGTCTGGTGCTGTGGACGCTTATGAAACTGGGTCTGCTGCCGGTTCGTGGGCACATGCTTGCCGTGATGGTGCTCGTACCACTGTGGGGCCCGTTGCTCGTGGCATTGCTCTCGGTGCGTAGCGCGGTGTTCGGTGACGACCTTAAGGACGCCACGCTGGAGACGCTGCGCATTAACGACGACATGCATCGCAGTTTGCTCGTGCAGGGGCGCGAGGGCGATGATGGCGTGGTGCCGCTCGAGGAAGCACTGATCGTCAACGACCCGGGCGACCGCCGCCGTCTGATGCTCTCCATGCTTACCGAGGATCCGGATGCGTACCTGGCACAGTTGCAGGCAGCAAAACTCAACGACGATGTTGAGGTCGCGCACTATGCCGCGACGGCGGTGGCGCAGATTTCCAAGGAGTCTGACCTTAAGCTGCAGCAGTTGGAGCGCGCGTTTAAGACCGATTCCAGCTCGCATAATCTGGATGCGTATTGCGACTTTTTGGGCGCCTATCTGGACTCGGGTCTGGCAGAGGGCCGCGTGGCACAGATTCAGCGTCAGCAGTATGCACGCTTGCTCGCGCGTCGTTGCGAACGTGAGGATGGGCCGGCGTTGCGCATTCGCTATGTCACGGCGCTGGCCGATGCCGGCGAGATCGATAAGGCTGAGGACGTCGCTAGCCAGTTGGTGATCGATGTGTCAGACGAGCAGGACGTGTGGATGCTCTGCTTGCGCTTGGCTGTGATTCGTCGCGATGGGCAGGCGGTACGGCGTGTAATCGACGCGATCGACAAGCAGCATGTGTATTTGAATGCCGAAAATCGCGAGAGGCTGGCATTTTGGCGTGAAGGAGAGGAGGCCCGATGAGCGTGGTGCAACATATCCGCGAGCGTGCGGGCCATTTTCGCTGGATGGGGCTGCTCGTGGTATGGGCGGTCTTTATCGCCATGGCGGCCGTGCTGTTGATCGAGCGTGCCGGCGTGCAGTACAGCGCCGGGCAGCATAAGCTGGGCATGCTCGCTGCCAACGACGCAGTTCCGGCAAACTCGGCGATGTTTGGCCAAAAGCCCACGTGCTTGGTTATTACCGACTCGGGCCAAGATGGCGTCGAGGACGTCAAAGAGCAGTTTGACCAGATTCTGCTCGACATGAAAATTGCCCACCGCGATGTCGATATTGCCACCGATGGTGTTGATGCGATTCCTTCCCTCACATCCTTCGACCGCGTGATTTTACTGATGCCTTCGATCGATGGGCTCGGTACGCACCTCTCCGACATCATGAGCTGGGTGAGCTCCGGCGGTTCGCTGATGCTCGCCATGACGCCGGACAATTCGAGCTATCTGCAGGCAATCGGTCCCAAGCTGGGCATCGATTCTGCCGGATATGAATATGCGACGGCAGAGAGCATCGTGCCGAGCGAGGACTTTATGATCGGCGGCGGCCAGCGTTATGAGCTCTCGGATCCCTTTGATTCGTCGCTTTCGGTTTCGCTACGTGAGACGGCCCACGTGTGGGCCAAAACCGGCGATACGGGTACTCCGCTTATTTGGTCGAGCGATTGCGGCACCGGGCATACTGTGGTGTGCAATATCGGTATCTACGACAAGGTCATGCGCGGTTTCTATGCCGCGGCCGTGAGCCTGTTGGGCGATGCCACGGCCTATCCGGTCATCAATAGCGCGGTGTTTTACCTGGATGATTTCCCGAGCCCCGTTCCCTCGGGCGACGGCACGTATGTCAAACGCGACTACGGCCTTTCTATCGCCGATTTTTATGCCAAGGTGTGGTGGCCCGACCTGCAAAAACTCGCGCAGCAATACGACATTCGCTATACCGGCGTGATCGAAAACTACGAGGACGTGGTCAACCAAACCGAGCCCACACGCCAGGCCGATACCACGCAGTTCCGCTACTTTGGCGGCATGCTGCTGCAGATGGGCGGTGAGTTGGGCTTTCATGGCTACAACCATCAGCCGCTGGCGCTCTGGGACACCGACTATGGCACGCTGTACGACTACAAGACGTGGAAGAACAAAGAGACGCTTGTTGCATCGCTCAACGAGCTTATCGCCTTCCAAGACGACGTCCTGCCCAACGCGCACGGCTCGGTCTACGTGCCGCCGTCGAATATCCTTTCGGCCCGCGCGCGCAAGATTATTGGCGAGGATGTGCCGCGCATTAAGACCATTGCCAGCACGTACTTTGAGGACGGAACCGACCTGCCCTACGTGCAGGAATTTGGCGTGGCGAGCGATGGCATTGTGGAGCAGCCTCGTATTGTCTCGGGCGGCATGGTCGGCGATTCCTACATGCGCCTGGCCGCCGTGTCCGAGCTCAACATGCACTACGTGAGCACGCACTTTATGCATCCCGACGACCTGCTTGATCCCGATCGCGGCGCCAAGGAGGGCTGGGAAGTCTATAAGGGTGGTTTGACCGACTATCTGGAGTGGCTTACCAAGTCTGCGCCCGACCTGCGCCACCAGACGGGTTCGGAGTGCTCGGGTGCCATCCAGCGTTTTTCGTCCGTGACGGTGAGCGTGGATACGGGCGATGATGCCTGGACGCTCAACCTGGGCAACTTCCACGATGAGGCTTGGCTTATGTTCCGTGCCAATAACGGCGAGCCGGGTACGGTGTCCGGTGGCGAGATTAAACACCTGACGGGCAACCTGTACCTAGTCAAAGCGACGGACAAGACCGTGACGATTGGGCGCAAGGAGGGCGGCGACCGATGAGAATCTGCTTGGTGCTCGAGGGCTGCTACCCCTACGTGCACGGCGGTGTGTCCACCTGGATGCACGGCTACATCACGGCCATGCCCGAGCATGAGTTTGTACTGTGGGTGATTGGCGCCCACGCCGAAGACCGCGGCAAGTTTGTCTACGATCTGCCCGGCAACGTCGTCGAGGTGCACGAGGTGTTCCTGGACGATGCCCTGCGTCTTTCGGGCGAGCAGGAGGAAGTCGACTTTGACGACCGCGAGCGCGAGGCGTTGCGCCGTCTGGTTTCGCTCTCCAATCCGGACTGGGACGTGCTGTTCGATATTTTCCAGCGTCGCCACGTGCATCCGCTCTCATTTTTGCAGAGCCGCTCGTTTATGGACATCTTCCGCGACGTGTGCCTGGCCGAGTACCCGTATACGCCTTTCGCCGACGCCTTCCACACCATGCGCTCGATGTTGCTGCCCGTGCTCTATCTACTGGTCAGCGAGGTTCCGGTGGCCGATGTGTACCACGCCATCTCGACCGGCTACGGCGGTCTACTTGCGAGTTTGGGCTCCAGCATGAATCACGCGCCGGCATTGCTGACCGAGCACGGCATCTACACGCGCGAGCGCGAGGAAGAGATCATTCGTGCCGACTGGGTGGTGCCCTCGTTTAAGGACCGCTGGATCCGCTTTTTCTACCTGCTTTCGGAGGAGATCTACCGCCGCGCCTTCCGTGTGACGAGCCTGTTCCACAACGCCCGCAAGACGCAGATCGATATGGGATGCGATGCGAACAAATGCCTGGTCATTCCCAACGGCATTCAGTTCGATCGCTTTAAGGACATTCCCTTAAAGCCCGATGACGGCTGGGTGGACATTGGCGCGGTGGTGCGTCTGGCGCCCATCAAGGACGTCAAGACCATGATCTATGCCTTCTTTGAGTTGCACGAGCGCCTGCCGCACGTGCGCCTGCACATTATGGGTGGCGTGGACGACGAGGAATATGGCGCCGAGTGCCATGCGCTAGTGGAGACATTGGGCGTGCGTGACTTGATCTTTACCGGCCGCGTCAACGTGGTCGAGTACATGGAAAAGCTCGACTTTACCATTTTGACGAGCATCTCGGAGGGCCAGCCGTTGAGCGTGTTGGAATCGCTTGCCGCGCGTCGCCCCTGTGTGACGACCGAGGTCGGCTGCTGCCGCGAGCTGCTCGAGGGCGCCCCCGGCGACGACTTTGGCGTGGCTGGATTCGTGAGCCCGCCCATGTATCGCAAGGGTCTGGCTGATGCCATGGAGCGCATGTGCGCGAGCCGTGCCCGCCGCCTGGAAATGGGGGAGCGCGGTCAGCGTCGCGTGGCGACCTACTACCTACACGAGCAGATGCTCGCCAACTATCGCGCGCTGTACGACGAGACGGCTCGCGCGTTCAATTTGCCCAAGAAGGAGGTGTAGCCGGTGGCCGGAATCGGTTTTGAGCTCAAACGCCTGTTTAAGCGCAAGGGTCTATTTGCCACGATGCGCGCCTACGGCTACGCCGGCATTGTGTGCACGGGCCCCATGCTGCTGGGCGTGCTGCTCCAGGTGGGTATCCTGGTGCTGTGCGGTCTGTGGGGCGTGGGACGCGCCAACCAGGATCTGCTGGTGTGCATGGTGACCTATACGCTGCTGGCGTCGCTCACCCTCACAAGCTTTTTCTCCATGCCGGTCACGCGCTTTCTGGCCGACATGCTTTTTGCCGAGCGCGAAGAAGAGGTCTTGCCCTCGTTTTGGGGCTCCAACGCCATCATGCTCGTTGCGTGCACGGTGCTCTACGGCATCTTTTTGCTGTTCTCGGGCGCCACACTGCTGCAGGGGCTGCTGTGCCTTTGGCTTTTCAACATTATGATCGTCAACTGGAACGGCATGAGCTATCTCACGGCCATCAAGGATTACCGCGGCATCCTGTGCAGCTTTGCCGCGGCCATTGGCGTGGCGTGTCTGTGTGCCCTGGCCGCGCTGGCGCTGGGGCTGCCGCCGGTCGAGGGCCTGCTGGCCTCGATCGGCCTGGGCTACGGCGTCATGCTCGCCTGGGACGTGGTGTTGCTGTACCGGTATTTTCCTCAGAGCGATCGCAGCCCCTGGCTCTTTTTGCGCTGGCTCGACCAGTTTATGCCGCTGGCACTCACGGGCCTGTTTACCAATCTGGGACTCTTTGCACATCTGGTAATTATTTGGGCCGGCCCCATTGGCGTGCAGGTCAAGGGCCTGTTTTACGGCGCACCCTACCACGATGTGCCGGCGCTCATCGCGTTTTTAACGATCCTGGTCACGACCGTCAACTTTGTGGTGTCGGTCGAGGTCAACTTCTATCCGCGCTACCGCGACTACTACAGCCTGTTTAACGACGGCGGCGTGGTGGGCGACATCGTGGTGGCCGAGGAGGAAATGCTCGCCACGCTCAACCGGGAGCTGCGGTTTTGCGCGCTCAAGCAGCTGTTTGTGACGGCAGCGGTCATCTCGCTCGAGACCACGGTGCTCTCGGCCCTGCCACTGGGCTTCAACAATCTGATGCACGGGTATTTCCGCACGCTGTGCGTGGGCTATGGCCTGTATGCAGTGGGCAACACGATTCTGCTGATCTTGCTGTACTTTACCGACTACAAGGGCGCCGTGCTTGCCTCTGGGCTGTTTGCGGGCGTGGCGGGGCTGGCGACCATCGTCTCGCTGTTCTTTCCGCAGCAGTTTTATGGCTTTGGCTTTTTGCTCGGCGCGGCGGTGTTTTTTGTTGTGGCGCTCATGCGGCTCGATGCCTATACCGTCAACTTGCCGTATCGTATTCTGAGCCAGCAGCCCATTGTGGCGACCGACAAAACGGGTCGCTTTACGGAGCTGGGTCGCTTGCTCGACCGTGCCGAACAGCGCTACGAGGAGCTGCGTCTAGAGGGTGAGCCGCATGGTGCGTTTGAGCGCACGGTGGTCCGTGTGTATCGCAATCGTTGGGGAGGTTCTGATGACCGATAGGATGATATCGCGTCGCCGCTTGATTGAGGCGGCTGCCGGCACATTGCTGCTTTCGGGCTGCTCTTCGCAGGACGAATCCTCGACAAAAAAGACCAAGAAGCAGGACAAGATTAAAAAGGCCGATGCGTCTAGCGAGACCAAGCACCTTCGCGACAAGGATGAGCTGTACGAGGTCTACGATGACTCGGGTATCGTATGCATGTACCTGACGGTCTCTCGCGGCAACAGCTCCGAGAATACCGATCATAGCTGGGTCGAGATCAATACGTACTCTGTCTACGACTATGCCGACATGGGCGTGGCGCGCTATCAGGTTATGGGCCTGCTGCAGGCGGGCGACGAAGACGGCCCAGTGGCAGGCGAGGTTGGCTATGGCGAGGAAACGCCCAATGCCACCGTGCAGGTGCGCGGCCAGACGTCGAGCGGTTATACGCAGAAGAATTACAAGGTGGAGCTCAAAAAAGGAAAGGGTACCTGGCGCCAGCAGCGCGCGATTGCGCTCAACAAGCATATGGCCGAGGGTATGCGTTTTCGCAACAAGATGGCCTACGACCTTATCCGCGGCATTCCCCAGATGATGGGCCTGCGCACACAGTTTGTGCACCTGTGGGTGTGCGACCAGACCGAAAAGTCCAACGACACCTTTGAGGACTACGGCCTGTTTACACAGGTAGAGCAGCTTAATAAGACGGCGCTTAAGGCACATGGCCTAGATAAGAATGGACACCTTTACAAGGTGAACAGCTTTGAGTTCTATCGCTACGAGGACACCATTAAGCTCGCCGACGATCCCGACTACAACCAGGCCAACTTTGAGGGCATGCTCGAGATTAAGGGCGACTCGGACCACACCAAGTTGATCGAGATGCTCGATGCGCTCAACGACGAATCGCAAAAGATCGATAACGTGCTCGACACCTACTTTGATACCGAGAATCTGGTCTATTGGATGGCGTTTCAGATCTTGACGGGCAACTGCGATACGCAGAACCGTAACTGCTATCTGTACAGCCCGCTTAACTCAAATACCTGGTACTTTTTAGATTGGGATAACGACGGCATGCTGCGTAAGCTTGAGTTGAGCCTGAAGGGGTTCTCGGACTATGCGAGCTGGGAGCGCGGCGTGAGCAACTACTGGGGCAACGTGCTGTTCAATCGTGCGCTGCGCAGCAAGTCGTTCCGCAGCGAACTCGACCGTGCCGTTAAGGACTTGCGCTCGTATTTGACCGAGGAACGTCTGGCCAAGATGATCAAGCACTACCGCGAGGTTACCGAATCCCTGGTCTTTGCTTCGCCCGATATCGACAATCTGCCTGTCACCAAGGATCAATACGAGCAAATCGCTGCGGCGATTCCTTCCGAGATCGAGGAGAACTATAAGAGCTTTCGCGAGAGCTATAAAAAGCCCATGCCGTTCTACATTGGCGTGCCGCAGATCGATAACGGTAAGCTGCGCATGAACTGGGATGCGTCTTACGACTTTAAGGCGCGCGACATTCGTTATACCGTGGAGCTGGCGCGCGACTATGCCATAAGCGACGTGGTCTTTAAGGCTGAGGACGTGCTGCTTCCCGAGGTGACCTGCGATGCGCCCGATACCGGCCAGTATTTTGTGCGCGTGCGCGCCACCAACTCTGACGGCTATACGCAAGATGCGTTCGACTATTACGTGACCGACGATGGCAAACAGTACGGCATGAAGTGTTTTTACGTGCAAGACGGCGGTAAGGTCGTGGAGGACACGTATGAGGAGGGCTAGCGCGCTGCTCGAGCGCCTGGCGGCACCTCCCGTGCGCACCACGCAGGAGCGTTATCGCCATGAGCTCAAGTACCTCATCAACGAGGGCGAGCACGCTGCACTGGCCTGTCGCATGGCGCCGGTGTTTAAGCTGGACAAGCATGCGCAGGCGGGCGGTTACACCATTCGCAGCCTGTACTTTGACGACTACTGCAACTCGGCCTACGAGGAAAAAGATGCCGGTATTCTCATGCGCAAAAAGTATCGCGTCCGCATCTACAACGGCGGCGACAAGGTGATTAAGCTCGAGCGCAAAAAGAAGTACGGCAGCTGGATCTATAAGGAAGACGCACCGCTCACGCGTGGCGAGTTTGAGCAGATCCTGGCCGGCGACTACGACTTTTTGCTCAGGAGCCCCCATCAACTCTGCCGCGAGTTCTACATCGAGTGCATCTGCAATATGATGCGCCCGCGGACCATTGTGGATTACGAGCGCGAGCCGTGGGTGATGGACGAAGGCACCGTGCGCATCACGTTTGACATGAATGTGCGCGCCGCAGTGGGAAGCTTCGATATCTTTGACGCGACGCTGCCCGCGCTGCCCGTGCTGGAGCCAGGCAAGCTGGTGATGGAGGTAAAGTTTACCGAGTTTTGCCCGCAGCTGGTGCGCGATATGGTGCCGCCGGGCGCGGCCGAACTCACGGCGGTCTCCAAGTACTGCCTGTGTTACGAAAAGACTGCCTACCTGCGCGGATTTAATAACTGGGAATCGGATTTTGAGAACCGAGGGGATATTTAGACCATGAGCACCAGGGACTTTTTTAAGAACTCCGTCTTGGAGGCGTTTGGCCAGGTCGACCCTGCCAAGATCGGTCTGTCGCTGCTCGTGGCACTCGCCATGGGCATCCTGATCTATTGCGTGTACAAGCGTTTCTTTACCGGCGTGGTGTACTCGCGCAGCTTTGCCGTGACGCTCGTGGGCATGTGCGTGCTCACCTGCATGGTGACGCTTGCGATCTCGACCAACGTGGTCATCTCGCTCGGTATGGTCGGTGCTCTGTCCATCGTCCGTTACCGTACGGCGGTCAAGGACCCGCTCGATCTTCTGTATCTCTTTTGGGCCATTACCACGGGCATTACGGCGGGCGCCGGCATGTATGCGCTCGTGGGGCTCACGGCGGTGGTCATCGTGGCGATGATCGCCGGCTTTGCGAGCCACCAGGACAAGGCGCGCGTGTACATGATGGTCATCCACTACACGGGTCAGACCACCGGCGACGACATCGTGCGCGCTTTTGGACGCACCAAGTTTACGGTGAAGTCCAAGACCATGCGCGGTGACAAGGTCGAGATGGCCGTGGAGGTGTTCTCGGACGGTGTGGATATGCCCTATGCGGACGCGATTCGCGCGCTCGACGGCGTGGAAGACTTGACGTTAATCCAGTACAACGGCGAATATCACGGCTAACTTTGTTCCGGCGTTCTGGCGAACGCCGGACCGCTCGACGCTGCGCGGGCATCTGCCGGGCGATCTGCCGCTCAAACCGTCGCTCGCGTACATGAAGTACGCGTCGCTCCTCTTTCGCGGCACCTCGCCACGGCAGCTGCGCGCTCGCTGACGTTTGCTTGGCCTGGGCTGTTGAAATGATCCATGTGGCTCGTTCCATTTGCTCAATTTGCCGGTATGGGTTGGGTATCATTGTGTAAGCGATTTCAATGACAGGGGTGCTCGTGGTAAAGATGAAAGATGTGGCCGAGCTGGCGGGCGTTTCGAGCGCCGCGGTCTCGCGCTATCTCAACGGTGGATATATCTCGGCGGACAAGGCCGATCGCATTAAGCAGGCGATTGAGCTGACCGGTTACGTCCGCTCCAACCAGGCTCGTGCGCTGCGCACCGGCTCCACCAAGCTTATCGGCGTCATCGTGCCTAAGATCAACTCGGAATCCGTGAGCCGCATTACCGCCGGTATTGGCCAGGTGCTCGGTCGCCGCGGGTACCAGATGCTGCTCGCGAATACTGACAACGTGGCCGAGCGTGAGCTCGAGTATCTCGACCTGTTTCAGAACCACCCGGTCGATGGCATCGTGCTCGTGGCAACCATGATCACCGACGAACATCGTGCGGCCATTGCGTCTTGCCGTGTGCCCATTGTGCTGATCGGCCAAAACGTCGAGGGCGCGGCTTGCGTCTACCATGACGATTACGAGGCCGCCTTTGAGCTGGGCCAGGCGCTCGCGAAGCATGTCGAGGGCAAGATTGCCTATATCGGTGTTACCGAGGAAGACCGTGCCGCCGGTTACGACCGTCGTCGTGGTTTTGAAGCGGGCTTGCGCGCCGCGGGTGTTGCGCTCGATCCCGAGCTGATTCGCCGCGGGTCCTTTACCCTCGATTCCGGCTATCGTGCGTCGCGCGAGCTGCTGGGCGAAGTGCCCGATGTTTCGTTTATCGCCTGCGCGACCGACACCATGGCGGCGGGCGCCTTGCGTGCGCTTGACGAGGTGCGCGGTATGGGCGAGGGTGTGCACCGCGTGAGCGGTTTTGGCGACAACGCGTTTTTGCGCGCGCTGACGGGCGGCATTCCCACCGTGCATTATGGGTATCTGACCAGTGGCGTCGAGGCCACCAGCATGCTGCTCGACACGCTCGATGGCGTGGAGGGGGAGCGCGGTCTCAAGACGCTCAAGCTCGGCCATCAGCTTATGAATGTCTAGGCTCTGGGCACGTCTGCCGGCCTCTGATTCCCTGGTTTTGCCTCAAAACTACCTTTCACCGTCGAAAACCTACCGTTTACCGTTATATGAAAACGATTACAGACATATGAAACTGAAAACGATTACAGTGTAAGTGTCAAAGATGGCCGGGTGCACATGCGCCCGCTGGAGGAAAGGGAAGTCATGGACTACCGCAAATCAGCCCAAGAGGTGCTCGACAACATCGGTGGCGCCGGCAACGTTGTTTCGGCCGCACACTGCGCCACGCGTCTGCGCCTGGTGATTGCCGATAACGCCAAGGTCGACAAGGAGGCCCTCGAGAATATCGACGGCGCCAAGGGCGTCTTTGAAGCCCAGGGCCAGCTCCAGATTATTTTTGGCACTGGCACCGTCAATAAGGTCTACGACGAGTTCATTGCGATCAGTGGCGTCGAGGCTGCCACCAAGGCCGAGGTCAAGGAGGCCGCGGCGCAGCAGCAGAACATCTTTATGCGTGCCATTAAGGTGCTCGGCGACGTCTTTGTCCCCATCATCCCCGCCATCGTGGCTTCGGGCCTGCTGCTGGGCATTATGAGCGCCCTCAACTTTATGGCCTCCAACGGCTTTATCGCGCTCGACACTAATAACTTTATTTATAAGATTGCCGACCTGGTCTCGGGAACGTCCTTTGGCATCCTGCAGATCCTGATCGGCTACTCCGCGGCTAAGGCCTTTGGCGCCAACCCGTATCTGGGCGCTGTCGTCGGCGGTGCGTTCATCAACTCCTCGCTGCAGAGCGCCTATACGGTTGCCTCCGAGGGCGTGCAGACCATGGTCACCGTCATTCCCGGCGTGTACAGTTTTGAGTGGGTTGGCTATCAGGGCCATGTGATCCCGATCGTTATCGCCTGTGCCATTCTGGCCTTCTTGGAGAAGCGTCTCCACAAGGTTGTCCCCGAGATGTTCGACCTG
Organism: uncultured Collinsella sp.; assembly: GCA_937969105.1. Classification (GTDB taxonomy): domain Bacteria; phylum Actinomycetota; class Coriobacteriia; order Coriobacteriales; family Coriobacteriaceae; genus Collinsella. The sequence continues at coordinate 5,055 of CALBUZ010000189.1, read as the reverse complement.
TTTGTGACCCCGCTCGTCTCGGTGTTCGTGACCGTGCTCGTGACCCTCGTTGCCGTCGGCCCCATCTTTGTCTGGGCTGAGAACGCCATCCTCGGACTGATCCAGGCCCTGCTCACCCTGCCCTTTGGTATCGGTTCCTTTATCGTTGGCTTGTTCTATGCCCCCACGGTCGTTACCGGTATCCATCAGATGTACACCGCCATCGACCTGGGCCAGCTCGCCCAGTACGGTGTGACCTACTGGCTGCCCATCGCCAGTGCCGCCAACATCGCCCAGGGTGGTGCCGCGCTCGCCGTTGCCTTTAAGACCCGCGATGCCAAGATCAAGGGCCTGGCGCTTCCTTCGGCCCTGTCCGCCTTCATGGGCATTACCGAGCCTGCCATCTTTGGTGTGAACCTGCGATTCTTTAAGCCCTTCATCGCCGGCTGCATCGGCGGCGGTTGCGGTGCCCTGGTCTGCGCGCTCACTTCGCTGGCCGCCTCCGGCACGGGCGTTACCGGTATCTTCGGTATCCTGCTGTGCCTGGCCCAGCCCGTGCAGTACGCGATTATGTTTGCGGTCGCCGCGTTGGTTTCCTTTGCCGTCTCGTTTGTCCTGTACAAGGACGAGCCCAAGGCTTCCGAGCAGGCGTAGGATTCGCGTAAACAAAACGCCCGCAAGCTCCATCCTGTGGGCGTTTTCTTTATCTGGAACTCTTGATTTGAGCGTTCGTTGATTTAATTCGATTGGATACCGACATGTCTAACGCACTTCAGCGCGATCTTGCCAAGCTCGTTGCCAATATGGATGCAGCGGCCGCCGAGCGTGGCCACGGGCCCTATGCTCAGCATTTTCATATTATGCCGCCGGCGGGCTGGCTCAACGACCCCAACGGTCTTTGCCAGGCCGCCGGCGTGTTTCACGCATACTTCCAGTATGCTCCGTTTGATGTGAACGGCGGCGTCAAGATGTGGGGTCATGCCACGAGCCGCGACCTTATGAACTGGGAGTATGTTGGCGCGCCACTGCTTCCCGATGAGCCGTTCGACTGCCATGGCGTGTACTCGGGCTCGGCATTGGTCGAGGACGGTCGCATTCGCGTGCTCTATACCGGCAACGTTAAGCTCCCCGATGCGGACGGCGTTTATGACTATGTCAACACCGGCCGTCGCGCCGATACCGTGTATGTCGAGAGCGCCGATGGACAGACGTTTAGCCAAAAGCGCGTGGTGCTGGCTTCCGAGGATTATCCCGAGGATTTGACCTGCCACGTGCGCGACCCCAAGGTGTGGCGTGACGCGGACGGGCGTTATCACATGGTGTTGGGCGCGCGTCGTCGCGTGGATGGGCCGCATATCGAGAGCCGTTTTTGCGCTATGCATGGCGAGGGTGCCGGGCGCGATGTGGGCGAGATTCTAGTGTATGGTTCGGCGGACATGCTGAACTGGGAGCTCGAGAGCCGCGTGTCTACGCCCGAGCGTTTTGGCTTTATGTGGGAGTGCCCGGGATACCTTGAGCTCGAGGCGGATGGCTGCGTACCGGCGAAGTTCCTGTCCTTCTCTCCCCAGGGGCTCGAGGGCGGTCGCTGGGAACGCGGCAATGTGTATGCAGCGGGCTACATGCCCGTTACGGGTGACATTACGGGTGGCAAGGACGCTTATGATCTGGGCGAGTTCCGCCTGTGGGACGCCGGTTTTGACTTCTATGCGCCGCAGGAGTTTACGGCCCAGGACGGTCGCCATATCTTGATTGGGTGGATGGGCATGCCGGATGAGCCTGTTTATGGCAACGACCCCACCGTGGCGTGCGGCTGGCAGCACTGCATGACGGTGCCGCGTGAGCTTGTTGCCGGTCCGGATGGCATTGTGCTGCAGCAGCCGGCGCGCGAGATCGAGCGCCATTATGCCTCGGTGCGTGTGGGGGAGGACTCGTTGGAGGTTGCTGGCGATACCTGCTTTGACGTTGTTGTTGACGGTGTCGACGGCACGTTTGCTGCGACCGTTGATGGCGAGCTGAAGCTTGCGTTTGTGCCCGCCGAGGGCGAGCTGCCTTCGCGCTTTGAGATGCGATTTACCGATGAGAGTCGCGCTTCTGCCGGCTGCGGGCGTACCGTGCGCTGGGAGCCCGTCGACGAGGTTCGTAACGTTCGCATTGTCGGCGATGCCTCGTCGGTCGAGGTGTTTGTGAACGATGGCTCGCTCGTATTCTCGACGCGCATCTATCCCGAGGCCTATGGCGTGACCATTGACGCTCCGGGTGCGAGCGTGAACTATCACACGCTCAACATCTAGGCGATTTGTCGCATATCGGCGCTATACTGCAGCCGTTGCCCACGATGCGGGGAACACCCGCATCGTGGGTTTTTGTTTATGAAGGGACGGTGCCTTGTGGATGTACAGCAGCTAGAAGAGGCTTGGGCTTTGAGGGCCGGCTCGCGTGAGGCGCGTCTTGTTGCGGCCCCGCATGTGCCGGCGGCGCTGTCTCTGTTGGGGATTGTGCGTCCCGGTGATCGTCTGGTTGCCTTTGCGGACGACTTTGCCGATGCGTTTGCGCACGGCTTTGATGCCTGCGACGTGGCTATGGTGGGGGAGCCGTCGGCTGCCGCGTTTGCTGCTGCGTCCGAGGGCTTTGATGCTTCGTTTGATGCCGAGGGGCCGCACCTGTGGTGGTTCGTCAACTCTATCGGCGGGTTTGGTCTGCTCGTTCCCGATCTTCGTGCGTTAGGCCGCGCAGCGCGTGAGGCTCATGCGCTGCTCGTAGTGGATAACACCGTGGCTGGCCTCTTTGGGTGCGATCCGCTGCGTTTGGGTGCCGTCCTGTCGCTTGAAGCACTCGACCGTGTGTGCGCCGGTAAGGCTCCTCGCAAGCTCGTTGCCGTATCGGTCGCACGCTCGCAGCTCAAGCGCCATCGTGTGGATGCTGCTGCCGAGTGCGCGCATGCGCTGCTCGAGGGGTGCGGATTGGCCGCACTCGACTTGTCCTCCGATGAGGCTGAGGTTCTAGAGCACGGGCTCGATACGCTCGACACCCGCATGCAGGCACACTTCGACCGCGCGCGTGCACTGGCCGAGTATTTGGCCGCGAACGAGATGGTGCACGGCGTGCGCTATCCTGGGCTGACCTCGCATCCCGACCACGCGGTTGCAACGGGAATCCTCGAGCACGGCTTTGGCCCGGCAGTTGAATTTGACCTGATGGACTGCACCGCGGGCGAATTCTTCAGCATGCTGCCGGATGAATTCCGCACATCACCCGCAGGCGGCCCAACAACGCGCCTTTCGGCTCCACGCGGCAAGCAGGGCAGCACCATCCGCCTCTTTGCCGGCATCGACGACCCCCTGGTCGTAGCGTCCACTCTAGACAACGCCCTCCGCAAGTTAGCTATTCTTTGATGCTGGCGATGAGAGCGTCGGCTTTGGCAGCTATGACCTGGTTTATGTCGGTCTGCAGCTCCTCGTAGACCGTTATGGCTCGCTCACCGGCGGGGGTGAGGGTGGATCCGCGGGCTCCGTCGCGCTCGATGAGTTTGCAGCCCAGCTGGCCTTCGGCTTCGTTCACAATGCGCCAAGCCTTGGAATACGCCATGCCCATGCTCTTGGCGGCGCGGTTGAGCGAGTGCTCGCGGGCAATACCCTGCAGCAGCAAGACGCAGCCGTGACCAAACACGCCCGGCAGATCCTTGTCGCACGCTTGAATGACCAACTTTGCCGTCGTCTTGTACTCCATACGCCCCACGTCTCCCCGCTAAAGTGTTTGCTGGGCAAACGCAAAGCCTGCGTCAAACCCTCGTGTGCTCTTCTTAAATCATGCATTGTAGCAGTCAAAGTGCGTTAAGATACTTCCCCAGTATTGGGCGCCCAAGGTTGGGCTGGGTCCTACGAGGCCTGCAGCCGACCGGTCGCATGGAAAAAGGAGAAACATGGCTACGTTCTTTCCCGGTGAGTCCCACACGTTTTCGGAGTATCTGCTGGTTCCTGGTTACTCGTCCTCGCAGTGCATCCCCAACAACGTCTCTCTTAAGACGCCGCTGACCCGCTTTAAGCGCGGTGAGAAGCCGGCAATCACCCTGAACATCCCCATGGTTTCCGCCATCATGCAGTCCGTCTCGGGCGTCGACATGGGTGTCGCGCTCGCTACCGAGGGCGGCCTGTCCTTCATTTACGGTTCCCAGAGCGCCGAGTCCGAGGCCGCTATGGTCAAGGCCGTTAAGGATCACAAGGCCGGCTTCGTTCAGTCCGATTCCACGTTGACCCCCGACATGACCATGGAACAGGTCATCGAGCTCAAGGATAAGACCGGTCACTCCACCATGCCTGTCACCGACGACGGCACTCCCAAGGGTAAGCTCCTGGGTATCGTCACCAGCCGTGACTATCGCCCCAGCCGCGATGACCACCAGACGAAGGTCTCCGAGTTCATGACCCCGCGTGAGCAGCTCATCGTGGGCGACAAGAACATTAGCCTCAAGGTTGCCAACGACGTCATTTGGGACAATAAGCTCAACGCCCTGCCCATCGTCGACGACTACGATCACCTGATGGGCATCGTCTTCCGCAAGGACTACGACAGCCACAAGACCAACCCCAACGAGCTGCTCGACGGCGATAAGCGCTATATGGTCGGCGCTGGCATCAACACCCGCGACTATGCCGAGCGCGTGCCGCTGCTCATCGAGGCCGGCGCCGATGTTCTGTGCATCGACTCTTCCGAGGGCTTCAGCGAGTGGCAGAAGCGCACCATCGAGTGGATCCGCGCCAACTACGGCGAGGACGTCAAGGTCGGTGCCGGTAACGTCGTCGACGCCGAGGGCTTCCGCTTCCTGGCCGACTGCGGTGCCGACTTCATCAAGGTCGGTATCGGCGGCGGTTCCATCTGCATTACCCGCGAGACCAAGGGCATCGGCCGTGGCCAGGCCACCGCGCTGATCGACGTCTGCCGTGCTCGCGACGAGTACTACGAGGAGACCGGCGTCTACGTGCCCGTGTGCTCCGACGGCGGTATCGTCTACGACTACCACATGACGCTCGCCCTTGCCATGGGTGCCGACTTTATGATGCTGGGCCGCTACTTCGCCCG
>CALBUZ010000188.1 GCA_937969105.1 uncultured Collinsella sp. | reverse complement strand
CGGCCCCCTCCTATAGCGCACTTTGCCACAGAAAAGTGCGAGACTTCGGTATGCGGTATCAAGCAATCGTTATTCGGGTCTTTGGGAATCCGCGTGATTAAATGCACGGCAATGGGTACATAGCCAGTACAGTAAGTCCCCGAGGCAGATTGGAGCCACGTATGGATATCAAGGTTTCTGGACGCAAGACGACGGTAACCGATGCTCTGCGTGCGCATGTGGATGAGAAGATCGGCGAGGCGCTCAAGGTTTTCGATATCGAGCCCATGACGGTCGACGTTGTACTTCGTTATGAGAAGAACCCCTCGAACCCCAACCCGGCAATCGTCGAGGTTACGGTTCGTGCCCGCGGTTCGGTGATTCGCGTTGCCGAGCACGGTGCAGATATGTACGCCGCCATCGACCTCTCTGCCGATAAGGTCACCCGCCAGCTGCGCAAGTTCAAGACCAAGGTCGTGGACAACCGCCAGGGCGGTGCTAGCGCAGCGGATGTCGCACCGGTCGAGCGCGTCGAGGATCTGGCCGACCTGCTGCTGCCCGAGGAGGACGACGACCTGCTCGTCCGCGAGAAGGTCATCGATGTCACCCCGATGACTGAGGAGCAGGCGCTGGTGCAGACCGATCTGCTCGGTCACGACTTCTACGTGTTCGAGAACGCGACGACTGGCCTCATCAATGTGGTGTATCACCGTAAGAATGGTGGATATGGCATCATCAAGCCCCGCATCGAAACACTTGACGAGTAAAATACGTTAACTTGCATGAGTTAACGGTTGGCGGCCATCCCATGCGGGTGGCCGCCTTTTTACGTAAGGAGTCGCTTTGATGGACAAGGCCGCATCCGCCGGTCATTCGGACCGTTGCCGCATCGTCGTCGATACCTGCTGCGACTTTAGCCCCGAGGTCGCCGCGAACCTTGATGTCGATATCCTGGGTTTTCCCTTCATTATCGATGGCGAGGAGCGCACAGACGACATCTGGTCGAGCATGAGCCCTAAGGAGTTCTACGACCGCATGCGCGCCGGCGCTCGCGTGTCTACCTCCGCCGTGTCGCTCGGTCGCTATATCGAGTTCTTTACCGAGTGCGCCAAAGAGGGCACGCCCACGGTCTACCTGTGCTTTACCTCGGCGTTATCGTCGAGCTACAACTCCGCGTGCCAGGCGGCAGATGCCGTGCGCGCCGAGTATCCCGATTTTGAGCTCTACGTGGTCGACAACGCCCTGCCCTGCGCGACCGGCGCGCTCTTGGCGCTCGAGGCCGTGCGCCAGCGCTCGGCGGGACTGACCGCCAAGCAGCTGGTCGATTGGGCAAACGAGGCAAAGACCTATGTCCACGGCTACTTTACGCTTGAGAGCTTTGACGCGCTGGCTGCCGGCGGCCGCATTCCGCCCGCGGCGGCACAGCTCACGGCAAAGCTCGATGTCAAGCCCGAGCTCTCCTACGACCTTGCCGGCTCGCTGTCGCTGATCGGCGTCAACCGCGGCCGCAAGAAGGCGCTCAAGTCCATCCTCAAGTCGTTCCGCGAGAACTACGTGCCCGATCGCACCATGCCCATCGCCATCATGACGGCCGATGCCGAGAAGGACGGTGATTGGCTCGAGGCCGCTATCCGCAAGGAGGAAGGCTGCGCCGACGTCACCATCATCCGTAGTTCCGTCGGTCCCACCATCGGCTCGCACGTGGGCCCCGGCATGGTGGCTTGCGCGTTTTGGGGCAAGAACCGCGCCGAGAAAGCCTCGCTTTCCGACCGCATCGCGCGCCGTGTGCGCGGTGAGTAGACAGGCGCTGCGGCTGCAAGTGCCCTCAAGTCACAGCCCAAACGCTGGCACCGAGTATTCAACCTGGTAACAACACCCAACCCAAAAGGAAAGGTTTCATGGCAAACAAGCTCTCCGTCGCATTCATCGGCACCGGAATCATGGGTGCCCCCATCGCCGGCCACATCCTGGACGCCGGCTATCCCGTCACGGTCAATAACCGCACCAAGTCCAAGGCCGCCACGCTTATCGAGCGCGGTGCCGTCTGGGCCGATACGCCGGCCGACGCCGTGGCTAACGCCGATGTCGTCTTTACCATGGTGGGTTATCCCTCCGAGGTCGAGGAGCTCTATCTGGCGGGCAACGGCCTGCTTGCGTGCACCAAGCCGGGCGCGGTCTTGATCGATCTCACCACGAGCTCGCCCGAGCTCGCCCGTGACATTGCCGAGGCCGCCCAGGTCTCCGGTCGCATGGCGTTTGACTGCCCCGTCACCGGCGGCGAGTCTGGCGCTATCGCCGGTACGCTCACGGCTATCGTGGGCGCTACCGAGAACGACATCGCGCCGGTCCGCGACATCCTTGCCACCTTTGCGGCCAACATCTGCTGCTTCGACGGCGCCGGTAAGGGCCAGGCTGCCAAGCTCGCCAACCAGGTGTCGCTGGGCGCCTGCATGGTCGGCATGGCAGACGCCATGGCATTTGCCGAGTTGAGCGGCCTTGACCTGGAGAAGACCCGACAGATGATCCTGGGCGGCACCGGCAAGTCCGGCGCTATGGAGAGCCTGGCGCCCAAGGCGCTCGACGGCGACTACAAGCCCGGCTTTATGGTCGAGCACTTCATCAAGGACCTGCGTCTGGCGCTCGCCTACGCCGACGACCGCGAGCTCGCGCTGCCCGGCGCCGACGTGGCCTTTACGCTCTACGACATGCTCGACGCCATCGGTGGCGCCAAGCTGGGCACCCAGGCCATCACGGTCCTCTACAAGGAGGAGGCCGACGCCATCGCCGCCGGTCTGGACTGGTCGCAGTATCGTCCTGAGGAGCACGGTGCTCACGAGGAGGGCTGTGGTTGCGGCGAGCATGGCGACGATCACGAGTGCGGTTGTGGCCACCACCACGACGAGGACCACGAGTGCTGCGGCGGCCACGGCCATGATGACGGCCACGAGTGCTGCTGCGGCCACCATCACGGGGAGTAGCGCCCATGAGCTGGACGTTCGTGGTGCTTGCGTTGGTGCTCTTTCTCTTTGCGATTTACATCGGCTTTTTGTGCGGCCAGTGGGCGTGCGAAAAGCGCGTCATCACCAAGCGCGACTACTGGATTGCCAACTTTGCGGGAGCGGCGGCAGTCGTCCTGCTAACCTGGGTGTTTTCGCTGTTCCCGCTGGTACAGTTTGCGCCTATTGGCTGGCTCGGCGGCTTTATCGCCGGCCTTAAGATGAGCTTCGGCGAGTCCGTCGGCCCGTGGCGCAAGCATGACGAGGTCTTTAACGTCAACAAGGCTCACCGCGCCGCTGCCGACTCGGGCGATGCCGAGGAACGCCGCCGCGCGCGTCGCAATGGCGCAGCCGACCGACAGCTCATCTCGGTCACCGATGACAGCAAGGGTGCTGGCAAGCACGCTAAGAAATAGTAAGAAGAGGTAACTATGGCAGAAAACAAGGAAGAACAGCTCACCGACGAGGAGCTGGCACAGCTTCAGCTGGCAGAGGAGAACGAGAACGCCGTCGACCGTCTGGTCAAGGAGCTCGGCTGCCCCACGCGCCGTATCCGCCAGTTTGCCGCCCGCGTGCTGCACCTGCTGGCCGAGCGCGATCCGCAGCGCGTCGTGCCCTGCGTGCCCGCGCTGATCGAGGCACTCGACCGCCCCGAGGCTCAGACCCGCTGGGAGGCCCTCGATGCCCTGGCGGCGCTCGCCACCACCTGCCCCGAGCAGCTGGGCGATGCCTTTGAGGGCGCCGAGACCGCGCTGTTCGACGAGATTTCCTCCACGCTGCGCTATGCCGCCTTCCGCCTGCTGTGCGTGTGGGGCGCCACGAGCGTCGAGCGTTCGCGCGAGGCTTGGCCCATCCTGGACGAGGCCATCCAATGCTACCACGGCGACCTCGAGTATCGCGACATGCTCGGTTGCCTGTACGAGTTTGGCCAGGGCGAGATTGACGCCGAGGTCGCCGAGAAGCTCGCGCTGCGCCTTAAGTTCGATGCCGAGAACGGTAAGGGCAGCTATCTCAAGGCCCGTTCGAGCGAGATTTGCGAAATGCTTGTTAAACGTTTTGGCCTGGATCTCTCCAAAAAGAAGAAGCGTGCTAGCGTTAAAAAATCTGACGACGCCGAAGACGAGGAGTAACAGATTATGGCGCACGATGTAGTCCTGATTCCCGGTGACGGTATCGGTCCCGAGATTACGCAGGCCATGCGCCGCGTGGTCGAGGCCACCGGTGTTCAGATCAACTGGAACGTCCAGGAGGCCGGCGCCGGCGTCATGGATGAGTTTGGCACGCCGCTGCCCCAGCACGTGCTCGATGCGGTCGCCGAGACCAAAGTTGCCATCAAGGGCCCCATCACCACGCCGGTCGGCACGGGTTTCCGCAGCGTTAACGTGGCCCTGCGCAAGCATTTTGACCTGTACGCCTGCGTGCGCCCCTGCCTGTCGCAGCCGGGCGACGGCTCTCGTTTCCGCGATGTCGACCTGGTCATCGTGCGCGAGAACACCGAGGACCTCTACGCCGGCATCGAGTTCGATGAGGGCGCTGCCGAGGTCGAGGAGCTCTCGCAGCTCGTCGAGCGTTCGGGCCAGAAGACCTTCGCCGCGGATTCCGCGATCTCGATCAAGCCGATCTCTATCGCCAAGAGCCGCCGTATTGTGGAGTACGCCTTTGAGTACGCCCGCCGCTGCGGCCGCAAAAAGGTGACGGCCGTGCACAAGGCTAATATCATGAAGGCGACCGACGGCCTGTTCCTGCGCGTTGCGCGCGAGGTGGCCGCCAACTATCCCGATATCGAGTTCAACGACAAGATTGTCGACGCTACCTGCATGGGCCTGGTCCAGAACCCCAATGACTTCGATGTCCTGGTACTGCCCAACCTGTACGGCGATATCGTCAGCGACCTGTGCGCTGGCCTGGTGGGCGGCCTGGGTATGGCCCCCGGCTCCAACATCGGTGCCGACTGCGCTATCTTCGAGGCAACGCACGGCTCCGCGCCCGATATCGCTGGCCAGGATATCGCCAACCCCACGGCCGAGATCCTGTCTGCGGCGATGATGCTCGATCACCTGGGCGAGAACGACGCTGCCAATCGTATTCGCGCCGCCGTATCTGCCACGCTCGACGAGGGTGAGCAGGTTACCGGTGACGTGCGTCGTGCTCAGACTGGCTCCGTCGAGGGTGCGGTGGGTACGCAGGCCTTCGCCGATGCCGTTATTGAGCACCTGGCCTAAGACATGCAGGCTGCAAACGCCTAAATAGTACTTAAGTGTTTGCGTATAACCTAAGAATCAATACGCCCGGCGCTCTGTCGGGCGTATTCTATTGAGGACTATGTTTCCTAACAAGGAGTAACTGATATGGGTCTGATTCAAAAGAAGGACGAGAAGGACGAGATCGACGGCATCCAGATCATCGAGCGCGGCGAAGGCCCCGACGGTGACGAGGACGAGAAGATCGACCTGGTCGCCGGTACGTCCGCCGAACATATTGCCGCCGGCACGACCGCCGAGGAGGAGGACGCCCGTCTGGAGGCTCAGATCGCCGCAGATGCCGCTGACGAGAATCTGATGCCCGAGGCACAGGATGAGGACGACGATGCCCTGGGTTCCAATGAGGGCGACCACGCATCCAAGCACAAGAAGACGATGATTGCCGCCTTTGTGGTTGCAGTCGTAATCGCTGCCGTGGTCGGCTTCTTTATTGGCAATGGCGGCTTTGGCGGCAAGGGTGTCGGTTCGTCGACCCTGACCGAGGACCAGCTCGATTCCACCGTGGCAAGCTATAGCTACAACGGCAAGAAGAGCGACATCACCGCGCGTGAGGCCATCGAGAGCCAGTACAGCCTCGACACCGTCAAGGACGATGACGGCAACTACACCGCTCCGTCCGCCGACGTTATCCTGTCCTACGTGCGCAACCAGATTCTGCTGGACGCTGCCGAGGACGAGGGCATTACCGTCTCTTCCAAGGAAATGAAGCAGTATGCCGAGGATTCCATCGGCACCTCCGACTACAAGACCATGGCCACGCAGTATGGCGTGTCCAAGGACCAGGCCAAGCAGATCGTCCGCCAGTCCGCGACGCTGCAGAAGCTCTACAAGAAGAAGGTCGGCGACAGCTCCGCAAGCATGCCGACCGCTCCGACCGAGCCTGCTGACGGCAACGAAGAGACCGCGAGCAAGGACTACGCCGACTACATCATCAACCTTGCCGGCGACGAGTGGGATAGCGAGAAGGGCACCTGGAAGGATGCCGACATGTTTGAAGTCAAGCAGCGCGTGAAGGAAGCGAATGCCGGACGGCAGCACGACGCGCCGGGACACAGGCTGGACGGCACATCGCACTTCTTCTCGGAGCTGCAAGCAAATCCGTCTCTGGCGATTGACTTCATCATTGCACCGCCGAGAATGGCGTATTACATGGAGTACAGCACCCGCATCTATCAGGTTTACCTCAAGTACATCGCGCCGGAGGACATTGTGGTCTACTCCATCGACGAGGTGTTCATGGACGTGACGGACTACCTGAATACCTACAAGCTCTCGGCACATGA
>CALBUZ010000187.1 GCA_937969105.1 uncultured Collinsella sp. | reverse complement strand
ATGACGATTGAGCCCGATGCTTTTGTTGATAGGGAACCCGGGGCGCCTCGCGCTACAAGAGGCCCGCGTGTTGATGAATATGGAAAAGCGGAAGCCGAGCATGGTCGGCGCCCCCGGGACCCCCTTGCATACGATGACGCTGGAAGGCCGGTACCGTATGGCGATGACGTTCTGGCTGAAGATATGGGATACGTGCATGGCGTAAATCTGGCCGATGAGCTCGACGAGGTCGAGGGTTTTGCCGGGGCTGACGAGCCGTGTGCCGCTGCGTCTTTGGCTTCGGAATCGCAGCCCGGGCAGCCTGCCATGCCGGCTTGGGCTCAGCGCGTGACCGCGGCGGGGGAGACGGGGATGTTATCGCCCGCGTCCGTGTCGCCGGCCCCCGCACCGTCGGCCCCCGCGCCGTCGGCGGACGCTTCGATTCCGTCGCGTCGGGCGCCGGTTGTCTGCACCGTTTCGGGTTCGGGCGGTTGCGGCAAGTCGACGATCGTTGCCACCATGGCGCATGCGGCGTCGCTGTTGGGTTTGCGTGCCGCTGTGCTCGACTTGGACCTCATGTTTGGAAACCTATACGATCTGCTGGGTGTCGATGCCCCACATGATATAGCGACGCTTATCGAGCCGTCGGCGGCGGGCGCACTTGCCGAGCCGGATATCGTGGCCGCATCGATGCGCGTCGCCCCGGGCGTTACGCTCTGGGGGCCTGTCGCGGCCCCCGAGAAGGCCGAGCTCATGGCACGTCCGGTGGAGCTATTGCTCGATGTTTTGCGTCGCGAATCCGACGTGGTCTTTGTTGACACCTCGGTCTTTTGGGGTGATGCCGTGGCCGCCGCGGTGGCGGCGAGCGACCGTTGCCTGGTCGTAGGCGATGCGGCGGTATCGTCCGCGACATCCGCTTCGCGCGTCATTGAGCTGGCGAGCCGCGTGGGCGTGCCACGCACGCGCATGAGCGCCGTGTTCAACCGGTTTGGTGCGCGCGGCGCCGACGAGGACGTCGCCATGCGCTTCGAGATTGCCTGCGCACTGAGCTCCAAGATTCGCATTGCCGATGGCGGTCAGGACTTGGCCGCGCTCATGGCATTCGGTCGCGCCGACGAGGCAGTGGGTCAGACGAGCGCTTTTGCGACCAGCGTGCGCGAGGCCACGCGCGAGATGCTCGTGGAGCTGGGCTGCGCCGTCGGTCCTTGGAGCGATATGGTCGCTGACCGCGCGACCCGCACCGAGCGCCCGCGCATCCGTCTTCCCTGGTCGCGTGAGGGTGATTCGCGATGAGTCTGCAGACGCGGATTAAAGCCGCTGGCGCGGCCGCCGCGGCTGCCCCCGTTGATGCGGGACGCCGCCGTGCCGTTAAACGCCGCACCAAGCGTGCGGTGATGGACCGCATGGGCTACGACGAGGTGGCGCGCATCAGCGCCTACGTCGACCCTGCCCTTGCCCGCTCTGAGCTACGTCCGGCGGTGGAAGCGGCGCTCAACGTGGAAGAGTCGACCGACTTGGCGACGCCTGAGCGTGAGACCATCATCGACGAGATTCTAGATGACGTGGTGGGCCTGGGACCGCTGCAGCCGCTCATCGAGGACGACACCGTTACCGAAATCATGATCAACGGCTGTCGCTCTGCCTTTTTTGAGCGCAGCGGCGTTTTGTATCCCATCGAGCACGCGTTTGAGGACGACGAGCAGATCCGTGTGCTCATCGACCGCATCATCTCGCCGCTCGGCCGTCGTATCGACGAGCGTAGCCCCATCGTCAACGCCCGCCTCAAGACGGGTTATCGCGTCAACGCGGTGATTCCGCCCGTGGCGATCGACGGGCCAATCCTCACCATCCGTAAGTTCTCGGACCGTATCTGTTCGTTGGACGAGCTTGTGGGGTTGGGGTCACTGCCGCTTTGGTATGCGCAGCTGCTGTCGTGCGCGGTGTCGTTGCGGCAGGACTTGGCGGTTGCGGGGGGCACGGGGTCGGGAAAGACCACGCTGCTCAACGCGCTGTCGTGCGAGATTTCCACCGGCGAGCGCATCGTGACGATCGAGGATTCCGCCGAGCTCAAGTTTGCACATCACCCACACGTTGTTCGTCTGGAGGCGCGTGAGGCGTCAATCGAGGGCGAGGGTGCGGTGACGATTCGCGACCTGGTGACCAATGCCCTGCGTATGCGCCCCGACCGCATCGTCGTGGGCGAGGTGCGCGGTGCCGAGTGCTGCGACATGCTGCAGGCCATGAACACGGGCCACGACGGCTCGCTCACCACGCTCCATGCGGGTACCGAGCAGGAGACCGTGGTTCGCCTGACGCTGCTTGCGCGCTACGGCATCGATTTGCCGAGTGAGCTTATCGAAGAGCAGATCGCCATGGCGCTCGACGGCATCGTGATGTCCGAGCGTCATGCAGATGGCAGGCGCTTTGTGGCCTCATATTCGGGGGTTCACCGCGGCGCGTCGGGCGGTGTTGAGCTCGAACGCTACGTGACGTTCGATGCCGCCGAACGCACCTGGACGCTCGACCGCGAGCCGCCGTTTATTGCGGAGGGCTTGCGGTCGGGAACGCTCACGCAAGAGGAGGTGGACGAATGGAGATCGCTGTGCCCCTCGTCGTAGGGGGTTTGGCGGGGCTTTCTGTCGCGACGGCGTGTGGGGCAGAGCCTCGTGTGCCGCGGATGCCGCCGGCGGAGCTGGCACGTCAGACGCTCGAATCGATGGCGGAGAAGTTGCCCCGTGAGTTGGCGGAAAACGACCTGCTGACAAAGATTGCCCGCTCGTGGGCGTTGCTAATCCCCGCAGATCGCCTTGGGTTTGCTATTGAGGATAACGCGGCTCGTCTGGCATTTCTGCTGCTGTCGAGCGGTATCTGCAGCGTTTTGCTGGCCGTTGCGTCGTTGTCGCCCATCGGCTTTGTCTTGGGGCTGGTGGCGCCGTTTGGCGTGGGTGCCGCGCGTGACACCTTCGATCGCCGACGCGAGCAGCATGATGTAGAAGAGGCCATGCCCGAGGCATTCACAGCGTTATCCATGTCGCTTGCCTCGGGGCATTCGCTGGCACAGGGCATGCGCTTTGTGGGCGCCCATGCGCAAGAGCCGGTGCATACCGAGTTTTTGCGGGTGGCGGCGGCAATCGATTGCGGCATCTCGGCGACCGACGCACTCGATGACCTACTCGTTCGCATCGATGCCCCCGGCCTTTCGCTTGTCACCTTGGCGCTCAAAGTGTCGCAGCGTACCGGGGCTCCGCTTGCCGGCTTGCTGTCCGAGGCGTCGAGCATGGTGGGTGAGCGCATTGAGCTCAAACGCCGTCTGGACGTTAAGACGTCACAGGCGCGTATGTCGGCACACATGGTCGCGGCGATGCCGGCGGGCATGTGCGCGGTACTGGCTTTGCTTTCGGCAGACTTTCGCCGCGGTCTTGCGACGCCGGCTGGTGCGGGCGCCGTGGTGTTGGGACTTGCCCTCAACGTCGTTGCCCTGGTAGTTATCCGGCGCATTATGCGGGTGGAGTTATGAGCGCCCTGGTCGGGGTCGCGGCCTGTCTGTGTGCCCTGAGCGTATTTGCCGCGACAGGTTTGGAGCGCGCGGATGCTCGCAAGATTGCAGAGACGTGCAAGCGTGAGGCGGTACTGGTCATTGCTGCGGTCTGCTCGGTGATTGATGCCCTGACCGCGCGAATGAAGGGCGCGATTGGGGCGGGCGGCCCGGCGCGGGTGTCGCTCGGCGAGGTGTCCGAGATGATCGACGTGGTGCGCCTGGGGCTTTCTGCCGGCCTTTCGTTTGACGCGGCGCTCGAGATTTTCTGTGCCAATCGTCGGTCGGTGCTGGCCGTCCGTCTTGAGCAAGCCTGCATGGCGTGGCAGGTGGGCGTGGGGACGCGCGAGGCCGAGCTGTTGGCTGCCGCGCGTGATTTGGACGTGAGGGCGCTCGAGACCTTTGCCATCACGGTGGGGCAGGCGCTTGCCCTGGGCGCTCCGCTGGCCGAGACGCTGGCTGCTCAAAGTCGCGAGATCCGTGCGGCCCATCGCGCCGCAGTCGAGCGCGAGATTGAGCGCGCACCGGTCAAGTTGCTGATTCCCACCGGCACGCTCATCTTGCCGGCGTTGCTTCTGTCCATATTGGGCCCGCTGCTGGGAGCAGGCGGGATGATGTAGGGAGGAATATATGAACACGATGACCGACATTGCGGGCAAGGCTTGGAGCTGGGCTTTTTGCCGGGCAATCCGCGCTCGCCAGCGTGCCGAGGCGCTGTTGCGGGAGGAGAGCGCGCAGGGCACTACCGAATACGCCATCTTGGTCGGCGTGCTCGTAGTGATCGCGATTATCGCCATCGTCGCGTTTAAGAGCAAAGTCGAAGAACTATGGAACGCGATCAAAGACGGTATCAACAGCCTGTAGGAGGCAGGCGGCCTGTTGGTTCGCCGCTGGTGCTCGTCTGTTTGCTCGTAGCAATAGCGGTGACGCTTTGGGGGCTGGGTGTTGCGCGGCAGCAGCGTCCAGGCGCTGCTGCCGATTTGGGATCGGGCTCGGCGGCGGTGTCACAAGCGGAAGGCGCGCGAGATATGGGCGGTCGGAATGCCGCCGTCACGGCTCGGACCTTTTTACAGGCACTCGACGAGCGGGCTGCCAGCGCGACGGAGCCGTCTGCAGGCAACGCGATCGCGGTTCGGCTCGCATGGTCCGAGGACCGGCCGATGACCGAGGCGGCGGCAGACCTGTTGCGCGCCTACCGCGAGGTGCCCACGGCCCAGCTCGCCCTGAGCGGCTATCTCGATATTAAGGGCAACGTATGGGGCGCCATCGTGCGCGATGGGCGAGGCTGGGTCGATATGGTGACGGTTGCTGCGGATGCCGGCGATGCCTCGTGCCGCCTGCGTGCCGTGCGTCTGGTTCCGCAAGCAACGGAGTCAAAGGAGGGGTCGTGAAATGCATGATGTCCTGCGTGAGGAATCTGCTCAGTCGACCGTCGAATACGCCATCGTCACCGTGGCGCTGTTATCGATTGTGCTGGCGATTGCGGGGCTTTGGCGCGCTGGCGCCGATGGGCGCTTGGCGGCACTGGTCGAGCGGGCGGCGTCTCATGGCGTCGCCCCATCGTCGGTTATCGATGCCGCGACGGGTGCCAAGGACATCGCTCTGTATTGATATCGCGTGCGAGGATCGGGCGCAATCTACGGTCGAGGCCGCCTTTTTGCTGCCGACGTTTTTGACACTTATCTTGCTCGCGTTGCAGCCGGTGTGCCTGCTCTATACGCGTGCGGTCATGGAGTCTGCCGCCGCCGAGACCGCGCGGCTTATGACCACGACGACGGTTGAGGACGACGATGACCTTAAGGAGTTCACTCGCCGCAGACTTGCCGCGGTGCCCAACGTCTCGATTTTTCATGCCGGTGGGCCGCTGTCGTGGGATATCGAGTTGGGGCGGGCCGGTGCCGGCGGCGTTTCGTCCGTGTCCGTTACCGGCGAGGTTAAGCCGCTGCCCGTGATCGGTGCATTTGCGCGGGCCATGGGCAGCGCGGGTGAGGGCGGCTATGTCGAGCTCAAGGTCGACGTCTCGTATCGATCGCGTCCCGAATGGCTGGAGGGAGATTATGATTCATGGATTGCTGCATGGGATTAGGCGCTGCCTGTTGCGGGCGACGCAAGGGCTTGCGGCCCGCCGTCGACCAGGCGCTCGCCGCAAGCGGGGCGGCTTTATGGGCCGTGCCGGTATCGACTTGTTTATCGAAGACGGCGCCTATACCACGCTCTCCTCTGCGGTTGTCATTCTGGTGGTGCTTACGCTGCTGTTTTCGTCGACCGCGGCGATATGGAGCATGTCGCGCGCCGGAGACACCCAGGTGGCGGCCGATAGCGGTGCACTGGCGGGCGCCAACGTGGTGTCGTCCTATCACACAGCCGCCACGGTGGTGGATGCGAGCATTTTGAGTTTGGGCCTGGCGGGGTTTGCCACGATCGGCACCGGCTTGGTTGCTATTCTCATTCCGGGCGCCGAGGTCGTCGGCAGCGATATCATCGATACGGGGACCAAGATCATTAAAACACGCAACAAGTTTGCCAAAAGCGCGTCAAAGGGATTGCAGAAGATCGAGACCGCCTTGCCGTATCTGGTTGCCGCGCGCGCCATGCAGGCAGTATCGGCGCAGGATACCGACGGCGTGACCTATACCGGTACGGCGCTTGCCGTGCCCAGGACATCCGAGTCGGATTTCGTTGCGCTCGAAGGATCCGAAATCTCGACCGATGCCATTAAAGATGCGTCGGAAGATCTGGAACGCGCGGCCGAGGAGCTACAAAAAGCATCGGAGGAGACGGCGAAGGCCAAAGAGCGCGCCTGGCTAGCGGATTGCGGTGGATCGGATAAAGGTTCGGTCGGCAGCTGTTCGTGTATGTGGGAGCGCGCAAAAAGCCTAACGGATCTCTCCGGTGTTCAAAATCCGCATTACTCATCGAGCGTTACGTGGGAGCCTCAAGTTGCCCTTGATCGCGCGAAGGACTACTACCATCGGCGTCTGGCAAACGAGAAGCCCCAAGGCTCGAGTGTCGAGATGAAGGCAGAGTCTGCGGCGCGTAAGGCGTTTTATACCTATGCGAGCGCGGAGGTCGATCGGACATATATAACCGAGAACGGAGACAGGGTTTCCTCCTATATTCCGCTGCTGCCGCGCAACTCTGATGAGGTCCGGGCGACAGAACTCTATACCGATGCGGTGTGGCCGACGAGCGTGAACGATGACAAGGCGTATCTGCATTACGGGACGACCTGCCCTAACTATAAGAAAGGAACGCCGAGCGGATTTGCTTCGGTTGCCGATTACGATGGACAGGATAAATGCAGCAAATGCCATTTTGGCGTTTCGTCGCTTGGTGCTGTTGCGGCGCCTTCAACCTCTATCGAAAACGGCTTCGAGTATCACTTTGACAAGTTTAAAGACGCCCTGGAGGACTACGTCGACTGTCGCAACAAGGAACTCGAACTCGAGCGTCAGACCGAGGACGAAGCTGACCGTGCGGGCAATGCGTTCGATACCGCCATCAAAGAACTTTCCGGTGAGCGCCCGCGCATCGCGCCGCCCGGTCGCAATGGCGTGGTTGCCTTTGCGGTCTCGGGCGCCATCTCCAGTCCCGACGAGCTCAACTCTTCGTTTAACACGGCAGTTGAGCTTGGCAATCGCGGTGCTATCTCTGCCGCGGTGCTCGCGCCCGATGATGCGACGGCACAGAATAACGTTCTCTCGCGGTTTTTCTCGACGCTGGAGGAGCGTTCGGGCGGCGTTGCCGGCGTGCTCGACGGCGTTATGGATGTTTGGGGCCGCCTGCTTGTGGGGTACGGAGACATCCAGGGTGCGGCCGACGAGCTTATGGGAGAGCTGATCGGTGGCTTGGGAGGGAGTAGCGGCGCGTTGGGCTCCATCGCGTCCTGGCTCGGTGACACCGTCTCGTCCTCCGTGGCGGCGCTGGGACTCGAACCGTGCGATTTGCGTCTGCGAAAACCGGTGCTGACCGATACCGCCAATGTCATCAAAAGTCCGGGGTCCGATATCGCGGGCATCTCCAAAGCTCAAGATACCCTGCGAAAAATCCCCTTGGGCGTGACTGACCCCAAGGCACTTTGCGAGGCCTTGGAATATCACGTCGAGCGCACCATCAGCGGCGCGGTGTTCACGCTTGCGGAGATTCCGCTGCCCGGCGGCGGCTCCATCCCGCTCACTGTCGATGTTGCCACGCTGGTGGGAGCTTTTGGCGGTGGGTCGTAATGGGCATTCACACGGGCTTGCGCGAGGAGCGTGCCCAGGCGACGGTCGAGATGGCCGTGGTCACGCCTGTCCTGCTCGTGCTGACTCTCGTCGCGTACAACGTTATGATCTTTGCCGGCGCGGTCGCGCGCTTCGACCGCGTGGTGCCCGACATCGTGCTGGCGCACGCTGTGGCGCCGGGCGGGGAGGGTGACGAGAGCTCCATTGACGCTTCCGCGACCGTTCAAGCTCAGATTCAGGATGCCATGGAGGGATATGACCTACAGGTCGAGGTCTCGAGCGAGCAAGGCACGGCGTCATCGGATGGTGGCCTGCTCTCTCTTTCTGGCACGTTTAGGACCTATACCTGCACCATGCACTACGAGCCGTGGCCGAGTTCGCTGAGCATCGCCGGCGTTTCCCTGGGGGCGCCGGCCGTGCTCGCGCATGAACGCGCGGTGACGGTCGATCCATGGCGTCCGGGGGTGGTCATGTGACCGCGGTCTCGTCCTATATCGCCTACGCGCGGGCGCTCAACAGGTTGGGCTGGACGCCGGCCGAGTTTGTGGTGGCGGAGTCGTTTACCGTGCGTCTGCGCGGCATGCTGGGACGGCGGCCGATTGCTGACAGCGGACTGCCGCTTGTCATGGCGTTTCCGCGCTGTTCCTCGGTTCACACCTGCTTAATGGCCTATCCCATCGACATCGCCTTTATCGACCGTAGCGGCAACATCCTCGCGTGCTACGAAAACGTACGTCCCTGGCGTATGTGTTCCTGCCCCGGCGCCTGGGCAGCACTCGAGCGCCCTTCAATTATTGTTTCGCCCCCTGCTCTCCAACGCGTGCCGGCTTAAGGGACTGAGTGAAAACTTCTTGTGGCCGGTTGATGCTTCTGACGTGCCGTTCTATAGGAGCGAGATCGTGGCCGATGTCGCGCTCAAAAACTTTTTTAAAATTCTCGGTTGACCGGAGCGCGTCCTTGGTTATACTAATCAGGCCTTGAAACAAGGCACACCTCAAATGGCTGGGTAGCTCAGTTGGTAGAGCAGAGGACTGAAAATCCTCGTGTCAGGGGTTCGATTCCCTTCCCCGCCACCTTGAATTGACTAGGAC
>CALBUZ010000186.1 GCA_937969105.1 uncultured Collinsella sp. | reverse complement strand
AGAACTTTCACTTCGCCTTCAAGGGAAAGGGCCTTTTCAGTCAGGCCAAAGGGAGCCCAGTTGGCCGGGACAAGGCTCAGTCGTTCAAAATTTCGCCCTGTTGCATAGATTACCGGGATATCCCCGGAAGAAGAGCCCGCCAGAAGCAGTGTTGCATTGCTCTCAGAGGGAATGGCGGGATCGGTTGCCGGAAGTTCGGTCGGTTGGTTGTCGGCGGTTTGCTGCACTGCCTGCTCGCTTGGAGCCATCGGTTGTGTAGCGTTCCCGGTTATGGGTTGCGTCGCATTCCCGGTGAGGTGTGGCGTAGGTACGTCAGCGGCTGTCGGCTGTACGGGGCTGTCGCTTATGTCCGAAGGGTGCGCCCCCGGGGCGTAGATCCCTGTATTGTCGGCAAACAGGGGCTCTTCCTGCAATCTGTCGTTGGTACGCAAAAAGTTCAGGAAATCGCTTCCGGTCAGGCCCACGAGTGCGATCATCGGGGAACCGTCCCCCGCCGTCAGCAGGCTGACTGGCACAGTGCCGCCGTGGATGCCGATGTAGGTTGTCTTGGCTCCAGCGGGCATTTCGCCCCATACGGCCTCTTCCTTCTTATCTCCGCCCTTGTCGGTGACAGGCGTCGGAGCGGCCCACACGGGACCGTTCGCCAGCGCGAACGCGGCGAGGAGAAGCAGAGCGAACCGCTTGGGAGTATGGAAGATTCCGTTCATGTCGAACACATATGACCGTATCAGCCGGAGGTCAAGCGCTTCCTGCAAAGTACTACAGGAATGCGCCCGCCCCCCATCGCGCAACATGGCGGCGAGAGGGAATAATTTCTCCTCCCGCCTGTAAAAACACTATTTTTTCATTGCGCTTCTGACTTCGGCAACGCGGGCGGGAATGTCGGGAGCGCTGACGAATTCGGAAACGATGGCGCAACAGCGGGCGCCGTGCGCGATGACGTCCGCAATGTTGTGGCGCTTGATGCCTCCGATGGCGACGAAAGGCAGGGTGATGTTGGCAACCACCCAATCAAGATAATCGAGGGTTACAGCGGCGCAAACGTCCTTTTTGGTCTGCGTCGGGTAAATGGGGCCGACCCCGATATAGTCCGCACCGGAGGCCACGGCCGCGCGGGCCTGATCAGGGGTATGGGTGGACAGGCCGATGAGCATGTCCGGGCCAACGAGACGGCGCACGGCCTCGACGGGGAGATCCTCTTGGCCGACGTGCACGCCGTCGGCTTCGCAGAGGACAGCGATGTCGACATGGTCATTCACGATGAAGCAGGCACCATCCTCGCGGGTCAGGCGGCGCAGCTCCAGGCACTCTTTGAGCATCTGTCCGGCCTTTTTTTCTTTTTCGCGGTACTGGAGGATCTTGATGCCGCTGTCGAGCAGGGCTTTGGCGACTTCAACCGCCGGACGCCCGAGAGACAGTTCGTCGTCGGTAAGAGCGTAGAGGTCGGTTTCGGGAGAGGTCCCGGGCAACAGTCTGGGCATGGCGCACCTCGTCAGTCGGCTTCTACGCCGACGAAGGAAAAAGTGTTGACGTTAAACTGAGGGTCATGAACAGTTCGACGTCTTCGGGGATACCGAGTTCCGCACGCGCGGCAACGAGCATATCGTGAAGGACCGCATTGACTTCCTGCGGATCGGCGGAGGTCATGAGGCCCGCGATGGGGAGGGGCAGACGCCGGATGGCCCCTCCATGCACGGAGACGATGCCGCCGCCCATGTCCGCCAACTCACGGACGGCAAGCAGCATATCAGGATCGTTGTCGCCCGCTACAACAATGTTGTGGGAGTCATGGGAAATGGTCGTCGCTATGGCCCCTCCCGTGAGCCCATAGCCTTCCAGAATCCCGATGCCGAGTTTCCCCGTCCTCTTGTGCCGCTCAATGACCGCGATCTTGGTCAGGCCGGGATTCAGCGCGGACTGGAAGCATCCCGCGTCATCGGTCTTCACCTCGCGGACGAGGCTCTTCGTAACGAGGGAGGCGGGCTCAATGCCGATGACACGGGCTTTTCCGGTACGGACAGGCAAGGACAGGGCATCCTCGGCCAGCGGCTTGAGGTGGATGGAGTGGGAAGGCGCTCCCGCAGCCGCGTCATCCAGCGGGATGAGGACGCGTCCGTCTTCGGCGATCAGGCGTCCCGCCGTGAATACCTTGCGCACGCGGAATGCCTTGAGGTCGTCCACAAGGATGAAATCGGCATCCCTGCCGGGGGCGATGGCTCCCTTGTTGCGCAGCCCGAAGCACTCCGCGGCGTTGAGCGTGCACATGGTGATGGCCTGTACCGGATCCATCCCCATGCCTACCGCGAGGCGCAGATGGTTGTCCATGTGGCCGTCGGAAACGATATCCTCAATATGGCGGTCATCGCAGCAGAACGCGCAGCGCCGTGCGTTGCCGGGCGTAACGCCGGGCAGGAGCGTTCGGAGGTTCTTGGCGGCGGAGCCTTCGCGTATAAGGATGTAGCTGCCCCGGCGAAGGTTCTCGCACATCTCCTCAAGCGTGGTGCACTCGTGGGTATTCGTAATGCCGGTGACGAGATAGGCGTCGAGATCCCGGCCAAGCAATCCGGGGGCGTGTCCGTCCACAATTTTGCCGTGGGACGTACCGAGCTGGATTTTTGCCAGTACGTCGTAGTCGCCGGAGACGACGCCGGGGAAGTTCATCATTTCGCCGATACCGGTC
This sequence comes from uncultured Collinsella sp., assembly GCA_937969105.1. Taxonomy (GTDB): domain Bacteria; phylum Actinomycetota; class Coriobacteriia; order Coriobacteriales; family Coriobacteriaceae; genus Collinsella. Next base: position 1,713 of record CALBUZ010000186.1, on the reverse strand, counting down.
ACTTTGGGGTCGTCGATGAGCTCTTCCAGTTCTTCAGCGGAAAGGACCGCGCCGGAATCCTCGAACGGCGTCGCCGGAACACAGGAGGGGAGGGCGATAAAAATATTGAGCGGCAGGTGTCGCCCGTTTTCCAGCATGTACCGGATGCCTTCCAGTCCGTGGACGTTGGCGATTTCGTGCGGATCGGCCACGACGCTGGTGGTGCCGTGCGGGAGTACCAGCCCGGCGAAACGCGCGGGGCTCACCATGCTGGATTCGATATGGATGTGGGCGTCGATGAGGCCGGGAGTGTTCACTATGGACAGGCCTTGCTTAATGGCCAGGCCGCTGCGGGGCTGGACGAAGCCGGCGTAGCCGTCGGGCAGGGCGATAGCTAGGCCCGTGGAGACCAGACGACGCTCAAAGGGCTTTAGAATGCAATCCTCGTTGGAACGCAGGTCCAGGCCGGCATCCGTGGGATGGGCGTATTTGGGAAGCTCGACGGTTGGGTCGAGACGTTTAATGTTAACGGTAATGTTGGACATGAAATCACCTTAGCTTGTCGAGCTCTTGCAGAAACTCATCGACGTCTTTGAAATCGCGATAGACCGAGGCAAAGCGGATGTAGGCCACTTTATCGATCTTGGCCAAGCGCTTAAGAACCATATCGCCCAGCTCATGAGACGTAACGGCCGTGAGCGTACGGGAGCGAAGCTCGACCTCTATATCGTCAATGATCTCGTTGAGCTTTTTAGTGTCGATATCTCGCTTGATCGTGGCGCGCATCAAACCTACCAGCAGCTTATTGCGTTGCTTGGATCCGTCTGACTTAATGACCTCGATAGGGTCTTCACAGCGCTCGAATGTCGTAAAGCGATAATTGCATGAGCAGCATTCACGACGGCGCTTGATGGTGTTATTAGATTCCTGCATGCGGGAATCAACGACGCGGGTATGTGCCTTGCCGCATTTGGGACAGCGCATGGTACCTCCTCTAAAACGATTACAAGGGTACCATGCGACGGTGCTTAAATCTTAGGAACGAACGGGAACTTTAAGATGCGCACCGGCATCGATCGAGCCATGCTCCAGGTGATTGACGTTGCGGATCACATCAGAGGTATCCTGTGTGGAAAGACCCTCAATCGGATGCTCCTGGGCAAGCGACCACAAGGAATCGCCAGACTGAACACGGACGGTCTCGTAGGTAACGTTGGATACCGACTCGGCATATGCGGCATGACGAGCGCTGAAGATCGAGGTGGCAAGTACAAAGAAGAGCGTGAGCGCAACGGCCAGCGTGACAATCGTCGAGACCTTTAGGGCAACGGGGGCCGAGGTCGTGGCGGCGCACTGGCTGCGGACGGGCTTGCCAGGCAGTGTTTGGAAACCAGATCGGCCGCCTTTGACAACCGTGAAAGCCGGCGCCGCAGTCGCATCGAGCTTAAGGGCGAGGTTTCCCTGGACCATATCCGTTGCGTTCATCATGTTCTCCTCTCGCGTGTTTTGCTGAGAACAGTTTTATCAAGCCGCGCGGACAAAAATGTCTAGCGCGAGAACGAATGTTCGGTTATTATTATCTTCGAACAGTTGTTCCTGTCAAGCAATAATCGAACATTTGTTTGACATTGGCAGAGAGGACCCCCTGATGGCTCGCAAAATTACCAAGCGTCAGCAGCAGATTTACGACTTCTTCAAGGAATATCAGTAGTAGACGGAATATCCGACTAGTGT
>CALBUZ010000185.1 GCA_937969105.1 uncultured Collinsella sp. | reverse complement strand
CGCCTGCGCACCGGCAACTTTATGAGCTACAAGCTGCCCACGCGCCTGGATATCGGCAGCATTCGCGTGGCCTTTGAGCCGAGCTACGAGCCGACGGGCCCGTTTGGCGCCAAGTCGATCGGCGAGGTCGTCATCAACACGCCGCTCGCCGCCGTTGCCTCGGCCGTCGCACACGCCACCGGCCACCAGGTGCGCTCGCTGCCGATCACGCCCGAGAAGGCACTGCTGGGGGAGTAGGCGAGGAGCCGCAGCCGCCGCTCTTTGCCTAGCCCGGGGAAACTGCAGCCCACTTTTCGGCCGAATTGTGGGCTGCAGGAGATAGCCGATGGGGGTAGCTAATTTGGGACGGGGCTTTTTTAGCTACCCTGTTCCGCTGTAACTCGTGGTGAGGTCGTGAGCCTGTAAAAGGTGTGCGTGCGCTTGTCGTTCGTATCTGCTATCATTCCTAGTCTGTGCGCTCATGCGGGCGTGGCGGAATTGGTAGACGCGCCAGATTTAGGTTCTGGTGGGATTCCCGTGAAGGTTCGAGTCCTTTCGCCCGCACCAACGCACCTGCGTCGGCTCCTGCCGTCGCGACTCTTTGTTGCATAAAGGTACCAGCACCTCAGATAAGCTGGGCAGTATGAGGAGGAACGTGTTGAACATCACCGCTTCTGACGTCAAGGACGCCAAGCTCACCGCTACGGTCACCATCCCGGCCGCCGACGTCGACGCCGCGATCAAGAAGGCCTACAAGGACACCGCCAAGAAGTACCGCTTCCCTGGCTTCCGCGCCGGTAAGGCTCCCCGTCCGGTCATCGACTCTGCTCTTGGCGCCGAGGCTACCCTCGCTCAGGCCACCAACGACCTGATCGCCGCCAACGAGCCCGTCGTCCTCAACGAGCTGGACATCGTCCCCACCAAGAGCGGTGACTACAAGGAGCTCGACCTCGCTAAGGATCACGAGGACTACACCTACACCGTCGAGTTCTCCCTGCGTCCTGCCGCTGAGCTCTCCTCCTTCGACGCTGTCGAGATCGAGATGCCTCCCGCGGAGGTCACCGAGTCCGAGATCAACAACCAGGTCGAGATGCTCCTCAACTACCGTGCCACCTTCGAGGACGTCGAGGGTCGCGCCGTCGAGGCTGACGACTACGTGACCGTCGACCTCAAGGCCGTCGAGAACGCCGACAACTTCGCTGCCGAGGGCCGCATGCTCATCGCCGGTAGCGACAGCAACCCCAAGGAGTTCAACGAGGCCCTGATCGGCGCCAACGTTGACGACGTCAAGACCGTCACCTGGACCGACGAGGTCGAGGAGGGCGAGGAGGCCGAGACCCACACTGTCGAGGTCACCGTCAAGGGTATCAAGGTCCGCAACACCCCCGAGCTCACCGACGAGCTCGTCAAGTCCGACTTTGGCTTCGACAGCATCGAGGCCATGCGCGACGCTATCAAGCTCGAGATCGAGCAGGACAAGGCTTCCCGCCTGCCGGCCGAGAAGGAGAACCGTTGCGTCTCCGCTCTTGCTGAGCGCCTGCAGCTCGACGAGATGGATGCCGACTACGAGCAGTCCGTCTTTGAGGAGCTCGGCCAGAACTTCCTGTCCAACCTCGCTGCCCGCGGCATGACGCTGGACACCTGGCTGCCCGCTTCCGGCCTGACCATGGAGCAGTTCATCGGCGACCTGCACAAGCAGGCCAACGACGTTGCCCGTGAGTCCCTGGCGCTCGACGCCCTCGCCCGTGAGCTCAAGATCGAGGTCACCGAGGACGACATTAACGCCGAGTTCGAGAAGGCCGGCGTCAAGGACGTCGAGGCTTCCAAGGCCGAGTTCATCGCCGATGGCCGCATGCCTGCCGTCCGCGAGTCCATCCGTCGCTCCAAGGCCGTCGACCACCTGGTCGAGAACGCCAAGGTGACCGAGGTCGACGAGACCGCCAAGGACGCCGAGTAATTCTCGCCACCTTTTCCGCGAGCGCATGGATGCGCCCGTGATGGGGTAAAGTTATAAGCCGGTTATCCGGTTGCTTCGTACGGTGCCAGCCAATGCATAGCATGCGGGCACCGTACGTTTGTCTAGAACCATTATTGGTCCGTAAGAGAAATGGAGATGCGTATGATCGCTAAGTTCGATTCCGCCCTCGTGCCATACGTTATCGAGCAGACGCCGCGCGGCGAGCGCAGCTACGATATCTATTCGCGCCTGCTCAACGACCGCATCATCTTCTTGGGCGAGGAGATTAACTCCGTCAGCGCCAACCTGGTCGTTGCCCAGCTGCTGCATCTTGAGAGCCAGGATGCCGAGAAGGATATCTCGCTCTACATCAATTCGCCCGGTGGCGAGGTCTACTCCGGCCTGGCGATTCTGGACACCATGAACTTCATTAAGCCGCAGGTTTCCACCATCTGCGTCGGTATGGCCGCGTCCATGGCCGCCGTGCTGCTTTCGGCCGGCGCCAAGGGCAAGCGCTTCTGCCTGCCGCACTCCAAGGTCATGATTCATCAGCCCAGCGGCGGTGCCCAGGGCCAGCAGACCGAAATCGAGATCGTGGCCGAGGAGATCAAGAAGACCCGCCGCGAGCTCAACCAGATCCTGTCCGATGCCTCGGGCCAGCCGATCGAGAAGGTCCAGGCCGATACCGAGCGCGACAATTACCTGACCGCTGCCGAGGCCCTCGACTACGGCCTGATCGACCGTATCGTCACCTCGCGCGACCTCGCCGTGAAGGACGCCTAGGATGGCAGGTAACATGCAGGATAACTTTGACGAGAACGGCAACCCCATCCGCTGCTCCTTCTGCGGTAAAGAGCAGGGCCAGGTCCGTCGTCTCGTAAAGGGCCCGACCAACATCTTTATCTGTGACGAGTGCGTTGCCGCCTGCTCCGAGATCCTTGAGGAGTCACTGGCTTCGGACTTTATGGACGCTGCCCGCAACGGCAATCTCCCGGGTTTCCTCAACGACCACGGCCAGGCTGCATCCCAGCCCGCCGTTGACCCTGAGACCGAGGGCTTTGAGCTCGAGGACGACCGTCAGGTCATCACGCACGTGCCGACGCCGCACGAGATCTATGACGAGCTTTCGGCCTATGTTATGGGCCAGGAAGATGCTAAGCGCGCCATGTCGGTTGCCGTGTACAACCACTACCGTCGCGTGATCGAGGGCGGTGCCGCGGTGTCCGCCCTTGACGAGGCCTCGGGCATGGGCGCCCAGTTTGACGATGACATGGACGAGGTGGAGCTCGCCAAGTCCAATATTCTGCTGCTCGGCCCCACCGGTACCGGTAAGACGCTGCTGGCCCAGACGCTCGCGCGCATCCTCGAGGTGCCGTTTGCCATTGCCGATGCCACCGCGCTCACCGAGGCCGGTTACGTTGGCGAGGACGTTGAGAACATCCTGCTCAAGCTCATCAACGCCGCCGATGGCGACATTGAGCGCGCGCAGGTGGGCATCATCTACGTGGACGAGATCGACAAGATCGCCCGCAAGGCCGAGAACCTCTCCATCACCCGTGACGTTTCGGGCGAGGGCGTTCAGCAGGCGCTGCTTAAGATTCTTGAGGGCACGGTTGCCAGCGTTCCGCCCACCGGCGGCCGCAAGCATCCCCAGCAGGAGCTGCTGCAGATCGACACGACCAACATCCTGTTCATCTGCGGCGGTGCCTTCGTTGGTCTAGACAAGATCATCGCCGACCGCGTGGGCAACAAGGGCGTGGGCTTTAACTCCGAGATCGCCGGCCCCACTTCGGTCGATGAGAACGACCTGCTGCGCCAGGTGCTCCCGCAGGACCTCAACGCCTTTGGCATGATCCCTGAGTTCGTGGGTCGTACGCCCGTCGTCACTCAGACGCAGGCGCTCGACGAGGACGACCTGGTGTCGATCCTGACCGAGCCCAAGAACGCCGTGGTGCGTCAGTATCGCAAGATGTTCCAGCTCGAGGACGTTGAGCTTGAGTTTGAGGACGCCGCCCTGCACGAGATCGCCCGCATGGCGCTTGCCCGCAAGACCGGCGCCCGCGGCCTGCGCGCCATCTGCGAGGACGTGCTGCAGCAGACGATGTTCGACCTCCCCAGCGAGGAGGGCGTTGCCAAGGTCGTCGTAACCGAAGCCGCCGTCAAGGGCGAAGAGCAGCCCCAGCGCATCTACGGCTAGACCTGCCCTAAAACGTGTTTGCAAATAGCCTTCGACCACCCGCGGTCGGAGGCTATTTTATATATGCGCAATAACCCCAACTACCTGTGTTATTCTGTGTGTTTGTTTAAGCCTCAGCGAAGTCGTTCAGACTGAAGTAATCGATACCTAAGGGGAGGAATGTAGGCCCGATTTTCGTAGATTCCGCACGAGCCGAAGACCACTTAATGTGGTCTTCGAGCGAGCCCAGGACTTGACCGAGCGAAAATCGGGCCTACATTCCTCCCCGATGGGCAAGGGAGAGATATATGGAAGAAATGCCCAAGAACTACGATCCGTCGACCAACGAGCCGGCGATCCTGCAGAAGTGGCTCGACGGCGGCTACTACAAGCGCCGTGAGGGCGTGGGCGACTGCACCGTCACCATTCCGCCTCCCAACGTGACCGGCAAGCTCCATATGGGTCACGCCACCGACGACTCCATCCAGGATGCCATCATCCGTATGGCCCGCATGCGCGGCAAGTCCACGCGCTGGGTGCTCGGCACCGACCACGCCGGTATCGCCACGCAGACCAAGGTCGATAAGAAGCTCAAGAGTGAGGGCATTAGCCGCCTGGAGATTGGTCGCGATAAGTTTGTAGACGCCTGCTGGGACTGGACTCACGAGTACGGTGGCATCATCGTCGAGCAGATTAAGCGTATGGGCTGCTCCGTCGACTTTGATAACGAGCGCTTTACCATGGACGAGGACTATGCCCAGGCCGTGCGCAAGGTCTTCTGCGACTGGTACCACGACGGTCTGATCTATCGCGGCAAGCGCATCGTCAACTGGTGCCCCAACTGCACCACCGCTATCTCGGACGACGAGGCCGAGTACAAGGACGAGAAGGGCCACCTGTGGCACCTTCGCTACCCGCTGACCGAGCCGGTCAACGGCCAGGACTACATCGTCGTCGCCACCACGCGCCCCGAGACCATGCTCGGCGACACGGGCGTCGCCGTCTCCCCGAAGGACCCCGAGAAGGCCGCCTTTGTGGGTAAGACCGTCAAACTCCCCATCGTTGACCGCGAGATCCCCATCTTTGAGGATTGGCATGTCGACGCCAACTTTGGTTCCGGCTTTGTTAAGGTCACCCCGGCCCACGACCCCAACGATTACGCTATGGGTCAGGCCCACGACCTGCCGCAGATCAATATCTTCGATGAGCACGCGGTGGTCGTCGAGGGCTACGGCGAGTTCACCGGCATGACCCGCGAGGAGTGCCGCGAGGCCGTCATCAAGTGGTTTGAGGAGCATGACCTGCTCGATTATGTCGAGGACCACGACCACTCCGTCATGCACTGCTACCGTTGCGACGCCGCGCTTGAGCCGTGGCTGTCCGAGCAGTGGTTTGTGGCCGTCGACAAGCTCAAGGGACCGGCGCTCGACGCCGTCAACTCCGGTAAGGTCACCTTCCACCCCGCGCGCTGGACGCAGACCTACACCACCTGGATGGAGAACCTCAAGGACTGGTGCATCAGCCGCCAGCTGTGGTGGGGCCACCGCATCCCCGTGTTCTACTGCGAGGACTGCGGCTGGGAGGACGCCCTTACCGAGGACACCGACGTGTGCCCCAAGTGCGGCGGCCATCACGTGCACCAGGACGAGAACGTGCTGGACACCTGGTTCAGCTCGCAGCTGTGGACCTTTGCCACGCAGGGCTGGCCGCAAAAGCCGGAGCTGCTCGAGGGCCATCACCCCACGACGGCGCTCGTCACCGCGCGCGACATTATCGCGCTGTGGGTCGCCCGCATGGTCATGAGCTCGCTGTACTTCCTGGACGAGGTGCCGTTTAAGGACGTCGTCATCTACCCGACGATTCTTGCCAAGGACGGCAGCCGCATGTCCAAGTCGAAGGGCAACGGCGTTGACCCCATGGATCTCATTGGTATGTACGGCGCTGACGCAATGCGCTACAACCTGCTGACGCTGTGCACCAACAACCAGGATGTTAAGTTCGACGCGAACATCGACAAGAAGACCAAGAAGCTCATTGATAGCCCGCGTACCGACCAGGCCAAGAGCTTTGTGACCAAGATCTGGAACGCCAGCCGCTTCCTGCTCATGAACATGGAGGGCTACACGCCCGGCGAGCCCGTCGTGGAGACGCCGGCCGACGCCTGGATGTTCAGCCGCCTGGCCAAGGCCGTGAAGATGGTCACCGAGGGCATCGAGAACTACACCTTTGGCGACATGGCCCGCGGCGTGCAGCAGTTCTTCTGGAACGAGGTCTGCGACTGGTACGTCGAGGTCACCAAGGCCCGCCTGAAGGGCGAGGGCCGTCTGCAGGCTCAGCGCAACCTGATCTTTGTGCTCGATACCTCCATTCGCCTGATGCACCCGCTCATGCCGTTTGTTACCGAGGAGATCTGGGACAACATGCCGGCGAGCGTGCTCGATCTGGACGCCGAGGGCAACGTTGACCGCGCCGAGGCGCTCATGGTCGCCAAGTGGCCTGAACCCGCCGACTACGTCAAGTACGTCGACGAGGACGCTGAGCGCGCGTTTGAGCTGTGCCGCACCGTCGTTTCCGCCGCCCGCGCCACGCGTTCGCGTTACCGCTTGAGCCCCAAGGCCGAGCTCGACGTGGTCGTGCGCGCCGGTGCCGAGGATATCGAGAAGCTCGAGAGCCTGCGCTCGACAATCGAGCCGCTGGCCAACACGGCTTCGCTGGTCATGGGCACCGACGTTGAGAAGCCGGCTGCGAGCATCGCCGTGGTCGATAGCGGCGTCGAGGTCTTTGTGGTGCTCGAGGGCAAGGTTGACCTTTCGGCCGAGAAGGCGCGCCTGGAGAAGGAGATCGCCGCGGCTCAGAAGGAGCTCGCCGGCTGCGAGAAGACGCTCGCCAATGAGGGCTTTGTGGCTAAGGCCGCGCCTGCGGTGGTCCAGAAGAAGAGGGACCGTGCAGCTGAGCTCAAGGAGATCCTGGCGGCGCTGACTGCTCAGGTTGCTGACTTCTCGTAGGCGTAACTGGGGGACGCGGTTTGGGGCATTGCTCGCTACTGCGGACAGTCCTGCTCGCACGAAGGCCACATTAAGTGGCCTTCGGCTCGTGCGGAACTTGTATCGAGCAAAGCCCCAAACCGCTCCCAGGTCGTTTATGTGGTTGCTTGCATCTGCCTGTTAGGGCCACTGGGTTGTGGCCTTGATTCTGCTGCAAGCGGTGTTTGGCTGATATTTTGAATGGGAGGGGCTCGTTGTTGATTCGGGCCTCTTTTTATGTTGAGGGGACTTTGGGTTATGGCTAAGCGTTCTGGGTCGTATTCTGTGCCGTTCTCGTTTGAGTTGCTTTCGTTTGATGAGGCTGTTGGGCTGGCTGCTGATACGGGGCGGATTTCTGGGGATGCTGGGCCTCTGCTTGAGACGGTTGTCGATATGCTCGATGAGCTGGGACGTCCGGACGAGTATTTCGATTGCATCCAGGTTGCCGGCACCAATGGCAAGACTTCGACCACGCGTTTTTCGGCTGCCATCCTTCGTGGCGAGGGGCTGAAGACCGCACTGTATACGTCTCCACAGCTGGTGCGCTATCCCGAGCGCATGGAGGTCGATGGGCACGTCGTGAGCGATGAGGCGTTTGTCCGTGGCGTTTCTGCCGCCGTCGAGGCGGGGCATCGCGTGAATGCCCGTCGTGTGGCGGCGGGGGAGCGCGCGTACGCCATCACGCCGTTTGACCTGCTGACGGCTGCCGCACTGGTGGTGTTTGCCGAGGCTGCGGTGGACGTTGCCGTGCTTGAGGTTGGCATGGGCGGCCGTTGGGACGCCACGAGTGCGACCGATCCCGTCGCAGTTGCCATCACCGGCATCGGGCTCGACCACACGCGTATTTTGGGTGATACGCTCGAGGCCATTGCGGGGGAGAAGGCTGCCGTCATCAAACCCGGGCGCCTAGTTGTGCTGGGCGAGGGCGCGCACGAGCCGAGCGTTCAGCGCGTGATGGATGCCCGTTGTCGCGAGTGCGGCGTCGTGCCGCTCGTGGTGAGCCACTCCACGACTAAGGTGCCGACGCATGTGGGCGATACAGTTGAGTTCAGCTGCACTACGCCGCGCGCGATTTATACGTCGAGCATGGTTAAGCCGGCGTATCAGCCGCAGAATGCCGCGTGCGCGATTATGCTTTGCGAGGGCTATCTGGGCCGCGAGCTTGACCATGACAAACTCGATGCTTCGCTTATGGGCTGTCCCACGCCGGGTCGCTTTGATGTGCTGGGAACCGATCCGCTCAAGTTGATCGACGCTTGCCATAACCCCCAGAGCTGCGAGAACTTTGTGAGCGCGCTGGACGAGATCGACCCGTGCGTAGGGAATCGCCCCACGCTGCTGTGCGCCGCGCTGGCCGACAAGGATGTGGCGGGTATCGTTGACGTGCTGATTCCGGCCTTCCCGCGCGTGATTGTGACGCAGACCGATTCCGATCGCGCCCTGCCGGCAGAGGAGCTCGCCGCCTTGGTGGACGCGGACAAGCTTGCGGGCGTGTACCCCAGCGTATCCGAGGCCCTCGCCGCCTTCGATGCCGCGGGCGAGCCCTTCGTAGCAGCAGGCACCATCACCCTAGCCGGCGAAGTGGCAGGCTTGCTCCGTTAACCCATCCCCCCATCAGTTGCGGTGAAATAGGGACTGTTTTATGGGCTAGAAGCCTTAAACAGTCCGTATTCCACCGCAACTTCTAGGGGAGCTTTGGTGGCGTGCCTAGTCTAGGCGGTCTGGGTCGTGGGGGTAGGCGTTGAGAATCTCGACGCCGGACTCGGTGACTAGGACCAGATCCTCAATGCGGACGCCGGTGCGGCCGGGGAGGTAGATGCCCGGCTCGATGGAAAACGTCATGCCCGGCTCGATAATCTGCTCATTGACGAGCGAAACGTCGCCTGGCTCGTGGTCCTGCAGACCGATCGAGTGGCCCAGGCGATGCGTGAAATACTTGCCGTAGCCCGCATCCTCAATCACGTCGCGCGTGGCGCGGTCCAGGTCGCACATGCGCACGCCCGGTGCGATGAGCACCTCGGCGGCCTCGTTGGCGCGGCGCACGATGTCGTAGATGCGCGCTGTCTCCTCGTCCGGCTCGCCCCAAAAGAACGTGCGCGTCATGTCCGAGCAGTAGTTGCGGTGGCGTCCGCCAATGTCGAACAGCACCACGTCGCCGCGCTTGAGTACGGTGTCGTCGGGCTCGTGATGCGGGTCTCCGGCGTTGGCGCCAAAGCTCACGATGGGCGGAAAGCTAAAGCCCTCGCAGTCGTGCTTGCGGTACAGGCCGAGCATCTGGTCGGCAATTTCGCGCTCCGTCACACCCTCGTGAACGAGCTTGATGGCGTCGGCCATCACGGCGTCGTTGGCGGCCGAGGACGCGCGCATAAGCTCCTGCTCGGCTTCGTCCTTGTGGGTGCGTGCGGCGGTGACAGCATAGTCGCCCAGGAAGAACTCGCTCGCGGCATGGCACTCCATAAGGGGCATCAAAAAGCCGGAACGCATGACGGTGTCGATGCCGAGCGGTTTGGTTGGATCGACCTCGCGTGCGATGGCGTCGGTCACGACGTCGGTATCGGTGTGGTAAGCCACGCGGGCATTGTCGTACTCGGGCAGCTGATGCAGTGCGTTGACCAAGATCACCGGCTCGGCATCGCGCGCGAGCAGCACGCCACAAAAACGCTCGAACATATCGGCATAAAAGCCGGTCAGATAGTAGATCGACCACGGGTCGTTCACAAGCAGCTGCGCGCCGGGGTGCTGGGCCTCGAGCGCATCGAGCACGTGCGCCACACGCTGGTCATCGACATGTGCCATGAAACATCCTTTCGCTAGGGTGCCATCATGGTATCCCCAATGCCAGGGTAGTCAATTTGGGACGGGGCTATTTTAGCTGCTGTCAAAACTATGGTGGATTACGGGGTTGGACCTGTATTACTTGACCATGGGAAAAATCGCGAAATTAAAACCGCAGGTAGACGGCTTGCCAAAAATCGAAAATTGCCGGTATGGATGGGGGTCTCCGAATCAGCCCCGTAATCCGGCATAGTTTTGAAATGGCACTAAAGTAGGCACAAGCTAAATACCAATTCCAAGGATTGTTGCGGTGGAATAGTTCCTGGATGCCGGGGTTTTGGCGGAAATCAGGAACTATTTAACCGAAATTGAGGAGGGGAGAGGTGGATGGCGGGGTAGCTAAAGAGCTCCATCCCAAATGAGCTACCTAGGCTGGGTCGATGTCCATGCTGGCTATGAGGTCGGTACCGGTGTCTAGGAGGTTGGGGAGGACTACATCGCTCATGCGGATGGGGGCGTCGACGACCAGGCCGCGAATGAGGTCCATGGCTTGGGCGTGAAGCGCCAACGGGATGGCTTCGGCCGTGCGCACGGGCAGCAGGGCCTCGTCGCCGCCGGATACGGCCACGGTGGTGGTAAGCACGCGCATGGGGCAGGTGAGCTCCTGATGCGCGAACGTATCGCCACGCGGGCAGCTGTTGCCGGTCACGGAGCGCACCTCTACCACGGCGCCGTCTGCACCGCGCTCGACCTCCACGGTTAGGAGGCATTCGGACGGGCAGGTGGTGCAGTTGAACTGTAGCGTCTCGATCACATTTGCGCTCATGGCTTTACGCCTCCTCAACGGGGTCGACGGACAGGACAATCTCGCTAACGCCCATATCGAGTGCGCGCTGAATCACCTTTGCCGGTAGCGGGAAGCCTTCCATGACGCTCGGTTTAAACGAGCGGACCTTGCCTGCAAACAGTTCCTCGCCGTTTGCGAGAATGCGCACGCGGGCAGCATCGACCGGGCGGCGTACACGGAAGTTGAGCTTAGTGAGCCCGACGGTCGTAATGCGGCCCGGCAGTGCGTAGCCTGCGATGCCGGCGGGGGAGATCGTGAGCTGGCAGCTCGTGCCCGCAGCGCCCGCATCGGCTCCAGCACCATAGCCCAGTGCGTACACCGCCGCGGCTGCACCAGCGCGCTCGGACTCGGTCGTCACATTGTCTGCCAGATCGTGCACGTGCAGCACGTTGCCGCAGGCAAAGATGCCCGGAACGCCTGTCTGCAGGTTCTGGTCCACCACGGCGCCGCGCGTGTGCGGGTCAAGCTCAACGCCCGCGGCAACTGAAAGCTCGTTTTCGGGAATCAGGCCCACCGAGAGCAGCAGTGTGTCGCACGAAACGATGCGCTCGGTTCCCGGTATGGGCGCAAGATGCTCGTCGACCTGGCTTACCTCGACGGCCTCCACGCGATCGTGCCCGATCACGCGCGTCACGGTTGTGGACAGGTGCAGCGGAATGCCAAAGTCGTCCAGGCAGTTCTTGACGTTGCGGCGCAGACCATTGGCGTACGGCATGAGCTCGTACACGCCCTCGACTGAAATCCCCTCGAGCGTGCAGCGGCGCGCCATGATCAGCCCGATGTCGCCCGAGCCCAAAATGACGGCGTGCGAGCCGGGCTTGAGATTTTCGATATTGATGTATCGCTGCGC
>CALBUZ010000184.1 GCA_937969105.1 uncultured Collinsella sp. | reverse complement strand
CGATCGTTTGATCAAGCTGCAAAGTGTTGCCACACCCGGTCAAAAAGCTGCAAGCGACTACTGCATCTCGATGGCGTCGGTTCTGCCGTCCCGTCATTCCAGTTACACCCAGTTTTCGGCATCGACACGGAACGCGTGCCGCCGAATGACGCGATGTCGCGTTTCGTCGGCTTCGGGGACAAAAGCTGGGACAACCTCAAAAACTTTTTTCAAACTCAGGGCTTTGAGTTTTTGTTTTTGTCCCAAAGTGCGCGGCGGGTCGCCTTTGGAGGCTCGATGGCGCCGAAAACGCCCGTTTTGAAACTCAACCGCCCTTTTGCCCGCAAGCCGCCAGCTGCAATCGCAAGTGAATTAACGCGGGTGGCTTGCGCGCCATTTGCAAAACCCCAGGTCGCAGGTCTTCGCCATTCGTGAACAAAGTGAGTAGTCTCAGGTGGCTTGCTTATGAGTTGGCGAACGGGCCTTCAGGATTCAGGGCAAACATGCTGGTAGAATAGGATTCTCAAATCAATGACAGGAGACCGAGCATGGCCGAACCCCACGATAGGAAGCCGATCCTCACGATCGAGCAGCAGATAGAGCACCTCAAGCAGAAGGGCGTAGCCTTCGAGCTGTGTTCCGAGGAAGAGGCCGCGGACTACCTGCGCGACAAGTGCAACTTCTTCAAGCTCGCATCCTACCGCAAACTCTTCTCGAAATACGAGGGAGGCCCGCGCGACGGCCGCTACGTAGACCTCGACTTCGGCCAGCTGCGCCTGCTCGCGGCGCTCGACCAGGAGCTGCGCCACGCCCTGCTCGGCATGACGCTCGACATCGAGCATTTCCAGAAGGTGACACTGCTTCGCGAGATGGAGGACCGTGGAGAGGACGGCTACGCCATCGTGGCCGACTACATGGCATCGCTTACCACTGCAAACAGGGAGTACCGCCTGCGCGAGCTCAAGATGAGCGGCCGCAGCCCCTACAGCTCGAGCCTCTACGCGAAGTACTCCGGCGACATGCCTGCCTGGGCCTTCCTTGAGCTCACCTCGTTCGGCACCCTCATCGACTTCGTGCGCTTCTGCGCCAGGCGATGGGGCGACAGGCGCCTCGAGGCCTCCCACTACGACCTCAAGCGCGTGAAGTCCGTCCGCAACTGCGCCGCGCACGGCTCGTGCCTGATCAACTGCTTCGCCGAGAGGGGCGCCGCCCGGGGCTCGGCGTCCAGCGGCGTCTCCCGAAGGGTCGCCGCCGTGGGAATTCCCAAGGCGACCAGGAGGAAGTGGATGGGGAATACGGCCATGCAGGAGGTCGCGACCGTGCTCGTGGCGCACTCCGGCTTGGTACCCGAGGGCTCCTCGCGCTCGCGCGCCGCATCCGAGCTCGCCGAGATGTTCGCCAGGGCCGACGGCGAAACCGAGGCGCTGCCCGACAAGGGGCCCGACGCCGCAGCTCGCTCCGCGCTCGAGTTCCTTCGCAGGTTGACAGAATCGCTCGGGTTGGTAGAATAGCCTGCAGATAGCAAAACCTTCACGGTTTTAGGGGCGGACTTGCGCAAGCGACTCTGCCCTATTTTTATATTCACTCGCTATAGGAGACGGGTGATACCTGGGTCAATGACAGAACTGAGAAGCCCGGAATAATGGAGCCAGTTAGAAACCCTCGGGTTTGCGGGGCGGGATCGTGAGAGCGATTCTGCCCTATTTTTTCCTCCGTCTGCCCCAAACCAAGTAGTTCGAAGATAGCCTGTAGGTGTCCTCGTGGGCGCCTTTTATTTTCAGGGAATCGGCCGCTTCATGAACGAGCGACCGGCTTGACCTAGATCGAACCGCCTTCATCTCCGTCTAGGCGCCGGCGATCAACATCGTGAATCCGCGCGTGCTACAATGCGGGCATCAGAGATGAAAACACAGTCCCCGTCGGGTAGTCGTGGGCGTGCGGGAGTCCGCATCAGTAACCTGCCTCCTTGGTTGTCCCTTCTCTGCATGGTCATCTACATAAAGGAGGAACCAGCCATGCAGATCAGCGTGTCGTCCACCCTGACCGTATATCACGACGGCCAATTCTGGGTCGGGCTGGCGGAGCACGTCGAGGGCGGCAGATACGGCGCCGCCCGCATCGTCTTCGGCGCAGAACCGTCCAATGAGGAGATCCTGCGATTCGTTGTCAACAAATGGGCGAAGCTCTCGTTCTTCGGTCACGATTCGACCGAGGCGAGCAAGCCCGCGAAGAACCCCAAGCGACGCGCCCGCGAGGCGGCGAAAGCCCTCAAGCAGCCGGCGATGAGCACCAAGGCGCAGCAGGCGCTCGCGGCGCAGAGGGAATCGTTGAAGCAGGAGTCAGCTCATGCAAGAAGCCGACGCCGCGCGGAAGAGGCTGATGCGCGCTACGAGCAGAGAAAACTGAAGTGCAAGCAGAAGCATCGCGGGCGTTGATCGGCGCCGACATGGGTCCTGGCGCGAACAGGGCTACGTCCCCTGTTCACACTGTTCACACATGCGAAGGCGGGCGAGCCGCAGCTCGCCCGACCTGGTACGTCTTACAGACCGTGCTTACCGAGAGCGGCCATGCGCTCATTGATGGTGGCGCGGTATGCCGCAGCCTTCTGCTCGTCGGGCTCGCTCTGGGGGCACAGAGTGGCCAGGATGGCGCGAATGGAGTGCTTGCGGTTCTCGGCCTCGACCCAGCACAGGGAGCGCTCGGGATCGTCCATGACCTCGTCGACGACTTCCTCGCCACGGTTGGCGGGCAGGCAGTGCATGAACATGCTGTTCGGACCGGCAACGTTCATCATATCCCAGGTCACCTGGTACTTCGGATAGAACACATCC
>CALBUZ010000183.1 GCA_937969105.1 uncultured Collinsella sp. | reverse complement strand
AAATATTTCCCATCTCATACAGACGGACATTCTTATTTCTTCTGTTATAGTTTGTTGCAAGAGAAGTCAGCATACCGTTTAAGGATGTTGTACTTCTCGGAGAAGTATTAGACCTCGAGATATAGACGATGTTTGCGAGCGGCAATTAGAGCGTAAGCCTTTAGTTCTTCTTTGCAGAGAGCATGAGCCTAATTTCCGGGTGGGTGTATTCGTCGAACTCTTCCTTGGGCTCGGTGTCAAAGGTGTAGTACGACTTGATAGATTCGTCCTCCGTCTTGATGCTGATTTCTTCATATAGGGATCCGGCTAAAAATGCCTGTTTAAATTCATCCGACAGGCCGCATGGCGTGAGGAGGTCCGGTGTGGCAACGGAAATGTCCAACCCGTTGAGCGGGGCGCAGAGCGTCGCGATATCCTGCTCGGCGCGGGCGAGGTTGTCTGCAAGGCTTGCCTCGGGGTCGATCTGACTGGTGTAATCGACGTCCGTGAGCATGCCATCTGCATCGAAAGAAAGGTAGACATAGGCTGCTTGAGCGCCGAGGTCATTATCGCGCAGATAGCCGATAATGCGGTAGCCGTAGTCGTGATACGACTCGTACGGGTCGTCTGCGGCGACGCGTTCGCACACGGGCTCCAAGGCATCCTGCGCGATGGCGAGCTGCTCGTCGGCTGCGGCCTTTCTTACCTGAAGCTCGTTATTTCCCTGGACAAACTGCGGGATGTAGACGCCAAGCAGCACAATGACGGGCAACACCGCGAGAGCTATGATCTGCTTCTTGACGCTTGGAATCGTCACACCGTATGCGTTTGCCATGGCCTCGGCATTGCTCGAGGTCTCGGCCAGCACGTCTGCCGCCGTGGTGACTGCCCCCACGGCGCTGGCGACCTCGGCGGCACCGCCCAGGTTGCGCGCGAGATCGTTGTCGCTGTTCTTGAGCAGGCGGCCAGCAGCTTGCGTGGCAAGTACGCCGGCGACCTCCGCGGAACGGTCCTTGTTGGTCTGGGCTACCGCAAGCCTGCCCTGCAGCTCCTTCCACTGTTTGCCCTGCATCCCAAAGCGTGGTGCAAGGGCGCAATAGCAAAAGATGGCGAGCTCGATTACGGTGAGTGCGATGGCGGTATATATGCCCGCGGGTTGGAATTCCTTTTGGTGGAACGCGATATCGTTGATCATTTGGAGCGGCAACATCAACAGGCATGCTACGAACGACATGATGAGTGCGGTCGCTGCGATCTTGGGGTACATGCAGTACCGCTGGATGCGTTTCTTTTCTCGTTCGGTGAGCTGCTGCATGGGGGCCTCGACTCTCATCGTTTTTGGGCGATGCGCACACGCTCTTGAGTATAGATGAGTGGAGGGTGTCTGTTGTTCAGACATAGCGGTCAACAGCGTGCTGTTGGTGCTCGCTTGATCGTGGGCGCCATTCACCTTCGTTGCACAGCGACGACTGGTTGGCTGGTTGGCGTCAAGTAACCGCCTCCGCCTTGTGGGCCGCCTCAAGGACAAGGCATAATGCATGTGACAAAGGGGCGATTCCTTTGTCACGTTCGTTGATCTGAGAGTAGATGTTGATGATTCTATCGTTGGCCCCCATGGAGGGGATTACCGGGCATGTGTTCCGTCGCGTGCATGCGGAGTGCTTTGGCGCGCTCGATTGTTATTACACGCCGTTTTTGCCGCCGCCGCGGGTGGGAAACCGCTTTGGCGGCAAGGCGCTTAAGGAGATCGATCCTGCCAACAACCAGGGGCTCAACGTAGTGCCTCAGCTGATGTCTAAGAACGCGGACGAGTTTGTGTGGGCGGCACAGGTGCTCGCCGACATGGGCTACCGCGAGGTCAATCTCAACCTTGGCTGCCCCTCGGGGACGGTTGTTGCCAAGGGCAAAGGATCGGGCTTTTTGCGCAACTTGGACGAGCTTGAGGTGTTCTTGAGTGACGTGTGTGAGCGCTCTCCGCTGCCGGTATCGGTCAAGACCAGGTTGGGGTTGGAGAGTGACGACGAATACGAGCGTGTGCTCGATTTGTATTGCCGCATGCCGCTGGCAGAGCTGATCGTGCATCCGCGCGTGCAGAAGGACCGTTATGCGGGCTCGCCGCGCAAAGAGTTTTATGGCGAGACGCTGGAGCGTGCGCCGTTCCCGGTCGCCTACAACGGCGATATTTTTGATCTTGAGGATATGGACGCGCTGGTGGAGGCCTATCCCGGCACGCGCCATGTGATGTTGGGGCGTGGCCTGCTCGCGAATCCCGCTCTGGCTCGCATGGTCAACGGCGGCCTTGCTGCCACGGCAGCCGAACTGCAGCGTTTCCACGACACACTGTTTGCGGCCTATGCAGAAGAGATTGGCGGTAACGCGGTCTTTCGTATGAAGGAGTGGTGGTCCTACGCCAAGTGCGCTTTCGCCGACCCCACTACCGTCCACAAGCTCGTACGTAAGACCAAAAAGGTCGACGAATACCGCGCCGCCGTCGAGCGCGTCTTTCGCGAGCAGCCACTTGCGCCCATAGCCCGCTTCCACGGCTAGCTAGTCATTGGGGACGTTCTTTAACGACTAGTCATTTAAGAACGTCCCCAATGACTATGTTGCAAAAGCTGTACGTCAGCATCCAAAGATGTCGAAAAATGTCGACTTTGGATGCTGGTGTACATGTTTGGGTGTGGTGAGTAACTAGGCAATCATTGCATCAAGCGTGATGAGCTCCCTGAGTCGCTCCGTGCGTGTTTGCCCATGGCGCTTTGCTTTTGCGTCAAACGCATCAAGAACAGACTCACCCACACGTGCCGACAAAACAACGCTTGGCTCATCAGAGATCGACGGCCTTCCCAGCTTGATGGTGCGGCCCTTTGGCCACTCATCTTTTTCGTATGCCTCCGCGGCCTTTTCCAACTCTCCGGGGGCAAACCCCATCATCTTTTCGAGCTGCTTAGCGTCCATAGCGCCTCCTATCGATCGGCATAATGTCGAGCACAGGTCAACGGATACTCTTTTTGTATACAGTTTTGTAGACAAAAATACAAACAGTTTATCAGGCTAATTAGCTTGTTTTGACCCGCGTGTTCGATAGGAAATGAGCATTGACGGCTTCGATACTCCTTTGCTTTTCAGCCTGGAATTTGGATGCTCATTGAACTTCCGGAGGGGAGCGCTTTATTAAGCTATCGAGATTCTGGGCAGGAGCTCTCACTGGCCTTCGATAATGGGACCAGCTTAATTCGCGACACAGTGTGTCGCGAATGGGAGTAGTCGTTAGGTGTCCTTCAATGGCTAGTCATATAAGAACGTCCAAGTGCCGGATTATGTCATTTAGTGTCGTCCTCAGCGGCTATTCTGGAGGGTCGTGGTCAAAAAAGGGCAAATATGAGTACTGTTGCCATTATAGTTGCATTTATTTTGCTATAAATAGTAGCTCCTGATGAGATTTGTTCCCATTAGGAGCTACTTTTATTAAACATATGAGGAGAAATAGCGTCGTCTGCGGACGTATGGAGGTAGCGCACAGAGATGTGGTGTAAGAGGCGGGGCATGCCCCGCCTCCGCCCTTTCTTGAAAGGGAGGGGACACC
>CALBUZ010000182.1 GCA_937969105.1 uncultured Collinsella sp. | reverse complement strand
TCTCAAGAAGGAGTAATATCGGGACTTGCAGCGACGGACCTCGGGACGCTCTTACACCACGTCTGCGCGCGCCACCCACTGCTATATGACTAACCCCCTATAGCAGGCAAAAAACAGGTCGCAGCCCATCGCTGCGGCCTGTTCGGAAGCAAAAGTGGGCGCTAAGCGCCGTAGCCCATCGCTTGCAGCACAAACATGACGACCGTCAGCACCGTAATCACGCCGATAGTCGCCCACGTGAGCACATTCCACACGCGGCCGTTGCGGTTGGCGCCCATAATGTGGCGATCCGCCGCGATAACTACCTGGAATACCAAGACTACGGGCAGCAGCACGCCGTTGATGACCTGCGAGGTCATCATAATCTGAAACAAATCGACGCCAGGCATGAGCACCAACACGGCAGAAATGCCGATGATGGCCGTAATGATGCCGCGATAGACCGGAGCCTCGTCCCAGCTGCGGTCGGCGCCGCGCTCCCAACCAAAAGCCTCGCAGATGGCACTCGACGTAACGCCCGGCAGCACGCAGGCAGCCAAAAAGCTCGCTGCGACCAGGCCCGAGGCAAACAACACCGTGGACCACTGGCCCGCGATGGGCTCCAGCGCGCGGGCGGCATCGGCGGCATCGCTAATCTGAATACCCGCCGGGAACAGCACCGTACCGGTCGTGATGATAATAAAGCCCGCAATGATATCAGCAGCGATCGAGCCGCTCACGGTATCAATACGCTGCAGCACGATGTCGTCCTCGCCCGCATTCTTATCGACCACGTTATTCTGAGCCAAGAAGATCATCCACGGTGCGATGGTGGTACCGATCGTTGCGACCACGAGCGACACGTAGCTGGGATCGTTCTGGATATTAGGGACGACCAAGTCGACCGCGACCTCGCCCCAGTTGGGGCCGGCCATAAACGCGGCGACGATGTAGGTCACGAACACGCAGCTTACCAGCAGCAAAATCTTCTCGATGCGCTGGAAACTGCCCGACATGGTAAGCATCCACACCAGCAGCGCCACGAGCGGCACCGAGATGCTCGCCGGAACGCCAAACAGAGCAAGGCCACTCGCGATACCCGCGAACTCCGAGATGGTCACCGCCGTGTTGGCGATCAACAGCGCCGCCATGGCCAGCACGCTCTTGCGCACGCCAAAGCGCTCGCGAATGAGCGACGCCAGGCCCTTACCCGTGACGCATCCGCAGCGCGCCGCGGTCTCCTGCGTCACGATAAGCAGCACGGTCATGACGGGAAGCATCCAGAGCATCTTATAGCCATAGCTGGCGCCCGCGCTGGAATACGTGGCGATGCCGCCGGCGTCATTGCCCGAAAGCGCTGCCAGAAGACCGGGGCCCATGGCGCCAAAGATGGCCGCAATGGTCAGCTTTTGCTTGGTGCTCGCCTTTTGCTTCGTGTTTTGCACGCGACCACCTAACCCACGACTGACATGGTGAGCAGCACCGCGGCGATGCAGTACGCCACACACGAGATCATGACGGCGATGACGTTCATGGCGGTACCCGACGTATTGAGGTCGTGCTCATCGCGCCAGAACAGCACCATCAGGTAAATCACGGCGCTCATGTTGCCAACCAGGCAAATAACGGCAGCGATATTAAAGCAGCCAGTAAAGAGCTGCTCCTCAAACATAGTGGCATCGGGGAACGCGGCGGTGCGCACCAGCTGCGCGCACAGGTAAGTAACAAGCGAAAGGATCAGGCCCATACCCGTGCTCTGGAAGAAGAATCCCAGGTACGGTTTGGGCTCGTCGTCGTGACCGTCGTACTCGAGGAAGTAGTTCTTGACGAACGACACCATGCGCGAGGCAGCCAGCAGCACGAGCGGCATGGCGCACATGGGGAACACCACCAGATGCGCGGAGCCCAGCGCCGTCCCCAGCACCGTCGCCATAATGCACGAGGCGATGCCCCACACGACGACCCAGTACTGACGATGCACAAACCAGCTGAGCACGTTCGTCGAGTCGTCCGACGCGCTGTCGCCCGAGCCGACACCGGCGATCTGCAGGTCCTCCTGATGCTCCTCGGCGATAACGTCCATGGCGTCGTCGAAGGTCACGATACCCAGGATATGACGGTTCTCGTCGCAGACAGGGATGGCAACCAGGTCGTACTTGGTCATCTCGTCCGTCACGTCTTCCTGGTCCTCGTCGGGCGACACGTAGACCAGATCGCGATAGGCGAGCTGGCCCAGCGTGGCGTCGCGGTCGGCCACGATCAGCGTGCGCAGCGAAAGCACGCCCGTCAGCATGCCGCTCGGATCCTCGGTATAGACGTAATAGACGCTCTCAAAGTCCTCGTCGAGCTTGCGAATCGCCTCGATGGCATCGCCGACCGTCGCCGTGGCGGGCAGCGAGACAAACTCCGAGGTCATGATGCGGCCGGCGGTGTTGTCCTCGTAGCCTAACAGATTACGAATCGCCTTCTCCTCCTTGACGCCCATCAGGCGCAGGAGCTTCTCGGCCTTCTCATAATCGAGTTCGTCGATCAGGTCGGCAGCGTCGTCCGGGTCCATCATGGCTAGCATCGACGATGCGTCGGTATCGGACAGGCCCTCGAGCATCTCGGTCATGAGCTCGTCGTCATCGAACTCCGAGATGGCCTCGGCGGCCTGTGCCGTGTCGAGCTGTGCGAACACCTGCGCACGCAGGCGCGGGTCGAGCTGCTCGATGATGTCGGCGATGTCAGCAGGATGCAGCTCGCCAAGCGTCTTGTGCGACACCGAGAGCTGGATGTTCTTAGTCGAACGGTCGAGCAGGTCCATATAAGACCAGGCGATAATGTCCTCGCTGAGCGGTTTGCCCAGGTGCTTCATAAAGCCCTCGACAACGTGCTCGAGTGTGGGGCTGATTGCACGCAGCAGACCGCGGGCGCCGACCTCGGCACCCAGCAGACGCAGCTGATTTTCGCCCGACATGGAAAACTTGATGTCGTTTACGCGCACGACCTTCATGCCCTGCGTGTCGACAATCTGCTTGTTAAGCACGTCGCGGGCGAGCAAGAGTTCGGTCGGCTGCAAGTACGAAAAACGGATTTCGGTGGCCGACGTCTTAAGGTGTACACCCGTCTCGTCGATACGGTCGACCCATTTGCGCCAGCTGATCATAAACGGCGTCTTGCCGGGACCACGGAACGCGAGCGACGTCACGTGCGGAAAAACTTCGCCGGTTGCAATGCCAAAATCGTTAACCACGCCGAGCTTTTCGCCGTCGACGTCCAAGACCGGCAATTTGAGCATCTCACTCAGATAATTCAATGGTGCTCCCCATCATTATTCCTGCGGACCGCGCGACCATGCCGGCGCGCAATCCGTGGACTTTTTGATATGTGTACGCATGCGCGGGCGGCACGCCGCTCGGCGCTCACACCCCGTGCACGCGCAGAAAGCACCTGCATGGGGTCATCGACTGTATGGTCGAGGTTTGGATTTCACCTGTAACCTTTCTCTTGACCCTCATTAACCGCAGTAACTATAGCATCAGCATCGCGCTGCGGCACCGAATTTATGCGCTGCACATTGCAGGCATACCAAACGCTGACGTATCCGTGACATAGAGCCGGATGAGCACGGTGGGACAAAGCGATTAAGACCGTCCTAAACGACCAGTCGTTTAAGCATGTCCCCAATGGCTACTCTGTGGCGTCGTCGTCCTCGGGGAGTTGGGGGAACACGGCGTTTTTGGGCATGGAAACCTTGGTGAGCGAGGTGAGCTTTTTGCTCAACGCCGTGTCCGTCTTGACCAGGTCGCTGAGCGTCACGATTTTGTAGCCGTCGGCGACAAGGCCATCGATAATCTGCGGCAGCGCCTCGAGCGTCTGCTCGGCACATTCATCGCTATCGGTGAGCAGCACGATATTGCCCGGCGTCATCGAGTCGAGCACGGTCGACACTTGCTCGTCGGCGCCGTTGAGCAGCCAGTCGCCCGAATCGATATTCCACGAAACCACGGCGGACACCAGGTCCATCGAGTCGATCCAGTTTTGCTCGTCAAACGCGGCGTAGGGGGCACGCAGCAACATCGTCTCGACGCCGGTCGCCGACTTAATCGCCTCGGTGCCCTTCGTGATCTGCTTGCGTACCGTCTCGCGATCCTCGCCCTTGAGCGAATCATCGCTGTAGGTGTTGGAGCCGATCTCGCACCCGGCATCGACAATCGCTTTGGCAGTAGCGGGCGAGGCTTCCGCGGCATCGCCCGAAAGGAAGAACGTCGCCGTGACGCCCTTTTCCTTGAGCACCTGCAAGATCTGCTTGGTCGCGCCGCTCGGGCCCTCGTCAAATGTCAGGGCCACGTACTTTTCGTTGCCCTTGGGCGCTACGCTTGCGCACTCGACTACGCAGTCGGTGGCGGGCACGACCTCGCCGCGGTCCTGCGTCTTGCCCGACTGCTCGCCGACCCATACCTCGGAGCGGCCCTGAACGCCCCAGGTTTTGACATACTCAATGGCGCCCGTGCCCTCGACCTTAAGCTTTGGCTCGATGGTCGTGGCCTGGACCTCGTGCTTTTCGTACACGTTGCGGCCGTCCTTGACCGTCACCTTCTCGCCACCCGTAAGCTCGCGACTATCCCATTTGCCCTGCTTCACGCGCTTGCCGTCGACCTTCACCGACAGCTTTTCGCCGCCATGGCGCTTGAGCACGCTGTCGTCGACGGCCAGCAGGTCGCCGGCATCGTACGTTTCGGTCAGGCTTTGATCGTCGATAAGATTCTGCAACGTAGAGCCCACGCGCACCGCGGTCTTTTGCCCGTTGAGTTCCACGTCCACGCTGCGGTTGACGTAGCCCACGACGGCAGCGATAAACAGCACGAGCGCGCAACCCACGGCGATGAGCGCATAGGGCAGGCGGGACGGTCGGCGCGGCGAGCGCCCGTTGCCGATGCGCGCGCTGCGATCGCTAAACCCACGGCTATGGTTGAGGTACATCGCGCCGGGCTTACGGCGACGTCGACGCTGACCGCTGGGCAGCTGCCCCAGGTCGCGGCGCGCCGTCGGACGCGCACCCGAGGGCCCGTTTAAGTTAGATCCGTTTTGGCGCATGTGCCCTCCCCCATAAACACAGCGAGCCGGAGCAACATGTCTCCGGCTCGCCTCCCATCATTTGGTACGTCGCTATTTGCTAGCTTTTGACGAGCCCCCGCTCGCCTTTTGATATTCGTCCTTAAA
>CALBUZ010000181.1 GCA_937969105.1 uncultured Collinsella sp. | reverse complement strand
ACCAGGAGCCATCCATGACCGATAGTAGCAAGAGCGCACTTTCCCTCATTAGCACCCACCAGGGATACAGCGAGTCCGAGCAGCGCATTGTCGACTATATATTGGAGCACCAGTCCGAGGCGCCGCGCCTGACGGCCGCCCAGCTCTCACGAGCCGCTGCCACGTCCGAGGCGACAGTTTCGCGCTTCTGCCGCAAGCTGGGCTTTGGCAGCTTCCGCAGCTTTCAGTTTTCGTTGGCTCGCGACTTAGAGAGTCAGCGCAACGAGGGCCTGACCGACGAGGTCTCGCTCGACAACATGGAGCAGAGCCTTAAAAATATCCTCGCCGCCAAGGTGAGTGAGCTTAATGCGACCATCGACGGCATTGATCACGACACGTTGGCCGCAGTTGTGCACGCGCTTAAGAATGCCGGCGTTATTGAGTTCGCCGCCGTGGGCAATACGAACGCGGTCGCGCTCGATGCGACATTTAAGTTTTCGCAGCTGGGCCTTCGCTGCATGGCAAGCACCATCAGCGAGACCTCGATTGGTTTCGCGCTCACGTTGCGCCCCGGCGACGTTATCGTGCTGATCTCGAACTCTGGTAAGTCGCGTCGACTGAACCGCATGGCAAAAGCGGCTCGCGATTGCGGTGCTACCGTAGTCGTCATCAGCAGCGACAGCAAGTCTCCGCTTGCTCGCCTGGCCGACTACACCTTTAATACCGTCAATCACGAGGCGCTGCTGACAACGGGCGACTTCGCGTTCTCCAAGATGAGCGCCACGATGATCATCGAGGTCATCTACAACTTCCTGCTGCCCGAAATCGAGGACGCCCGAGAGCACATCAGCTACTACGAGGAGCTCATCCAACCGGATAAGGTCGTGGAGTAGACATTTTGGGGAGCCGAAGGGCGCCACTCGCCACGAAACCAGCCCATCTACTACGTTTTATCCGTAGGGCCCAACCACATACCGAAAATAGAGAAAACCGCAGGCGTTCCACCTGCGGTTTTCTTATTGCATTTCTTGACGTGGTTACCGATTGCCTATTAAACGTAGTAGATGGGCCGGTTTCGTGGCTTCCGGGTCGGACATGCATGTGGCGGCTCGTTCTAACCTCGAGCCTCTTCCAGCATCTGCTTAGCATGCGCTAGGCTTGCCTCCGATTGATCGCCGCTCAGCATACGGGCGATCTCTGCGGTACGGGCATCGCCGGTCACCTCGTCCAGATGCGTTTGGGGAACGTCGCCGGGCTCTTTACTGACCACGTAATGCTTGTCGGCCATGACGGCGACCTGCGCCAGGTGGGTTACGACAATCACCTGATGCGTGGCGGCAAGATCGGCTAGTACACCGGCCAGCGCACGGGCGGTGGAGCCGCCGACACCGGCATCAACCTCGTCGAAAACCAGCGTATCGACACCATCAGCGTTACCCAAAACCACCTTGCTCGCCAGCATAACGCGGCTCAACTCGCCACCCGAGGCAATGCGGCGCAATGGACGAGGTGTCAAGCCGGCGCCGCTGCGATATAGCAGCTCGTAGCTCGAAGGGCCCGCCGGCGTCCATTCGGCACGCGGAAGATCGCGCGACTCCCAGACCAGCTCGGCACCGCCCATCTCCAGGCGCGCCATCTGACGGCCAACCTCGTGACAAAAGCGCGGGGCAGCGGTGTTCCGCGCGCGCTTAAGCGCCTTAGCAGCAGCAAAAAGATCGCGTTCAGCGCTCCCGAGTGCCTCGCGAGCCTTCTTGATCTGCTCATCACCATCATCGACTAGAGACAGCAGCTCTTGTGAGCGGTCGCGCATGGCAAAGACATCGTCCATGGTGGGACCCCACTGACGCAGCAGGCCCTTGAGGTCGGAATACCGCTCGCGCATGCGAGCGAGCTCACGAGGGTCAAACGCAACGCCATCGCGATAGGCACGCAGCTCGTTGGCACAATCCTCAAGCGAGATACAGGCATCCGAAAGCGCATCGGCAATGTCGCCCAGCTTGCGATCGACGGCAGCCATGCGTGAAAGCTCGGCCACGGCGCCATTCACGGCATCGAGCGCTCCCCCTTCGGCAGCAAGCGATTCATGGGCCTCGTTTGCCGTCGCCACCAAGTCCTCGGCGTGCTCCGAGCGAGGCAGCAGCTCCTCGAGTTCCTCGTACTCGCCTGGCTTGGGGTCGACCTCGGCGATACGCTCGAGGGCAAAACGCGCTTCCTCGACGCGACTCCCCTGCGCACGCGAGGCTTCCTCCACACGGCGAAGCTCCTTGGCGGCGGCACGCGAAGCCTTAAAGCAGGTGCGATACTTCTCGAGCGCCTCAAGCGCCGCGCGCCCAGCCCAAGCATCGACCATGGCAACATGGTGCGCCGGGTCGAGCAGGCGCTGATGTTCATGCTGGCCACATAGATCCATCATCACGCCGACGCGCTCCGAAAGCTCGCGCACGCTGGCAATGCGGCCGTCAATTTTTACGCGGCTGCGGCCCTCGGCAGAAAGGCTGCGCTGCACGGTGAAGCCATCCGTGTCGTGCGGGCCGTCGAACAGGCGCGCCTCGACGCTGGCAAGCGCCTCGCCCTCGCGAACCGTCGACGAATCGGCGCGCTCGCCCAAAATAAGCTTGAGCGCCGAAAGCAGCGCGGTCTTGCCAGCACCGGTCTCACCGGTCAGAACGGTCAAGCCGGCACTCGGCACCAACGTCGCCTCGCGAATGAGTGCAATGTTGGAAACCTGCAGCTCATCGATCATGACGCACTCCATAGAACACGCGACTCACCGAGTTATAGAAGCTCTCGGGACCGTAATCCAGCAGCAGCACATCGCCGGGACCGCGACGCACAGCCACGCTCTCAACCGTGCCGTCGCAGGTAATAAACTGTCCGTCGATGGCAATAGCCGGCACGCTCGGGCGATCATCGGACATAAAGATCTCGACGACATCGCTCGGGGAGGTCAAGAAGGCGCGAGCCTGAATGGTATGCGGCGCGATCGGCACGCAGACCATGCCCGTGTAATCAGGGCTGACGATAGGGCCACCGGCGCTCAACGCATAGCCGGTGGAGCCGGTCGCCGTCGACACGACGACACCGTCACCGCGCAGGCGATCGATATGATGGCCGGAAACCGTGATGTCAAACTCGACCATATCAGACAGGGGCCCACGCGTGAGCGCCATGTCGTTGAGGGCGAACGAACGCACGACATCCTTCGTGCCGTCATCGCGCACCGAGACGATATCCGCGGCGATGGTGGCGCGGCGGCTCACGTGGAGCTCACCGGACAGGGCATCGCTCACAACCTGCAAAATATCGCGTTCCTCGGGACTGGCCGCCGTCAAAAAGCCCAGGTGGCCATAGGAAAGACCCAAAATGGGAATCTCGCGGTAGTTGAGAATGCGGGCGGCGCGCAGCAGTGTGCCGTCGCCGCCGAGCGTGATGACCAAGTCGGCATCTTCAACATCGGGCGTGCTCTGAATCTTCGAGCGCTGATCGGCCGCCCATGCGACCTCGTAGCCCTGGCGCGTCAGCCAGAGCTCGAGCATCAGGCCGCTCTCGACCGCCTCTTGCTTGTAGTAATTGGGAACCAGAAAGACCTTCATAGCGTTGCCGCTTTCTCGCTCAAAGCCGATACCTGGGATTGCAACTCATTTTCGGCGCGCTCGCCGGGGGCAAACCTCGTGCCGTACAGGAAAAACTCAACGTTGCCCTTAGCGCCATGGATGGGCGACACGCACACGTCGACCGGGAAGAGGCCCTTCGCGGCAAACAGCTCGATTACCGCAACAAGCGTGTCGACACGCACGGCGGGGTCGGTCACGATACCGCCCTCGCCCACCAGCGCAGCCGGCGCCTCAAACTGCGGCTTTACGAGCGTGCAAAACGAACCCGAAGGCTTCAGGCACGCCAGCACGGCGTCGATGATATTCGCGATACTCGTAAACGACACATCGCACACGGCTAGGTCGATAGCGCCGCCGTAGCCAAGCTCGGGCAACTGCGTTACATTCGTGCGCTCGTGGAGCGTCACGCGATCGTCTTGGCGCAGCGACCAATCAAACTGGGCACGGCCCACGTCGACCGAGACAACGGTCGCGGCGCCGCGCTTGAGAAGGCAATCGGTAAAGCCGCCGGTAGAGCAGCCTACGTCCAGGCAGGCAAGGCCCGTGGGATCGATACAAAACGCCTCGAGCGCACCCTCGAGTTTAAGGCCGCCGCGCCCAACGTACGGAATGCGCCCCTTAACGTGCAGTGGCAGGCCCGGCGTCACCTTGAGCCCCGGAGAGGTCAAACGCTCACCGCCGCTCGAGACCAAGCCGGCCATAAGAGTGCGAAGGGCATCCGCGCGATCGGCGCAGATGCCCTGTGAAATCAGTTCGTCATCGAGACGCACGCGTTTCATGAATGCCATCAACCATTCGTATCCGGGGATGCAGCCTGTCTATCTTGGGACTCATTTGCCGCATCCTCATCGTATTCCTGCTCGAGCTTGTCGGCCTCACGCGGCGTCAGCTCAAACTTGTCGACCATATCGACCGCTCGGGAGCCCAGCTCAATCGCCTCGTCAAACAAATCGAGCGAACGCTCCAAGGACGTATCCTTGGAGCGAACGGTGGCGATAATCTGGTCCAGGCGATCCGAGATCTCATCGAAGTTGCGGACGGAACCCTCTGGCATGGCTACTCCTCGACGGAGTCGGCCTCGACGGCCTCAGCAGTGTCCGCATCCTCGGCAAGTACACCGGCGGCAGCCTGAGCGGCAGCGACCTTGGCGGCCGCCTCGGCAGCCTGCGCCTCCTCGCGAGCGCGATCCTCGGCCAGCAGCTCCTGGTACAGGTCCTCGCCCGGCAGCTCCTCGCTGCGAGCGATCTTGCCCAGCACGCCGTTGACAAACGATGCGGACTGGTCGGTACCATAAGCCTTAGCAATCTCGACGGCCTCGTTGATGACGATGGCGTCCGAGACCTCCTCGTCGGTGAGGAAGCGCATCTCGTAGACGGCGATACGCAGCAGGTTGCGGTCGGCGCCGGGCATGCGCATAAGATCCCAGTTCTTGGCGACGGCGCGCAAGGCACAATCGATGCGATCAATGTGCTCGTAGGCTCCGAGGCAAAGCTCCAGCGCATAGGGGTCGAGGGGACCCTTCGAGATCAGGAAATCGCCCTCGAGGACGCGCTCGAGCGGGCTGTCCGTGGCCTCGGCCTGGAACAGCAGCTGCAGCGCCTGACTGCGGGCAAGCGTGCGCCCGCGATAGACCTTAAGGCTCAAAGGTTACTCCTTGGGGAAAACGAGACCGTCGATGCAAACGTCAACGCGCTCGACCTCGACGCCCACCTGGGCATCGATGGCGGCGACCACGGCGGCGCGAACGGCCTCGGCGAGTTTCTTGAACGGATAGCCAAAGAACACCACGACACGCACGGTGAGTGCGAGCTTGTCGCCGACGACCTCGGCCTCGACCGCCGGCTCGGAAGCCGGGGCCTTGGACGAGAGCATCATGGAGACAAGGTTGGTGGCAAGGTCCTTGACGCCAACGGAGGCGATGCCCTCGACATCCGACACGGCGCGCGAGACGATGGCGGTCAGAACATCGGGCGAAATGCCGATGCCGTCAATCTTGATTTCCTGGGGCATGAGTCCTCCTAGAAGAGTTGGTTGCTAGACGCGGGAGACGAACTTGCCGTCGCGGGTGTCAACCTTGATAACCTCGCCCTCGTTGAGGTACATGGGGACCTGGATGACAGCGCCGGTGTCGATCGTGGCCGGCTTGGTGGAACCCTGGACGGTGTCGCCCTTAAAGCCCGGGTCGGTCTGGACGATGGTGGTCTCGATGAACATCGGCGGGGTCACGCCCATGAGCTCATCGTCGGCGAAGAGCAGCTGGCAGATGTCGTTCTCGCGCAGCCACTTGGAGTTCTCGCCCACCATGTCCTCGGGAACGGGAACCTGCTCATAGGTCTCGTTGTCCATGAAGATGTAGTCGGCGCCATCGTTGTAGAGGTACTGGAACTCACGGGTGGTGAGCATGACGCTCTCGAACTTGGTGCCGGCGTTGCAGGTGTTCTCGACGACGCGGCCGCTCTTGATGTCGCGGGTCTTGTAGCGCACGAACGCGCCGCCCTTGCCCGGCTTGACATGCTGGAACTCGACGATGGTGTAGACCTTGTCCTTAATGCGGAGACCGAGGCCGTTCTTGAAGTCGGCGGTAGAAATGGTAGGCATAGCGACCTTTCTTGTTATGGGCAGAACGCACAAGCGTCCAAATTACATACGACCGAAATTATACACTTGCAGAGCTCGCCTGCAGCGAGCGCATAAAAAGAGAACGCGGGGCGTCCGAATTGCTCCGGACGCCCCGCCCCAAAAATCTATCGAAATGGGCTAGCAGTCGATGACGTGCAGGTCGTGCGGAGTCTTGGTGAAGGGCTCGTAGCCGTTCTCGGTGACCACGCCGTAGTCCTCCAGGCGCACGCCGCCCACACCGGGCAGATACACGCCGGGCTCCATGGTGATAACCGAGCCGACCTCGATGGTGTTCTTGCTGCGGTTGAAGTTGGGCAGCTCGTGGATGTCGATGCCCACGCCGTGGCCCAGACCATGGTTGTAGTAATCGCCATAACCGGCATCGCCGATGATCTTCTTGGAAAGCTTAAAAATGTCGTTGCCCTCGACGCCCGGATGGATGGCAGCGACGCACTCCTCGTGCGTACGGCGCACGAGCGCGTACAGGTCAAGCTGCTCCTGGGTAGGCTCGCCCATCACGACGGTGCGCGTCATGTCGGAACGATAATCGCAGTAGCCCGCGCCGTAATCCATGAGGACGAAGTCGCCCTTCTCGATGACACGGTCACTCGGTACGGCATGCGGGTTGGCGGTGTTGGGGCCGCTCGCCACAATGGAGCCGAAGGCCAGGCTGTCGGCACCGTTGGCGAACATAAAGTTCTCGAGCTCGTTGCGAACCTGCTTCTCGGTCATGCCGGGCTTAATAAAGCCGAGCATATGCTGGAAGGCGGCGTCGGTGATCGACTGCGCATGGCGCATGAGCTCAATCTCCTCGGCGTCCTTGATGGCGCGCATCTTGCGGATGTCGTCATGCATCAGCGGCAACATGCAGGCGACGGAACGATCCTCCAGACCACGCTGAATACCCTGGTAGAAGTTGATCTGCATATCGTCCTCGACAGCGCAGACGCGGCACTTGTTGGCTGCGATCTTGCCGGCGACCCAACCGGGGATGGTGCCCTCGTCCATGTCGTAGACCCAGGGGCTGCCGGCGGGTGTGTTCTCCTCAAAGCTGTTGAGGTAGCGCGAGTCGGTATGGAACAGGCACTGGTCAGCCGTAATAAACGCCGCGTGCGGGAACTCGAAGGTGTAGTCGAAGACGCCCTTCACGCCCGTGAGCCAACGAAGATTGGCCTCGTCGCGCACCACGATAGCGTCGTAGCCGCGCTCGACCATCAGCGCACGGACACGTTCGATACGACCGGCAGGACCGGCAGCAAACTCAGACATGCAGATTCCTTTCTTATTGTCTCAAAAAGTGCGGGACGGGTCTCAACCGAACGTCGGAATCGCATGCGAACCGCAACCGATTGGAAACCCGTCCCTCAACATGATACGAAAGACGATGGATGTCAATAAATCTTAGAGAAGTTCTTTGCGGGAAGCCAAGTAGGCGTGAGCATGGCGCTCAAGAACCTCGTCCTCGACACTCGTTAGACGAATGGCGCCGAGTGCCGCGGGCAGCGGCAACATGCTGCGGTTCGAGCGGGCGAACTGCTGCTTGCGGAACTCCTCGATATATGCGGCAGGCTCCAGATCGAAGGCAAGCTCCTCGATACCAAAGTCCTCCAGGCAGTCATCAACCTCAAAAACATAATCGATATCGAAGTCGCAGGCATCATGTGCTAGGCGCGCCTCAAAGCGCATGCCCTCAGACAACAGCTGGTAGGCAGGGACCTGCGAAGCGGCATCGCCCAAGCAGGCGCGCAGGGTGCGCTCCCCCGTCTTACCAAAATCGAGCGCATGGCGGGCGCTCGGGTTCGTGGCCATCAGTACGTCCTTGCGGGCAGTCTGAGACCACTGAACGGCATTGACGAGCGCGACCTCCTCGCCCGCGAGAATCTCGGGGACGGTCTCGGTAAACTGATTCCAGCGGGACTTGCTGCTCGAAAGCATGGTGCCAACAAGTACCGCATAGCCGAGCTTGAGGCCCTCGGGGTCCGCCTCACGAACAAGGTCGAGGTCACACACGACCAGGCCCGGCTCGGGACGGAACGCGATAGCGGGAAGCGCATTCGCCGACGAGGCGACGAGCGGCTTCATGGTCGTCGCGACCGTAAGCATGGCATCGAACGTCGTCGGTAGCAAGGCGCACTCGGTGCGACCGCACCACTGATTGGCACACCAGCAAACGACCGAGCAGGTCGCCGTGTCGCCGACAGCGACAACGAGATCGTCGCAGGTAATGCCGTTAGCTGACAGGGCGCCAAAGACGGCATCGGCATCGGCCAGCGTAGCACCGGCAGGAGAAACCTCGAGGACGAGCAGCGACACGGCAAAACCGGCGTCGACCAGCGCATGCTCGACAACCTCACCAAAACGCTCGGATGTGGCGTCGCTCCAAACCACCATCGCGCGCTTAGGCTTGCCCACAGCCGAGGCAAACATGCGCGACAGTTCCTCAAACGCGCCAAGACCGACACGAACATCGACACTGCGGTTTTGGAAATTGATGAGTTGACGGCGAATCATAGCAATCCACGCTCCAAAAGCATCTCGGCACAAAGGTAGGAAACGTCCTCGAAGGACTTGTTGCGAATATCAAGGGTAATATCGGCGGCCTGGCGATACAGCGGACGGCGATGCTCAAACAGGCGCGCAGCATGCTCGGGCGAGCGGAAATCGGGACGAGTATCGGAGCGGCGAATCTGGCGCAACGAGTCCTCAAAGTCGCCTTCGAGGTACACACACGTACCCATCTCGTGCATCAGTTTAATGTTTACCGGCGTCTCGACGATGCCACCCCCGCACGATACCAGCAGGCTGCGCTCGCTCTGAAGCGAACGGAGTGCCGAGGTCTCGAGCTCGCGAAAACGATCCTCGCCCTCGGTCTTAAATATCTCGGTCACCGACTTGCCGCATCGACGCACAACCAAACGATCGGTATCGATGAATCGACGCTTGAACATAGTGCCTACATTGCGCGCAAGCGTCGACTTGCCCGCGCCCAAAAAGCCGATAAAGAAGATATGGTCGCAGCCGTGTTTGATGTGCTGAGACATGGCGAAACCTATTCCTCGCAGGGAAGGTCGCGCAGGGCCCGGCGCTCAAAGATACGGAAGATCTGCGTGTACCACAGGTCCTGGGTTGCCTGCGGCTTGACCAGAATAGTGTCAACGCCGGCAAAGTTTCCGCTCCATACGTCGGTGTACAGCTGGTCACCGATCAGCACGGCCTCGTCGGCCGTGGCGCCCAGACGCTTAAGGCCCGCTTTGAGGGCAAATGGCGCCGGCTTCATGGCATGACTGATGGCCTCGAGCCCCAACTCACGAGCCGACGCCATGACCTGGTCGCGATGCCAGTTGTTGGACACCATGCACAGCTTAAAGCCCTTGGCATGGGCGGCCTCGAGCCAGGCGGAGACCGCAGCGGGAACCTGCTCGGTATCACGCGGCACCAGGGTGTTGTCGCGGTCGAGCAGAATGGCGCGCTTGCCGTCGGCCCAGAGGGTATCGAGGTCGATGCGATCGACCGAGGCAACATATCGTTTGGGGCTAAAAATCCTCATGATCAATTCCAAGACTGTTGATGCTCTTCGTAGGTCTTCGAGAAATACTCCTCGTCCTGCGTAATGTAGAAATACAGGTCATCGGAGTCGGTCGGCTCAAGGGTGGCCTTGAGCGCCTCGAGCGACGGAGAGCAAATGGGCGTGGGCGGGAGGCCCTCGTGCTTATAGGTGTTATACGGGCTATCGCTCTGCAGGTCGTCGGCGGTAACCTCGCCGCCGGTGACGTACATCATGGTCGCATCGCTATTGAGGTAGCGCAGGCCATCGAGCTTGCCCGCCAGACGGTTATAGAAAACCGATGCCACATGCGCGCGCTGATCGGCGTTGAGACCCTCGCGCTCGACAATCGAGGCAAGGTTAACGATGTCGTAATCGGACATCTCCACGCCATAGCGCTCCTTGATCTTGGCCTCGCAGCTGGCAAAGTCAAGCGACTTATACTCAGCGTTGAACTGGTCAAGCATGGCGCGAATCACATCATCGGCGCTTGGGTCCTTGCCCAACGAATACGTCTTGGGGAACAGGAAACCCTCGAGCGAATCGTTCGCGGCGCCCTCAAGGAAGCTATAGTCCTTCACATAGTTGGACGCCTTTGCCTGATTGAGGAAGTCTTCCTTCGAGATACTGCCGTATGCCTTGGCCACGCGGTCGGCGACCTGATCAACCGTCAGGCCCTCAGGGATAGTCAGCGCATCGGAGCCCGCATTGGGGCCTTCCATGAGCTGCTGAACGACCTTGGTCGCATCCATCAGCGTCGTGAACGAGTACGTGCCAGGTTGAAGCGACATGTCCGCGTTGAGCTTTTTGACCGCCGCGTAATAATCCTTGGGATTTTCGACGATATGGTTCTCAGAGAGAATCGAAGCGATGCTGTCACCCGAGGCACCATCGGGAATCGTGATAGTAACCTGCTGGCCTGCAACGACTTTCGCATCCTCACCGCCAAAGAAGCCCTTAACGGCTGGCACGACAAAGAAAACGATCGCGACAAGCGCAAGCACGGCGGCGACGCCACCGACAATCAAAGGCACCGGGGAGCTTTTCTTTTGGGCACCACGGCGGGCGTGCGTGTTATAGCTCGAACGCGTGGCTGGAGCAACGCCGTGCGAGCCATGAGCATGATGTGCGTGGGAGCGTGATTGCGGGGCCTGCCCCTGCGTGCGCTGGGCAGGAACCTGTTGCTTAAAACGAGCGCCGCCAGCGGGCTGCGCGGGACGAGCGGCGGGCTGTTGAGCAGCACGCTGAGTAGGCTGAGCCGAACGGTGCGTCGGCTGCGCCGGGCGCTGGCCAGGCTGAGCAGGGCGCGGCGCGGGCTGCCGTGTACGATTCTGCTGGCGCGGATCAGAAGCGCTAGGCATGCTGAACCTCCTCGTTTTTACGATCGAGCCATGTCTGCAAGAACAGGCTGGCGGCGATCATGTCAATCTTGCCCCTCATCTGCTTTTCGTTGAGCCCCTGCTCTCGCAGGATTCGCTTGGCCTCCTGCGAGGACAGACGCTCGTCCTCAAACTCCAGCGGAAGTTCGAGCTCGTCGGCAATCTTTTGGGCCACGGCGGCGACGCGCTCGGCCTGGGGGCCGGGCTCACCGGCCATGGTCAAGGGACGTCCGCTTACCAGGATATCGGGCTCATAGTCCTCGACCAGGTAGCGAAACGTCTTTGCCATGCCAGTGACCTCGGCAGCAGGAAGCACCTTGACAGGCATCGCCATCTTGCCATCACGGCTCGAGACGGCGATGCCAATCCTGGTCTCCCCTATGTCCAGCGCGAGCGCAACCACAGCGACTTCTTAGATTCTTAGGCGCCGAGCGCGGTCTTAGCGGCCGCGAGGGCATCGGCGATGCCGGCAGCGTTCTTGCCACCGGCCTGGGCCATGTTGGGACGACCGCCACCGCGACCGTCGACCAGACCCGCGATCTGCTTGATCACGTTACCGGCGTGGAAACCGGCCTTGACGGCGTCATCGGAGCCGGCAGCGAGCAGGGCCGGAGTGCCCTTCTCAGTCACGCTGGCAACAACGCAGGCGACAGGGCCGGCGACCTTCTGGTGCACGGTATCCCAAACGTTGCGCAGGTCAGCGGCCTCGAGACCCTGAAGCTCAGCAACAACGAGCTTGTAGCCATTCAGCTCGACGGCGCCCTCGATGGCGCTGGAGATGGCGTCGGAGGAGCCACCGGTCAGAGCCTTCTTGAGCTTATTGGACGTCTCGCGCAGCTCGGCCTGCAGGTTCTCCACGCGAGCGGGAACCTCGTCGACGCGGCACTTGAGCGCAGTAGCAGCGGCGTCAACGAGTGCCAGGCGGTCGGCCATATAGTCGAGGGCACCCTTAGAGGTCACGGCCTCGATACGGCGGACATTGGAGCCAGTGGAGGACTCGGAAATGATCTTGAACAGGCCGATCTCGGCGGTGTTGGCAGCGTGTGTGCCACCGCAGAGTTCGCGGGAGAACGGCTGGTCCTCAGCGCCCACGGAGACAACGCGGACGACATCGCCGTACTTCTCTCCAAACAGAGCGACTGCGCCGGCAGCCTTAGCCTCGTCGATGCCCATAACACGGGTCACGACCGGCTTGGAGGCGAAGATCTGCTGGTTGACCAGGTCCTCTACAGCCTTGAGTTGCTCGGAGGAAAGGGCCTCGAAGTGCGTAAAGTCAAAGCGCAGGTGCTCGGGCGTCACCAGCGAGCCGGCCTGGGAGACATGCTCGCCCAGGACCTGCTTAAGCGCAGCGTCGAGCAGGTGGGTGGCGGTGTGGTTGCGGCGCAGGAAACCACGGCGCTCGGCGTCGAGCGCGGCGGTAACAGCGGCACCGACAGTCAGCGTGCCATCGGCAACGTGCGCGACGTGGGCATACAGGCCGTTGTGGTTCTTGGTGTCGGCAACGGTCAGAACAACGCCCTCGGCGGAAAGCTTGCCGGCATCGCCCTGCTGACCACCCATCTCGGCATAGAACGGGGTGCGGTCGAGCACGACCTCGACATCCTCGCCCGCGGCTGCGGACTCGACGGACTCGCCGTTGCGCACGATGGCGACAACCTTGGCGCCCTCGATCACATCGTTGTCATAGCCGTCGAACTCGGTCGCTGCGACCTTGTCGGAAAGCTCGACCCACACGTCGTTGAAGCTGCCCCAGGCATCGCCCTTGGCGTTGGCGCGGGCGCGGGCCTTCTGGTCCTCCATGCAGGCAGTGAAGCCGTCCATGTCGACGTCGTGGCCAGCGGTACCCGCGATCTCGACGGTCAAATCGATGGGGAAACCAAAGGTGTCGTGCAGCTTAAAGGCGACATCGCCCGGAAGCACAGCGCCCTCGGCAAGCGCTGCCAGGGCCTCGTCCAGGTAAACGCGGCCGTTGTCGAGCGTCGTGGAGAAGCGCTCCTCCTCGGAGGCGACGATACCCTTGACGAGCGCGACGTTCTTGAGCAGCTCGGGATAGGCCTCGCCCATCTGAGCGTTGACCTCGTCGATGAACTTGGTCAGGAAGGCGCCCTCGATACCCAGCAGGCGACCGTGGAACACGGCACGGCGGAGCAGACGGCGAAGGACGTACTCGCGACCCTCGTTGCCGGGCAGGATGCCGTCCGAGATCATAAAGTCGACAGCACGGGAGTGGTCGGCGATGATGCGCAGGGAGCGGCTGGCGCCGGAGTAATCGTCGGCGTCATAGGTCTTGCCGCTGATCTCCTCACCGAGCTTGATGAGGTGCTGCATCAGATCGCCGTCGTAGTTGGCAGTCTTGTGCTGCATGATAGCGGCCATGCGCTCCAGACCCATGCCCGTATCGAGGTTGCGGTGCGGCAGCTCCGGCATGGAGCCGTCCTCCTGGCGGTCGTACTGGGTAAACACGAGGTTCCAGAACTCAAGGAAGCGGTCGCAGTCGCAGCCGGGCTTGCAGTCGGGTCTGCCGCAACCGACCTCCTCGCCCATGTCAAAGTAGATCTCGGAGCACGGACCGCAGGGGCCGGTGGGGCCAGCGGCCCAGAAGTTGTCGTCCTCGCCCAGGCGGGAGATGTGGTCCTCGGCAACGCCCAGGGAGCGCCACACGTCATGGGTCTCGTCGTCCTCGGTAAAGACGGTGAAGTACAGGCGGTCGAGCGGCAGCTTGAACTCCTTGGTGATGAGCTCAAAGGCCCAGGCGCAAGCCTGCTCCTTGGAGACGCCGCCAAAAGAGAAATCGCCGAGCATCTCGAAGAACGACAAGTGACGGCCGTCCTCGCCGATGCAGTCGATGTCGTTGGTGCGGACGCACTTCTGGCAAGAGATCGCGCCGATCTCCTTCATGGTCTTCTTGCCCTGGTAGTACTCCTTAAACTGGTTCATGCCGGCGTTGGCAAGCAGCAGCGAGGGATCGTCGGGAACAAGGGACGAAGAAGGATAGAGCTTAAGACCGCGCTCCTCAAAGAAGTTGAGGAACTTAGAGCGAATCTCGGCCGTAGTCATTGACGGGTAGTCAGCACTCATAGAGGGAATCTCCTCGGTTTCACATCGAAACAGTTCAAACGTAACGATATTACCATCCCGCCGCGCAAGTGCAAAAAAGAGGGCCGGCACAATGCCGGCCCTTCAGCGAAATTGCATGTGAGCGCGAATGGATACTAAACCGAATTACCCCACTAGTTGTCGTCATGGTTCATGGAGCCGACGGTAGCTGTTTT